>JANXYY010000055.1 GCA_025355805.1 Actinomycetes bacterium
TATCTCCACAGCAAGGCAAAGAGCACGCCCGCCCTTGCGATCTGGGGTGCCCTGAGCGGCCTTAGCGCACTCGGCGCTACTTATCTTGGGGCACTACTCGCCGGTTAGCTGGAAGGCAAGACCTATTTTTCCCGTAAAGCCTTCTTGAGCACTTCGCGATCGCGGGTGTAACTCTCAAGCGGTATTTCGCCTCGAGCGAATCGTTGATCTAATACTTCTAACGCAGAAGTGCGCCCGCCCGTGATTCTATGGTCTCCTGATTGCGTCAATTGCCGCACTATCCAGATCGCCAAGATGACGAAAAGAATCATCATGATACCGCCGCCAATCCAGCCGAATGGCCCCATGCCTTGATTTCCATATCCCCAGTCCATCGCGCTCCCTACTCTCTCTAAGTGTTGTGATCTCAACATACGCCCCGACAAGCCCCAGGCAGCCCGGTCTGGCTTTCTCTCAGCACCTACGAAGCACCATCTCAACAAGAGATATGGCACTATCTGACTATGAGGTGCCGTCTGGTGATGATTGCCGCAGCGACGCTCGTGGCATTCGCGGTGGCCGCTCCGGCGACGGCAATCAACACCAAGTTTCTTCTGGTCTCAGGTACAGCCACAACCCCACCAGCCACTCAAAGTCCCGGGTACGGTGAATCTGGCGAAGGCAGTCAACCCAATGTGGGAGATGAAACCCCCAAAGGTATGGAAATTGGCGAGCGACATAATTTGCTGACGGATGAAAGCGGCTTAATCGCAATCGGACTCGCGGCGCTCATTGGCGCTACAACTGCCATCCTCGTGATGCGCAACCGTCGTAAGCATGCGATTTATTAGGAGAATGAATTGCGAAAAGTTCTTCCTTATCTCACCGCAGCGATTTTACTCATAGCCATCATCGCGACACCTGCTAGCGCCCATTCAGAGCTGCTCAGCATGACGCCGTTGCAGAATTCCACCGCGACGACCGCTCCAACCAAAATCGTGTTGACCTTCAGTGAGAAGATCTCGCCAGCAGGTGATGGCCTCACCGTCACCGGACCTGACGGAATCCGGGTGGATAACGGAATTCCAAAAACAAAGAACAATGTCCTCTCCGTTGCGATAGGCCCAATTTTGTTGAACGGCCACTACATCGTAAATTATCGAGTCGTGAGTGCAGATGGACATCCAGTTGAGGCGAGTGCGGGCTTCGAAATTTTGATTCCGGCGCTCACGGCCACCGCAACCGCAAAAATTCTGGTCAACACGGAAAATGAGAACGGTATCGATAAGGGCGAGGGTCGATCGGCCGGGGAAATGAATTTGACGATTGGTCTGTACCTAATCGCTGGAGTGATTTTGGGTGGCGGAGCACTGTTTTGGTACCGTCGTCGCCAGCGCAAGAACTAGCGGCTAATTCCGACCATAACTACAATTTCAAAGCGCGTTTAATGCGTTCCGCGCTCATTCGCCCGTCGTGCCATGTTCGTACAAACTCTCGATTTGCATCGACTGTCGAGCGCAATAATTGACGATCACTAGCGAGAGCGTGCAGGACTTCGCCTAGTGTCAGCGGCGTGGCGTGGTGAACGGGTGCGATAATTTCGGCTTTGGCATGCGCCCAATGAGAGACATTTGCAATCACTGCTCGGCCACACGCCAGCGCCTCCGCCGTAAGAACCCCTGTAATGCCGTCGAATCGATCAATTACGACATCCGCAGATGCGATGCGACTCGGCATATTTGCATGTTCGACCGGATCGTTCCGAACGAGGTGGATAATCCCTTCGTGTTCCAAATTGCGAAGTACTGGTTCGATCTGTTCGTGTGATTTTAACCAACCACGGCTAGGTTGATAGAGCACGCGGAGCGGACCGGTCTCGTTGAAGGCCGGGCTTTGATTCCCCGCCATTGCAAAAGTGTCGAAGTCGATGGCAATTGGGAGCCAGGTAGCGGTGGGTAATTCAAGAAACAGATCGGGTGTCGTTACTAAAAGTGGATAACCTGCAGCGCCGAGTTTGAGTGCGACTGATCGCGTTATCTCCGCACGTTCTTGAAGTCGGCGCAAAATCTGTGGATCACCTGGGTTTCGGTAGGGCGAGAATTCTTCGCGTGCAGCATGTGCTTTCGTGTCGCGAATATCACTTCCGTGGAAAACGAGCGCTGTCTTAATGCGACAGCGCCTTAGCAATTGAAGATCTTCTTTGGCGCGCACCGCAGAAGTGTCATTCTTATCGCGCAGCGCAAACAGCGGTCGAAGCGACTCCATAAGTAAACCGTCGAAATCCTCGACGAATTGTTTCCCGAATTCAATTCGAGCAGAATAATTGCGCCATTTCGTGCGCTCGAGTTTGAGATCAGTTAAATACCAACCTGGATCGTCATCTGCCGCAATTCGAAGCGAACTTGCGGTAGTCCCACCTTTTTGCAGAGCCTTGCTCCAGGTGGTGGCTTGGCCCGCAGAGTTAGCGGGACCAATTAAAATTTCAGGCGCCAAGTCTCGTCGAACGGATCTTCGACGACGAGCCGCTTTGCGCATCACACGTTCAATTTTCGCGACTTCCAAGCGGAACACTGCCTGCCGCTTCTTGGTTCTGGCAAACGAGATAACACTCACGCAAGTAGTATCTCACTATGATCACTTTTTATGGAGCCAGTTGGTGCGGCGATTGTCGTCGTTCTAAGCGTCTCCTCGATGAACTCGCCGTCACCTACACCTACATTGATGTTGAGAAAGACGCATCAGCAGCTAAGAAGGCCGTTGAAATAAATGGTGGAGCACAGAGGATTCCGGTAATCGTTTTCCCAGATCAAACTCACCTGACTGAACCAAGTGATCCGGCACTCCGAGCAAAATTGGCCGAATTAAACATCATTTAACGCGTTACCCGAATTCCTTTTCCCACCACCACGATCCCGGCGTCTGAGACAGTGAATCGCTCGCGATCTCGTTCGATATCAACACCAATTTCAGCACCCTCTTCAACGATCACATTTTTATCTAGGATCGCTCGACGAATTACCGCGTTAGCTCCGATTCGTACCGATGGCATCAATACACTGGCTTCAACGAAGGCGCCTCGGGTCACCATCACATCGTAAGAGGAGACCGTTCTCACTAAATGCGCGCCAACAATAATCGACCCAGCGCCGACGATTGAATCCTGGGCGATGCCGCCTTGACTAAATTTTGCCGGCGGAAGTGACGGAGGATTCGTTAGTAGTGGCCAGTCACGATTATAAAGATTAAAGATTGGGTGCACCGAGACGAGATCCATATGTGCCTCGTAGTAGGCATCCAAGGTTCCAACATCCCGCCAATAACCTTTATCACGGTCGGTTTCTCCGGGGACAACATTTTTTGAAAAGTCATAGGCCTTTGCTAGCCCGGCTTCTGTAAGCATTGGAATTATGTTGGCTCCGAGATCGTGCCGTGAATTCGAATCCTCAGAATCGCGTTGTAGGGCATCCTCCATGGCGGTACGTTCGAATATGTAATTTCCCATGGATACGAAGGCGTGATCGGGGTCGCCAGGGATCGCTGGCGGATTCGCCGGTTTCTCATGAAAGCCCTTGACGGTGATGCCGTCATCGGCGAGTTCGATCACGCCAAACTCACTAGCCGAGGCACGCGGGACCTTGATTGCAGCAATTGTGATGCCAGCCCCGGTCTGGCGGTGTTGCTCCAACATCTGGGCCGGATCCATTCGATATACGTGGTCGGCACCAAACACCAGAACATGCGCCGAGGCTTCATCTTGAATCAGGTTAAAGTTTTGTAGAATCGCGTCCGCGCTACCGGTGTACCAGCGTGGGCCAAGGCGTTGCTGGGCTGGAACCGGTGTTATGTAGTTGCTGAGCAGGGTGGAAAGGCGCCAAGTTGTGGTGATGTGGCGGTCAAGAGAATGTGACTTGTATTGAGTCAGCACGGCTATCTTGCGAAAATCTGCATTAACAAGATTTGAGAGAACGAAATCTACTAGGCGATATGAGCCGCCAAAAGGGACGGCGGGCTTAGCGCGATCTGCTGTCAGCGGCATTAACCGTTTGCCTTCACCACCGGCCAAAACGATGCCCAAGATGTCGTGTTGTCTGGCCATGGTATGACGTTAGAGGCAAATACCCCCGCCTGCCTAGTGAATGAGAACTACCTGAGATAGCGTCGCGTCATGCGAGTTGCACTATTGACCAAAGAGTGGCCGCCAGCGATCTATGGCGGAGCGGGCGTCCATGTGAAGCAATTAGCAAAGGCACTTGGAGAGGAAGGCATCGATCTCGAAGTCCATTGTTTTGGTGAACCGCGCCAAGATGCCATTGCACACCCCACACCGGCTGATTTTGACGGTGCGAATCCTGCGATTGCAGCACTAGCTACCGATCTTGCGATGGCCGAGGCTCTCCAAGAAGGGGGTGCAGATCTCTTCCATTCACATACTTGGTACACCAATCTGGCGGGGCATATCGGTGCTCTTCTGCACGGTCGACCGCATGTAATTACCGCCCACTCCCTCGAGCCACGTAGACCGTGGAAAGCCGACCAACTAGCGGGCGGATATCGAATCTCCTCTTGGGTGGAAAAGAGCGCGTATGAATCTGCAGCGGCCATCATCGCCGTGAGTGATGGAATGCGGGCCGACATTTTGGAGGTCTACCCCCAACTTGACCCGGCGAAAGTAATTACAGTCAGAAACGGGATTGATACCGAAATATTTAAACCGAATGACGATTTAAACGTTCTCCGTGAGTTGGGGATCCCAGCCGAAGAGCCTTTTGCACTCTTCGTCGGAAGAATCACCCGGCAGAAAGGATTGACCCATCTCCTTAAAGCTTGGCAAAGCGTCGACCCGAGCATTGGTCTCGTACTTGCTGCCGGCGCCGCTGACGAACCTGGAATTGGGGCCGAAGTCGAAGAACTCGTAACCAAATTGCAGAGCGAGCGCAAAAACATTATTTGGATCCGTCAAATGCTCTCCATTCCAGAACTCACCGCCCTGCTCACCGCTGCGCGTGTCTTCGTGTGTCCCTCAATTTATGAACCTCTCGGAATCGTAAATCTCGAGGCTATGGCCTGCTCGACTGCGGTCGTCGCTTCCGCGGTCGGCGGCATCCCAGAGGTGGTCTCACATGGAGTGACAGGGGAGCTCGTTACTTATAGCAATAATGATTTGGAATTCGAATCCCAGTTTGCGATCGCCATCAACAAAGTTGCGGGAGACCCCGAACTCGCAGCGCGCTATGGTGCGGCTGGACGTGAGCGCGCAGTGGCTGAATTTGGCTGGACGCAGATCGCACGAGAAACGATTGAGGTTTACCGTAAAGTTCTCTCCTAAGAATCGAGTAAGTTTTACTGGTGACCCGACGCGACTACGCCCTTTTTGGTTTGCTTTGCGTGATCTGGGGTATTCCTTATTTATTTATCAAATTTGCGTTAACGGATTTTTCACCCGCCACAGTCGTTCTACTTCGTACAGGTATCGCGGCTTTGATCATGGTCCCGATTGCCATTGCTCGGGGAGAATTCCGGGCTGCGCTCAAGGCATTTCCATGGGTCCTCGCTTTTGCCTTGGTTGAAATGGCGGGGCCTTGGTGGTTACTCACCGACTCCGAGACGCGGATTTCATCGGGCCTGGTCGCACTTATGATCGCAACCACGCCCCTCATGGGTACTTTGATTGGCGCATTTTCAGGCGATCGCAGCGCCTGGCATTCAACGCGTCTGATTGGCCTAGGGATTGGCTTCGCTGGCGTGGTTAGTTTGGTCTGGATTAATCTGAACGAGGGCCACGCCGATCTTCGATCGATCATTCAATTGACGATCGTCTCGTTTGGGTATGCCGCTGCCCCTGCAATGGCTGCGCGAAAATTGGCTCACGTTTCAACCTTTGGTGTGATCGCACTATCAGTTGCAATCGTCGCTGTTCTTTATCTAATTCCTGGGATCAGTAGTTGGCCGAGTTACACGCCTTCGGCAAAATCCATCGTCAGCGTTTTCGTGCTCGGTACCATTTGTACTGCGCTCGCCTTTATTGTCTTCTTCACTCTGCTCGATCGAATGGGCGCAGTTCGAATAACGTTAATCACTTATATAAATCCAGCTGTTGCCGTCGCCCTTGGCATTATTTTTCTGAGTGAACCGATTACGATTGGCACCTTGATCGGGTTCCCACTAGTCATTATCGGATCTTGGTTTGCAACAAAACGACCAACAGGTCGCAAACTCGGACCCCAAGTACTCGCGGTCGAAACAACTCCGCTGTCGTAAGCCGCCTACTGGCGACAGGGATCCAGTGCATCGATGGGGATGGCTGGCACCTTCGGCCCTTAGAGCAAATCGAATTTCTTCAGCAGGATGTTGTAGGTGATCAGAGAACCATTTTGAACACATTCATGGCTGTCCGTTTCCACAAATCCCAGGCGTTTCGCAAGCGTCAGACTTCGCTCATTCCATGATTGGGCGGCAATTCGAGGCCGTGTCCTTGTCCCGCAAAGATGGGGTTCATGCCGTAACCCACGTCCAGGACGTCAGTCTCCTCATGAAGTCCAGGAACCCTCGCCTCCATTCCCTCGCACCCAAACCCGATAAGAGTTCCTTCTGACCCAGCTACGGCCACATACCCGGCATTTCGGGTGAAAAGAACGTTCTCCGAGGACGAGTTGTACACACTCGACTCACCCAAGTACGTCCAAGATGCAATTTGGCGCGCAAGGAATTCCTTCATCGCTTCGACAGGCAATGAGTCGGGCCAAATTGTTTCCACCGCAAAATATTAATACCTTTTAATATTCGCAAAATTCTCAACCTGGAGTCGAGAGTTTAGAGTCGCCGTTGTGACTTTTGCGACACCTTGCACGCAACTTTAATCGTCTTGGCTATCGACAAAAATAATTATTTCGGAGGGCTATTGACATCGTCTCTGAAGAGTTCTATAAATCATCTATCTCCTTCCACCAGATCCTAGATTTGAAGGAAAGAGATTCGGATCAGGAAACAGTTTCGGTTTGGGCTTAACTGTCGAAACCAACTCGAAGACGACGAGGGAACTGCGGATAATTAGATTCGAACTGGAAAGCGTGCGACAGGTTTTGTTTGGGAAACCAAGCAAAGCGAACAGTGATCGGCTTTCGTCGGTTGACAACTGTGCGTGGTGGGAACACCTCCTCTCGGACGCGCCGGCAAAACAGAGCCCCTCGAACTAATACTTCGAGGGGTTCTGTATTTATTCTGACGCATGAAACTGTTTTTATCGCGCTGGGACATGGCGAAATGTCCTTTTTTTATGGAAAAAATGCTCAACTCAGTTCGTAAGAGCGTTTTGCAAGTCCGTACCAATATCCATCTACCTGTGTCGTCGGCGATTTATCCGCCGTCGTGGCCGCGCCTAAAGCCACAAATAACGGGGCGAAGTGCTCCGTCGAAGGGTGCGCATAGGGCATCCCTGGCGCGCGATTCTTGAAATTGACCAGCGAATCCACGTCCCCTCTTGCAAGTGCTTCATCAGTCCACAAATCGAATTCAGTTGACCAAGAAGGCGGCCGGCTTTGCGGATCGGCGAACGAAATATAAGGAAGCCCATGAGTGAGAAACCCAGAACCCATAATCAGGACGCCTTCATCACGAAGCGGCGCCAATCTCTTTCCGAGCTCTAACAGTCGCGCTGGATCAAGCGTCGGCATTGAAATTTGAAGTACTGGGATATTGGCTTCTGGATACATCACGGTGAGCGGGACATATGCGCCGTGATCAAGGCCGCGTTGAGGTTGATGTGCAACCGGTTCGTTGTCTGGCATCAACGCTGCAACTTGTTTGGCCAACACGGGTGCCCCGGGGGCAGGGTATTTGACTTGGTAATACTTTTGCGGGAAGCCGTAAAAATCATAAAAAAGCGGGACGCCAGTCTCGGTTGCGCCAATTGTTAAAGGCGCCGATTCCCAATGGGCGCTAACCACCAAAATTGATTTCGGACGTGGGAGCGCTGCACTCCACTTTCGCAATTCGTCGGGCCAAATCTCATCATCAACCAAGGGCGGGGCGCCGTGACCAAGATATATGGATGGCATAGCAACGGAATCCACGCGTCGATCCACTTCTTGGACTGTCATGATCTCCACTCTTTCTAGTTGAATCTTCAACTACCCTACCATGGGGGCCGCTTCCAAGCCGATGAAGGGTGAAATTTTACCTCTGATAGGTTTTCCCCTGGTCACGGGTTCGACCGCATGACCCCGACTGGAAAGGTTTGGGATGAAAAAGACTCTTCTCACCACCACATTATTGTTGGTATCTGTGGCGGTGGCAGGCTGTTCATCATCATCGAGTAGCACGGCAGCCGTGGCCTCTCCGTCATCAACGGCAGCGGCGTGCACTCCAACCACTTTAAAAACACTCACTGCGGGCAAACTAACGATTGGCACCGACGATCCCGCGTATGGACCTTGGTTTGACGCTAACACGCCTTCCAATGGAAAAGGCTTTGAATCAGCCGTGGCTTACGCGCTCGCCGCAAAACTCGGCTACACCAAAGATCAGGTCACCTGGGTAAAGGCGCCATTCAACACTGTTATTCAGCCAGGGGTGAAGCCCTTTGACCTCGATATCAATCAGGTGTCCATAACCGCCGAACGGAAGAATGCGGTTGATTTCAGCAGCGGCTACTACGACGTCGCACAAGCGATCATCACCATCAAAGGTTCAAAGATCGCAAAGGCAACGAGCATCGCGGATCTTAAAAATGCAAAACTCGGTGCACAGCTCGGAACCACGTCGTACACCACGATCACCGACGTGATTAAGCCGAAAAACAAACCAGCCGTTTTCGATAGCAACGATATTGCCAAACAGACGCTCGGGAATGGGCAGATCGATGGCCTCGTGGTTGACCTACCAACCGCCTTCTACATCACCGCAGTAGATCTAAAGAATGGTCTGATTGTTGGCCAATTTGCACCGGGGGCAGGTGGCGAGCAGTTCGGAATGGTGCTCACCAAGGGGAGCCCAATAACCACCTGCGTTTCGACTGCGGTCGACGCGTTACGAGCGGATAAGACCCTTGCTGGAATCGCGAGTACCTGGCTCGCCACTACGGTAGGCGCGCCCGTTCTTAATTAGAGTTCGACTAACTCGACCTATTTGAACGACGGGGGACTCGATGGCGTACACGCCTTCCGCGCTGCGATTGCAGCGCGAGGCGGCTCGTCATCGAGCCTCTCGGCGCTCCACCCTCGTCGCTCTCGTCAGCACTGTCGTATTTGGCTTGGTCTTGGCGCTCTTGATATCAGGTGCTCCAGGGTTTGCGCGAGTAAGGGAATCTTTTTTCAATCGGCATTACGCAGTTAAAGCTCTCCCCACCGTTCTTGAAGGTCTCTGGCTAAATGTAAGAGTCATGATTGTGGCCGAAATACTCGTGTTAATTTTTGGCTTAGTGATCGCACTGGCTAGAACCTCAAAAAAAGAAGTGTTATACCCGATTCGACTACTTGCTGCTTTATATACTGACGTTTTTCGAGGCTTGCCTCTTCTACTCGTAATCCTTTTAGTGGGCTTAGGTTTACCAGGCTTGCGCATTTCGTGGCTTCCGAATTCCGCAGTAATTTTGGGCGCAACCGCGCTGATTATTACCTATACCGCGTATGTAGCTGAGGTCATACGGGCAGGAATTGACGCCGTAAATCCGGCTCAGCGTCAAGCTGCCCGTGCACTTGGACTCACAAGTACCCAAACCTTGCGCAGAGTTGTACTTCCTCAAGCTCTGCGCAAGGTCACTCCTCCACTTCTCAATGATCTGGTTTCACTTCAAAAAGACTCGGGACTGATTTCCATTCTCGGCGCCGTTGATGCAATAAGGGCCGCTGGCATTCAAACGGCTCAGTCTTTCAACTTCACGCCGTATCTTGTCGCGGGCGCCTTCTTCGTGTTACTCACAATTCCATTAACCCGCTTCACCGACTGGTTGTCTAAGCGTCAAGACGG
>JANXYY010000072.1 GCA_025355805.1 Actinomycetes bacterium
GGAATGTAGAGCATCGAGGATGCAAAGATGACGGGGATAACTCCAGCCTGGTTCACCTTTATTGGAATGTAGGTGCTGGTTCCGCCATACATTTGGCGACCAACCATTCGCTTTGCATATTGCACGGGGATTCGTCGCTGAGCGTTCTCCACGAACACCACTGCTGCAACAATCAAAATTCCGATTGCAAGCACAACGAGGAAGGTGAACCAGCCCTTTTGCAGTTTGATGCCCCAAAGTTGCCCGGGGAAGCCAGCGGCGATCGAGGTGAAAATCAAAATCGACATACCGTTGCCGATACCGCGATCTGTTATCAATTCGCCGAGCCACATAATTACCGACGTTCCTGCCGTCATTACGAAAATCATCGTTGCAATGCGTTGCCACGAAGCGTCGGGAATGATCGGGAGACTGCAACCAGAGAAGAGCCGGCCCGGCGTGCGAGCGACGGCGATGAGTCCGGTTGATTGCAGAACTGCTAAGCCCACGGTCAAATAACGTGTGTATTGCGTCAAGCGTGCGGTGCCGGATTGGCCTTCATTCTTCAGCGCTTCGAATCGCGGAATCACGACGGTGAGAAGTTGAATGATGATGCTGCTCGTTATGTAAGGCATGATCCCGAGTGCGAAAACGCTCAGGTGCAAGAGCGCTCCACCGCTGAATAGGTTTACGAGGCTGAAGAGGCCGCCGTTTTGAACCTGCTTCAAACAACTCTGGACGTTGACGTACGAAACGCCAGGCGTGGGCATAATCGAACCAAAACGGAAGATCGCCATAATCCCAAAAGTGAAAAGGATCTTGCGACGAAGGTCTGGCGTCTTAAACGCCTTTCCAAACGCTGAGAGCACGATTTCCTCCGGATCTGGTTAGGGGCACCTCGATTCAACGAGGTGATGGCCTGCTGACTACAGTGAGTTAACGCTGCCACCGGCTGCAGTGATCTTCTCACGAGCCGACGCCGAGAAAGCGTTAACCGTGATGTCGAGCTTCACAGAAAGATCGCCGTTGCCGAGAATCTTGACTGGCAAGCCGTCCCGAACGGCACCTTTACCGACAAGATCGTCAACAGTAACGGCACCGCCAGAGGGGTAGAGCTGAGTCAATGCGGCCAGATTTACAACCTGGTATTCAACTCGGGCCGGGTTCTTGAAACCGCGTAATTTTGGTAAGCGCATGTGAAGGGGCATTTGCCCACCTTCAAATGAGGCTGGCACGGTTGTACGTGCGCCAGATCCCTTAGTTCCACGTCCAGCGGTTTTACCCTTTGACGCTTCACCACGACCTTTGCGAGTTTTAGCGGTCTTGGCCCCAGGAGCTGGGCGAAGGTGATGAACCTTGAGTGTCATTTCAGTCAACTTCCTCGACGGTTACCAGATGGCGCACGGCGCGAACCATACCCCGAATCTCAGGACGATCTTCCTTCACGACTACATCGCCAATGCGCTTTAGTCCAAGGGTTCTAACCGTCTCTCGGTGCTCAGGCTTGCCGCCCACGACCGACTTTTTTTGAGTTACTTTCAAGCGACCCATCAGGCACCTACCCCAGCGCGAGCGCGGAGCAGAGCGGCTGGTGCAACATCTTCGAGGGGAAGGCCTCGACGGGCGGCAATAGCTTCAGGATTCTCGAGCATTTTTAGTGCTGCCACAGTTGCGTGCACGATGTTGATCGCATTGTTGGAACCAAGCGACTTGCTCAGGACATCATGGATACCTGCGCACTCCATGACGGCGCGAACTGGACCACCAGCAATAACGCCGGTACCTGGACTGGCTGGCTTTAGCAGAACCACTCCAGCTGCCGCTTCACCTTGAACTGGGTGCGGAATTGTCTGCTGAATGCGTGGGACCTTGAAGAAAGATTTCTTTGCCTCTTCAATTCCCTTAGCAATGGCTTGCGGAACTTCCTTAGCTTTACCGTAGCCAACGCCAACCGAGCCATCGCCATCCCCAACAACGACAAGCGCTGTGAACGAGAAACGACGGCCTCCCTTGACAACTTTAGCCACCCGGTTGATAAAGACAACGCGCTCGATGTAGGCGCTCTTCTCACTCGAAGAACCACCGCCGTCACGTCGATCGCGCCGGTCGCGACGCTCGCCGCCACTGGCGCCCGTACCGGTTCCAGCGGCAGTACCAGTTCCAGTACCGGTCGATGTTTGCCCTCGGCCCTTAGTTGGAGCAGCAGCCATTAGCGGTTCCCCCTCGTGAATCGTGAAGCCATTAGAAATCCAATCCGTTCTCGCGTGCACCTTCAGCAAGCGCTGCCAGGCGACCGTGGTATCGATTGCCTGCGCGATCGAATACAACGGATGAAACTCCGACGCTCTTGGCACGATCGGCGACTAGTTCTCCGACTCGTCGTGACTTGGCAGTTTTGTCACCAGTCAACGTGCGCAATTCGCTCTCCATCGTCGATGCAGAAGCCAGAGTAGTGCCACTACTGTCATCGACTATCTGCGCAAAAACGTGACGAGTTGAACGACTGACGACCAAGCGCGGACGAAGTGCAGTGCCAGTTACTTTCTTCCGTACGCGGAAGTGACGACGCGCCCTGGCCACACGTGACGAACCTTTGACGACCTTTACTCCGATAGCCATTACTTCTTACCCGTCTTTCCTTGCTTGCGACGAACAATTTCTCCGGAGTAGCGAAGACCTTTGCCTTTGTACGGGTCAGGCTTGCGTAACTTTCGAATATTCGCGGCGACTTCGCCTACGAGTTGCTTGTCAATTCCGCTCACTGAGAAACGGGTGGGAGTTTCAACTACGAACGAAATTCCGTTAGGTGCGGGGATAAATACTGGGTGACTGAAGCCGAGGGCGAACTCAAGATCGCTGCCTTTAGCTACTACACGGTAACCAACGCCAACAATTTCGATGACCTTGGTGTATCCCTCGGTAACGCCAGTGATCATGTTGGCGACCAGCGTTCGCGATAACCCGTGGAGCGAGCGTGAAATACGCTCATCATCAGGGCGCGATACGACGAGTACGCCGTTCTCATCCTTGGCGATAGTGATTGGCGAGGCAAGCGTGTGATTCAAGGAACCCTTGGGTCCCTTAACCGTTACGTCAGCGCCACTGATCGTAACTTCTACGCCCTGAGGCAAGGTGATGGGGAGACGTCCAATACGTGACATTTTCGTTAGCCCCCGTTACCAGACGTAGGCGAGAACTTCTCCACCTACGCCCTTCTTGTGAGCCTGCTTATCGGTAAGCAGGCCTGAGGACGTGGAAATAATTGCAACGCCGAGACCGCCGAGAACCTTTGGCAGTCCGGTCGACTTCGCATACACGCGAAGACCCGGCTTGCTCACGCGACGAAGACCGGCGATCGAGCGTTCACGATTAGGACCAAACTTCAGGTCAATAATCAATGAAGCACCCGCTGCATCTTCGTTCTTCTGCACATGAAAACTACCGATGTAACCCTCTTGTTGAAGGATGGCAGCAATTCGCTGCTTCACCTTCGATGAGGGCATGGCAACGGTGTCGTGATATGCGCTGTTCGCATTGCGCAGACGGGTCAACATGTCTGCGATTGGATCGGTCATTGTCATGCTTGGCCTTTGGCCTTTCTCCCCGCGGTTTCCGTTAGGACCTACGGCGTAGTGGATTTACCAGCTTGCTTTGGTGATACCTGGAAGTTCACCGCTGTGCGCCATTTCACGGAAGCAGATGCGGCAGAGACCAAACTTACGGTAGACCGAATGGGGTCGGCCGCAACGCTGGCAACGGGTGTAACCACGCACTTTAAATTTAGGGGTGCGTGAAGCTTTTACTTTTAACGAGGTTTTGGCCATCTCAGTTCTCCTTGAATGGGAAGCCGAGAGCGCGCAGTAGCGCACGGCCTTCCTCGTCGTTGCTTGCCGTGGTTACTACCGTTATGTCCATCCCGCGCACTCGGTCAATCTTGTCCTGATCGATTTCCGGAAAAACGACCTGCTCGGTAAGACCAAACGTGTAATTCCCATTGCCATCGAATTGACGGGGCGAAAGGCCTCGGAAGTCACGAATACGCGGAAGCGAGATCGAAACTAGGCGATCTAGAAACTCCCACATGCGATCACCACGAAGTGTTACATGTGCACCGATGGGCTGTCCTTCACGGAGTTTGAACTGCGCAATTGACTTTCGCGAACGAGTCACTTGCGGCTTCTGCCCTGTGATGGCTGCCAAGTCACGGATTGCACCTTCGATCAATTTCGAATCGCGAGCCGCTTCACCAACACCCATGTTCACGACGACCTTAACCAAGGCGGGGATCTGCATGACATTCGGGTAGCCGAATTGCGTGCGCATAGCCTCTTGGATCTGCGAACGGTAGCGTTCTTTGAGCCTTGGAAGAGTTGAAGTTGTCATCTCATACATCCTTACCGCTGCGCCGAGAGATACGCACGTTTTTGCCGTCTTCGTCCTGTCGTGACCCAAGACGGGTGGCTTTACCAGTCTCTGGATCGACAAGCATTACGTTGGAAACGTGGATTGGGGCTTCCTGAGTGATGATGCCGCCGGTCTGGGCACCACGCGTGGTCGAACCGACCTTGGTATGCTTCTTGACGCGGTTTACACCTTCGACCAGAACCTTGTCGAGTTCAGGGTAGACGTGAATGACGCGACCCTTAGCGCCCTTGTCCTTACCAGTGATCACCTGAACGGTGTCACCTTTCTTAATGCGCGCCATTACAAAACCTCCGGTGCGAGCGAAATGATCTTCATGAATTTCTTGTCACGCAATTCGCGAGCAACCGGTCCAAAGATACGAGTGCCGCGCGGCTCGCCATCTGCCTTCAGGATCACCGCAGCGTTCTCATCGAATTTAATGTAGGAGCCATCTGGACGACGACGCTCCTTCACTGTCCGCACGACGACCGCCTTAACGACGTCACCCTTTTTGACCTGTCCGCCAGGAATTGCATCCTTGACGGTGGCCACGATGACATCGCCGATGCCGGCGTAACGGCGCGACGAACCGCCAAGCACTCGGATGCAAAGAAGTTCCTTCGCACCGGTGTTGTCGGCGACGCGTAGTCGCGACTCCTGCTGAATCACTGGGTTCTCCTGATTGTTAAACTAGTTAGTGCCGGATGTTTACTTGGCGCGCTCGAGGATTTCGACAACTCGCCAGCGCTTGGTGGCCGAGAGTGGTCGAGTTTCCATGATTAGTACGCGGTCGCCGATGCCACAGGTGTTCTGCTCGTCGTGCGCCTTGAGTTTGCTCGTACGGCGGATGATCTTGCTGTAAATCGCGTGCTTGACTCGATCTTCAACGGCAACGATGACGGTCTTGTCCATCTTGTCGCTCACGATCGTGCCTTCGCGGGTCTTACGGAAACCACGCGCTTCGCTATTCAATTCGTCCTTCTTCCCAGTCCCGCTCATGCGGCACCATCAATACCGAGTTCGCGTTCGCGCATGATCGTGTAGATACGAGCGATCTCTTTGCGAATCGCGTGGAGGCGACCGTGACTTTCGAGTTGACCGGTTGCGGCCTGGAAGCGGAGGTTGAAGAGCTCCTCCTTCGCCTCCTTGAGCTTGGTCGCTAGTTCGTCAACCTCAAGTGCACGTAATTCATTCACAGTAATTGCCATTACGCCTCCTCGCGCCGAATGATGCGGCACTTAATTGGCAGCTTGTGGATTGCGCGCGTCATTGCTTCTCGAGCAACAGCGTCGGTGACGCCAGAAAGTTCGAACATGACTCGCCCAGGCTTCACGTTTGCGACCCACCACTCGGGTGATCCCTTGCCTGAACCCATTCGGGTTTCAGCAGGTTTCTTAGTGATCGGACGATCTGGGTAGATGTTGATCCAGACCTTGCCGCCACGCTTGATGTGACGGGTCATCGCAATACGTGCCGCTTCGATCTGACGGTTGGTTACGTAAGCCCGCTCGAGGGCCTGAATACCGTAGTCACCGAAGGCGACCTGGGTACCACCCTTTGACGAACCAGAACGACTTGGGTGGTGTTGCTTGCGGTGCTTAACGCGACGTGGGATCAACATGATTAAACCCCCGTGCTTTCTGCTGTCGGTGCTTGCTTAACGGTTACTGCAGCACGTGGAGCGCGGGTGCTCTTTGCTGGCGCCCGAGGTGGCTTAGGGGCGCGAGCCGCAGCCAATGCCGCGGCCTGACGCTCAGTGCGGCTCCCAATTATGTCGCCGCGATAGATCCAGACCTTTACTCCGATTCGACCGAAAGTGGTTCGTGCTTCATAGAAGCCGTAATCAATATCGGCACGGAGTGTGTGCAGCGGAACCCGGCCTTCTCGGTAAAACTCGCTTCGACTCATTTCCGCGCCGCCGAGACGCCCAGAGCACTGAATACGAATGCCTTTCGCGCCTGACTTAAGAGCAGTCTGCATCGATTTACGCATTGCTCGGCGGAATGACACGCGGCTCGAGAGTTGCTCGGCCACGCCCTGCGCGACTAACTGCGCATCGATCTCAGGCACCTTGACTTCCAAGATGTTGAGTTGCACTTGCTTACCAGTCAATTTTTCGAGGTCCCCGCGAATGCGATCGGCCTCTTGACCGCGGCGACCAATAACAATTCCGGGCCGAGCAGTATGAATGTCGATCCGAACTCGGTCTCGGGTGCGTTCGATTTCAACTCGCGAAATTCCGGCTCGCTCCATGCCTTTATTCATCATGCGACGAATGGCGACGTCTTCCTTCACGTAATCTTTGTAAAGCTTGTCGGCATACCAACGCGATTTGAATTCGGTTGTGATACCTAGGCGGAACCCATACGGGTTAACTTTTTGACCCATTAGCGTGATCCTCCTTTAGCATCAGAGACGACCACGGTGATGTGGCTGGTTCGCTTGCGAATCTTGAAGGCGCGACCCTGTGCACGGGGACGGAAGCGCTTAAGCGTGGTGCCTTCGTCGACGTATGCTCGCGTGATCCAAAGATCTGACGCTTCGCGAACCCCATGAATGTCTTTAGCATTTGCCACGGCAGAGGCAACCAGTTTGTAAACCGTCTCACCAGCGGCCTGTGGCGCGAACTTCAAGACCGCTAACGCCTCGTCGGCCTTCATGCCGCGAATGAGGTCAACCACTCGGCGCGCTTTTTGCGCCGTGATGCGAACCTCATTGACGGATGCGCGTGAACTAATCACCGCGCTCCCGTCCCTATTCTCGTTCAGGGATTTCTGGGCCTGAGTTGACTTAGCCACGCTTTGCCTTCCGATCATCCTTCACGTGCCCCTTAAAGGTGCGCGTTGGTGCGAACTCGCCGAGTTTGTGACCGACCATTGATTCGGTGACAAAGACTGGTACGTGCTTTCGACCATCGTGAACCGCGATCGTGTGGCCCAACATGGTAGGCACGATCATGGATCGACGTGACCACGTCTTGATGACGTTCTTCGTGCCCTTTTCGTTCTGCACCTCGACCTTTTTGGTGAGGTGACCATCAACGAAAGGCCCCTTCTTAAGACTGCGTGGCATGTTGCTCCTAGCGCTTCTTGTTCGACTTGCGACGACGGACAATAAGTGAGTCGCTCGCCTTGGCTCTGCGAGTACGTCCTTCAGGTTGACCCCAAGGGCTGACCGGGTGGCGACCACCAGAGGTCTTACCCTCACCACCACCATGTGGGTGATCAACCGGGTTCATGGCAACGCCACGCACGGTTGGGCGCTTGCCCTTCCATCGCATCCGGCCTGCTTTACCCCAGTTAATGTTTGACTGCTCAGCGTTACCAACTTCGCCGACGGTTGCGCGACAGCGCACATCGACGTTGCGGATTTCGCCAGATGGCATCCGGAGTTGCGCGTATGCGCCTTCTTTAGCCACGAGTTGAACGCTGGCGCCAGCAGAGCGCGCGATCTTTGCTCCGCCGCCCGGACGAAGTTCAATGGCGTGGATAAGAGTACCGACGGGGATATTACGAAGTGGCAAGTTGTTGCCTGGCTTAATATCGGCGCGGGGACCATTTTCGATCATGTCGCCCTGAGTCAGTTTGTTCGGCGCAATGATGTAACGCTTCTCACCATCTGCATAGTGCAGAAGTGCGATTCGCGCAGTGCGGTTCGGGTCGTACTCAATGTGAGCGACCTTGGCTGGCACGCCATCTTTATCATTGCGGCGAAAATCGATAAGCCGGTAGGCCCGCTTATGTCCTCCACCTTGGTGGCGAACAGTTACCCGACCCGATGCGTTACGACCACCTTTGCTGTGGATCGGACGAACGAGGGACTTCTCCGGGGTCGTGCGAGTGATTTCGGCAAAGTCAGCAACGCTCGAGCCGCGTCGGCTCGGCGTAGTTGGCTTGTACTTACGAATACCCATGTGACTTCCAGTCCTGTCTCGGCCCTATCTCCGTTAGGAGACGGGTCCTCCGAAGATGTCGATACGGTCACCAGCAGCCACTGAAACAATGGCGCGCTTAGTGTCTTTACGCTTTCCAAAACCAACGCGAGTGCGCTTGCGCTTACCCTGACGGTTCATGGTGTTGACATCAAGAACTTTGACGCCGAAAACCTTCTCGACAGCAATCTTGATCTCAGTCTTGTTCGCATCTGGTGCGACCAAAAATGTGTATTTATTTTCGTCAAGCAAGCCATATGACTTCTCGGAGACAACCGGTGCGATCAAAACGTCACGGTGATCTTTCTGTAACTCACTCATACCGAGACCTCCTGGTCAGCAGCGCGGCCGATTGCAGAAGCGCTCTTGCCACGGCTCGGTCCCGCTAGGAATTCGTTAAGTGCAGATTCGGTGAAGACCACGTCATCACTTACAAGCACGTCGTAGGTGTTGAGTTGATCAGGAACGAGCAAGTGAATTCGATCCACATTGCGAAGACTGCGCCAAGAGTTTTCGTCGGTGCGAGAAAGCACCACGAGTAGTTGACGGCGGTCGGAAAATTGGCTAACCGCTGCGATCGCACTTTTGGTCGACGGCGTTGCTTCGGCGATCGCACTGATGATGTGGACACGACCATTGCGGGCACGATCTGAAAGTGCGCCGCGAAGTGCAGCTGCGATCATTTTCTTCGGTGTGCGTTGCGCGTAATCGCGTGGAACTGGCCCGTGCGATACACCACCATGACGTTGGTTAGGTGAACGAGTTGAACCCTGACGAGCTCGACCGGTGCCCTTCTGCGCGAAAGGCTTCTTTCCACCACCGCTTACTTCACCACGGTTTTTAGTCTTGTGAGTGCCCTGTCTGGCGGCAGCCAATTGGGCAACAACAACCTGGTGCATAAGTGGAATGTTTACCTGCACGTCGAAGATCTCCGCTGGGAGTTCAACGGTCCCACTCTTCTTGCCTGTAGCGTCGACGATGTCTAAAGAGAGCGACATTGCTTAGGCTCCCTTCGCTGCGGTCTTGACGAAAACAAGAGTGCCTGTGTTGCCAGGAATCGCGCCCTTGATGAGCAACAAACCCTTTTCAACATCAACTGCGTGCACCATTAAGTTCTGTGTGGTGACGCGCTCATTACCCATTCGGCCGGCCATCCGAAGACCCTTAAAAACGCGACCAGGAGTGGCGCAAGCCCCAATGGAACCTGGCTTACGGTGGTTACGGTGCGAACCGTGGGAGGAACTGACACCGTGGAAACCGTGACGTTTCATAACGCCTGCGAAACCCTTACCTTTGCTAGTGCCAGTAACGTCGACGAGTTGGCCACTCTCAAAAATCTCCGGACCCACTTCTTGACCCAGCGTGTATTGATCTGCATCACCTGTGCGAAGCTCGACAATGTGGCGACGAGGCGTCACACCGGCCTTGGTGAAGTGTCCCGTAAGTGGCTTAGTTACCTTGCGTGGATCGATCGCGCCAAAGGCAAGTTGAACAGCGACGTAACCGTCTTTTTGTTCGGTACGCAATTGAGTCACAACGCACGGACCGGCCTTAACGACGGTAACCGGAACGATCCGGTTGTTTGTGTCGAAGACCTGAGTCATACCAAGCTTTTCGCCAAGTAGTCCCTTGAAGGTCACATTCATCGACCCATTGATCATCTTTGTCATGGCTACATATCTCCGATTAGAGCTTGATCTCGATATCGACGCCGGCCGGAAGGTCAAGACGCATAAGCGAATCGACGGTCTTCGGGGTCGGGTCGAGAATGTCAATGAGGCGCTTGTGGGTGCGCATCTCAAAGTGTTCGCGGCTGTCCTTGTACTTGTGCGGAGAGCGAATCACACAGTAGGTGTTCTTCTCAGTTGGAAGCGGAACCGGGCCTGCGACTTTAGCCCCCGTGCGCTCCACCGTCTCGACGATCTTCTTCGCCGAGGAGTCGATCACTTCGTGGTCATAGGCCTTGAGCCTGATGCGGATCTTCTGTCCCGCCATGGTTCCTCATCTCTGCTGCGATCAAATTCGATCAGGTGCGATCAATACTGCTTTTCAGGTAGTCGTGGTGCCGGTACTGGTGGTGCGGGCAGAACCCGCGCCACCAGCGGTAGAACTATTTGTGGATCTTGGTAACTCGACCAGCGCCGACGGTGCGTCCACCTTCGCGGATTGCGAAGCGGAGGCCTTCTTCCATGGCGATTGGTTGAATGAGTGCTACGCGCATCTCGGTGTTATCGCCAGGCATAACCATCTCGGTGCCTTCTGGCAACGTGACGACTCCGGTGACATCCGTCGTGCGGAAGTAGAACTGTGGTCGGTAGTTATCGAAGAACGGAGTGTGACGGCCACCTTCATCCTTGGAAAGGATGTAAACGTTGGCGTCAAAATCGGTATGAGGAGTGATCGAGCTTGGCTTGCAGACAACCTGGCCGCGCTCAACTTCTTCACGCTTGGTGCCACGAAGTAGGAGACCGACGTTCTCACCGGCGCGACCTTCGTCGAGCAACTTGCGGAACATCTCGACACCAGTAACGGTGGTCTTGGTCGACTTCTCGTGGATACCAACGATTTCAACTTCCTCGTTGACCTTGACGACGCCGCGCTCGATCCGACCGGTTACGACGGTGCCACGACCAGTGATCGTGAAAACGTCTTCGACCGGCATCAAGAAAGGCTTGTCAATCTCACGCTCAGGCTGCGGGATGAACTCGTCAACCGCATCCATAAGTTTCATCAGTTCCTCTGACCAGTGAACGTCGCCTTCAAGCGCCTTGAGCGCCGACACGCGAACTACTGGCAGATCGTCGCCTGGGAACTCGTAGTAAGAGAGAAGTTCACGAACTTCCATCTCGACGAGCTCAAGGATTTCCTCATCATCGACCATGTCGGACTTGTTGAGTGCGACGACGATGTAAGGAACGCCGACCTGGCGGGCAAGAAGCACATGCTCCTTGGTCTGTGGCATGGGGCCATCGGTAGCGGCAACTACGAGGATTGCACCATCCATCTGAGCCGCACCAGTGATCATGTTCTTGATGTAGTCAGCGTGGCCTGGGCAGTCAACGTGCGCGTAGTGACGCTTCTCAGTCTGATACTCAACGTGAGCGATCGAGATCGTGATTCCACGCTGACGCTCTTCAGGAGCCTTGTCGATCTGATCGAAAGGCGTGAAGGGGTTGACAGTAGGGAACTTATCGTGGAGCACCTTGGTGATCGCCGCGGTAAGAGTGGTCTTGCCGTGGTCAATGTGACCGATAGTGCCAATGTTTACGTGCGGTTTCGTCCGCTCGAACTTCGCCTTACCCACTTGGGGCCTCCCGTTTTTCTAGTCTGACGCCGTTGGTTATGCAGGTGGAATTCGGTTGGACTTACTCGCCACGAACTTTGGCAATGATGTCCTTAGCCACGTTTGCAGGAACTTCTGCATACGAGTCGAACTGCATGGAGTAACTTGCACGCCCTTGCGTACGACTCCGAAGATCTCCGACATAGCCGAACATCTCAGAAAGCGGAACAAGAGCTTTTACAATCCGGGCACCGGCCCGCTCGTCCATGGCCTGGATCTGACCACGACGCGAGTTTAAATCGCCGATGACATCACCCATGAAGTCTTCAGGGGTAATGACTTCGACCAACATGATCGGCTCGAGGAGAGCCGGGTCGGCTTTACGTACAGCTTCTTTGAAAGCCATTAAGCCGGCAATCTTGAAGGCAAGTTCAGATGAGTCGACGTCGTGGTAAGCGCCGTCGAGCAGAGTGAATCGAACACCCGTCAATGGGTAGCCAGCGAGGGGACCTGACTGCATTCCCTCTTGTGCACCCTGGTCGACGGCTGGGATGTACTCGCGAGGAATACGTCCACCTGTGACCTTATTGACGAATTCATAGGTACCTTCAACATCGGCGGGCAGAGGTGCGAGCGCGATTTGTACCTTGGCAAACTGTCCAGAGCCACCAGTCTGCTTCTTGTGCGTGTAGTCGTGGCGATCAACAGCGCGCCTTACCGTTTCGCGATAGGCGACCTGAGGCTTGCCAACATTTGCTTCGACCTTAAATTCACGACGCATCCGGTCGACCAAGATTTCCAGGTGTAGTTCGCCCATACCTTCGATGATCGTTTGACCGGTCTCTTCATCGGTATGTACCTGGAAGGTTGGATCTTCTTCCGCAAGACGTTGGATCGCGGTGCCGAGCTTCTCTTGATCACTCTTGGTCTTTGGCTCAATGGCGACCGAAATGACAGGTGCTGGGAAGTTCATCGACTCCAGAAGGATTGGCTTAGCCGGATCGCAGAGCGTCTCGCCAGTTGTGGTGTCTTTAAGACCCATCACTGCGACGATCATTCCGGCGCCTGCGCTGTCGCGCTCTTCCCGCTTATTGGCGTGCATTTGATAAATTTTGCCGATTCGCTCTTTGCGATCCTTCGTGCTGTTAAGCACAAATGAACCGGATTCAAGTAGCCCTGAGTAAATGCGAATGAAAGTAAGTTTGCCCAAGTGCGGGTCGCTCATGATTTTAAAGGCCAGCGCAGAGAACGGCTCAGAGTTGTTTGGCTGACGCTCCATTTCAATGCTCTCGTTCCCAGGCTTGTGACCGATGATTGCATCGATGTCCAGCGGGCTCGGTAGGTAACGGGTTACCGCATCGAGCATCGGCTGGACGCCCTTATTTTTAAATGCAGAACCACAAAGAACTGGGGTGAGTTTGTCAGCGATAGTCGCGCGACGAATTCCGGCGATGATCTCTTCGTCGCTCAGGTGTGCGCCTTCGAGATACCGTTCCATAATTGCGTCGTCACCCTCAGCGAGAGTTTCGATCATCGTGAATCGAGCCGCATCCGCCTTCTCTTTGAGATCGGCTGGGATCTCTTCGATCAGGTAGTCATCACCCTTCTTTGTTTCGCCAGGCCAAACCAAGGCCTTCATGGCGATCAAATCAACCACACCACTAAAATCGCCTTCTGATCCAATTGGAATCTGAAGGACGAGCGGAATCGCATTGAGGCGAGAAACAATCATTCCGACACACATGTCAAAATCGGCACCGGTACGGTCAAGTTTATTTATAAAGCAGAGGCGGGGAACCTCATAACGGTCGGCTTGACGCCATACCGTTTCCGATTGCGGCTCAACTCCAGCGACACCATCAAATACTGCGACGGCGCCGTCAAGGACGCGTAGAGACCGTTCAACTTCGACGGTAAAATCGACGTGACCCGGGGTGTCAATAATGTTGATCAGATGGTCTTTCCACTCACAGGTAGTGGCCGCAGAAGTGATTGTGATTCCACGCTCTTGCTCCTGCTCCATCCAGTCCATGGTGGCAGCGCCTTCGTGAACTTCACCGATCTTGTAGTTGATTCCGGTGTAAAAGAGGATGCGCTCGGTCGTGGTGGTTTTGCCCGCGTCGATATGCGCCATGATCCCAATGTTGCGGACCTTGGCCAGGTCAATGACGGTTCC
>JANXYY010000082.1 GCA_025355805.1 Actinomycetes bacterium
GGTGCGCCGTCAGGGACTCGAACCCCGAACCCGCTGATTAAGAGTCAGCTGCTCTGCCTATTGAGCTAACGGCGCATCACGACGGCAAACTTCACCACGCGAACCGAACCTTATCGCACCCTATGAGGGCTGTTGTGCAGACCAGAGGGTCCAAATCCCGCTACGGACCGACCGGGGTTGACGGAGCACCGAAACGATTTGGAAGGCGACATCATCCGGACGCAGATAGGTGTCTAACGTCGGTGAATCCGGAGTCCGTCCGGCCCCCATTGCGAATTCAGTAGCGGTACCTGCCGGGCAGATGAGGGTCGTGCGGATTCCGTGGGCTTGAAGTTCGCGGTCAAGGCCGCCGGCAAAACCAACTTGAGCATGTTTAGTGCCCGCATAGATGGATTCATCGCCACCGCCACGAAACCCTGCGACGCTACTGACGATTACTACATCGCCACTCTTCTGCGCGATTAAGTGCGGCACAGTAGCGCGGACGGCGTGCACTGTTCCTTCAAAGTTTGTGCGCATCATTTCGACGACTTCCTCGTCCGACCAATCCAGAACCGAGCCATATTTGCCGATACCAGCGTTAGGCACGAGGGCATCAATCCGACCCCACTTGGCGAGCGCGGCCGCCACTAGTTCACGCATGACCTTGGGGTCCGCGGTATCACCAGCCACAAAGATGGCATTCTCTGAGCCCAGGGCGCCCACTATGGCTTCAAGGCGCTCGCGATTTCTCGCGTTAAGGGCCACCTTGGCCCCCGCTTCGACGAGCTGACGGGCGGCGGCTTCGCCAATTCCGGTCGTCGCGCCGGTGATGAGAACTACTTCATTTGATAAATCGCGTAATTGATAAGTCATGCGCAAATTATAGTGGGGATCGCTATTCTTGGCAGATGATCAAGCGTGTGGTCGCCGCTCTGGTTCTCGTCGTCTCGCTAGGCGGTCCTGCGCTCGATCCATTTGCTTCTTTGCCGGCAAGCGCTGCCACAAAGAGCGGTTCTGTGAGGTTTGCCACCGCGGTGATGAAGACCTTGATCGTTAAAGGTCGTGCTCCCAAAACCGGCTACTCGCGAGCCCAATTCGGAGCCGCCTGGGCCGATGTTGATCACAATGGTTGCGACACTAGAAACGATATTCTCCGTCGTGATTTAACTTCGGTGACATATCGCTCCGGCACCTGTGTCATCCTGTCCGGAGTTCTACACGATCCATATGGTGGTTCAGTAATTAACTTTCGTCGCGGAGCCGCTACGAGCCCTGCCGTTCAAATTGATCACGTGGTTGCCTTATCTGATGCATGGCAGAAAGGCGCCTTTGCTTGGACGTTTACTAAGCGACTTTCATTCGCCAACGACCCGCTCGAATTACTCGCTGTCGATGGCCCAATCAATTCGCAAAAAAGTGATAGCGACGCAGCGAGTTGGTTGCCGCCCATGAAGACATATAGATGTCAATTTGTGGCCCGTCAGATTGCCGTGAAATCAAAATACGGAGTCTGGATCACCTCTGCCGAGCGTGACGCATTTGGTCGAGTCTTGGCCAAATGTCCCAAGCAACTTTTACCCCCTGGCTGAGGTTCACTAGATTATGCCCATGTCTTCGTTGAAACCGCGTGCTCTCATGATTGTTCGCAATTCGGTCACCGAAGATTCGCGCGTTCTAAAAAGTGCCTGGTCCTTGGCTGAGGGTGGCTGGGATGTTCTAGTTCTCGGTGCATCAAGTGATGGGGGCGTGGATCAATTCACGGTAGGTGCGGCTGTGGTTGCCCGGGTACCAGCTAAGTTCACCGTGCGAATGACGATAATTAGGCGTCTTGGTCGTAAATATCGTTATCTCAAAGGCAAATACGCGAGAAAATTTTTCCCAGTTCCGAATTCGACGCCCGCTGTACCTGGATTATCTCGCGCAGTTGGGGTGATGTCTCCATATGCGCTCGCATTCAAACCTCATGTGATTCATGCTCATGATTACACCGCGTTGCCGATCGCCTCGGCGTTACAGGAACGTTTGCGAGTTGCGGGGACGAATTCGAAATTGATCTACGATGCGCATGAATATTTGCAAGGCGTCCATCACCTGACCCCCTCTGCGCATACTGCCTTTACCAATGCGGAGAAGGAAGGTGCAGCGAAATCTGATGCGGTACTAGTTGTTAGCGAAGAGATGGGTCCGCTGATTCGGGACTATTTATCTCTACCCTTTGCTCCCATTGTGGTTGCCAATGATCCGGTCGTTGAAGGGAGACGCGACTCTCTTGTAGATTTGCGAAGCGCCTGCGGACTAGAACCTGGCGTACCGCTCATGGTTTATTCAGGCGCCGTCGCACCACAAAGAGGGCTGAGCACAGTGGTTGAGGCGTTGCCGTCGATGCCGGGCGTGCATCTTGCGATCATCGCTCAGATTTCAAACCCCCACGTCCCTCCGCTGGTTGAAGCGGCGCACAAGATGGGCGTTGGAGACCGCGTACATGTGCTGCCCTACGTGCCCAATGCTGAGTTAGTTTCTTACTTAAGCACTGCAGATGTTGGTCTAATTCCGATTCTACATAGGCCAAATCATGAGATTTCACTCATCACAAAATTCGGTGAGTATGCGCAGGCAAATCTGCCGATTCTCGTTTCTGATGTGAGGACGATGGCGGCCGAAGTGCGTCGAATTGGGAACGGCGAAGTTTTCATCGCTGATGATTCAGTTTCGTTTATCGATGCTGCCAATAAGGTTTTAGGCGATCTCGCGAAATATCGCGCGGCCTACACACCCGAGGTTCTTTACTCGCGTTCATGGGCTCGCCAGGCTGAGGTACTTCTCAACGTTTATGCAAATCTAGTTGCGGATGCGGGACTCACAGCAATTGCCGATGGCGCTCATGATTTTGTGCTTGGCGATGTGAAACCGCTGTCAGGACCCAATGAGTTTGTCCGCTAGAACTTCGTCAGTGCTTGACGAGGTCGTATCGTGCATATGAAGCTTTGATCTCCAATTCGGCTTCTGCTCGGCCAACCCAGCTTGCACCTTCAACACTTTTACCTGGTTCAAGATCTTTATAGACCTCGAAGAAGTGCTGAATTTCAAGGCGATCGAATTCGGCGACGTCGTGGATATCGCGCAAATGTGATTTGCGGACATCTCCTGCGGGGACGCAGAGGAGTTTGTCGTCGCCGCCGGCTTCATCGGTCATGCGAAACATTCCAATTACTCGACAGCGGACTAGACATCCAGGAAAGGTGGGCTCGTCCAACATGACGAGGGCGTCAATCGGGTCTCCATCGAGGGAGAGGGTGTCTTCAATAAATCCGTAATCAAGGGGATATCGGGTGGAGGTGAAGAGCATTCGATCCAGACGAATCCGTCCAGTGCTGTGATCGACTTCGTACTTATTTCGACTCCCCGCGGGAATTTCAACCAAAACGTCGAACGTCATCTCTTCCATAGCCTTATCTTCGCTCAAGGATCCAGTAATCGCGTCATCTTTAACGTTTATGACTTGTTCGACCTACACGCTGGTCAATGTGATCTGGGTCACAGGGTGACGACGATATCCACGCGCCGTGACAGGCGCGCAGACGTTCACCATACTTGTCTCAGGATTCGTAACTAAGGGGACATAACGACGTGACCAAATACGTGTACGACTTCACCGAGGGCGATCGCTCAATGGCCGATCTTCTTGGTGGGAAAGGTGCGAACCTAGCTGAAATGACGCGCCTCGGGTTACCCGTGCCGCCTGGCTTTACCATCACCACCCAGGCCTGCCGGGCGTACATGGCCGAGGGCCGCGAACCTCCAGGTATGGGGCCACAAGTCGGGACGGCGCTGGCGGCTACGGAATCGCGCTCCCGCAGACGCTTTGGCGATCCTGAGAATCCGCTCCTTGTTTCAGTTCGCTCCGGTGCCCGATTTTCGATGCCGGGAATGATGGAGACCGTATTAAATATCGGCCTAAATGATGAAACCCTTCCTGGATTGGCTAAAGCCACGGGCGATGAAAGATTCGCTTGGGACTCTTACCGTCGGCTCATTCAAATGTTTGGGAAGACAGTTCTTGGAATTGAAGGTGAGAAATTTGAACATATTCTCGATGCGTCGAAGAAGTCGGCAGGGGTAAAAACTGACGCCGAACTTAGCACTGCACAACTTCAAGATCTCGTCACATCCTTTAAGGGAGTTGTAGAAGAGGCAACTGGCGAAGAATTTCCGCAAGGAGTTTTCGCGCAACTCGACTTGGCTATTCGTGCGGTGTTTAACTCTTGGAATACCGAGCGCGCCAAGATTTATCGACGTCAAGAACGGATACCTGACGATCTTGGGACTGCCGTAAATATTTGTACGATGGTGTTCGGAAACCGCGGAACCGAATCTGGAACCGGAGTTGCCTTCACTCGTGATCCTGCGACGGGAGCCACCGGCGCTTATGGCGATTGGTTGCCGGATGCACAGGGGGAGGACGTCGTTGCAGGTATTCGCAATACATATTCCCTGAACGATCTCCACGACATGATGCCAAAAGTGCACCCCGAATTAATGCGAACCATGGATATTCTTGAGGCGCACTACAAAGATTTGTGTGACATTGAGTTCACGATTGAAAATGGAACTCTTTGGATGTTGCAAACTCGGGTGGGCAAGCGCACAGCAGCAGCGGCATTCAGAATCGCGGTGCAACTCGTCGACGAAGGATTGATCACGCTAGATGAGGCTCTTGAACGAGTCACAGGTGATCAACTGAGTCAACTAATGTTCCCGCGTTTTGATTCGACGGCTGAACGAGATTTGATTGCAAAGGGGATTGCGGCCTCACCTGGTGCCGCCGTTGGAGTTATCGCATTTACTTCCGCGGAGGCAATCGAATATTCGAAAGCGGGGACTGCCTGCATCCTGGTTCGACGTGAGACAAATCCGGATGATCTCGCTGGAATGATTGCCAGCGTTGGTATTTTGACGGTGCGTGGAGGCAAGACATCGCATGCTGCCGTCGTCGCACGAGGGATGGGGAAGACTGCTGTTTGTGGAGCGGACGCGCTAAGCCTCGATCTCGCGGCTGGACTCGTGACCACCGGTGATGGGCGCAAATTCAATCGAGGCGAAGTAATTAGCATCGATGGAACTTCTGGCGATGTATTCGCCGGCGAAGTTCCGGTATCTCCGTCGCCGATTAGCCGATATTTTG
This sequence comes from Actinomycetes bacterium, assembly GCA_025355805.1. Taxonomy (GTDB): domain Bacteria; phylum Actinomycetota; class Actinomycetes; order Nanopelagicales; family Nanopelagicaceae; genus JANXYY01. Next base: position 5,165 of record JANXYY010000082.1, read on the forward strand.
ATGGTGAAATCAAAAAAGGTGACGCCGAGTTCGATGACTTAGTCGCAGCCGTCGATCGATTAGTCACTCATGCCGACCAGGTACGCAAGATGTCCGTGATGGCCAATGCAGATACTGGCGAGGATGCAGCTCGAGCACGTCGAATGGGTGCGTGCGGGATTGGACTGGCCAGAACCGAACATATGTTCCTTGGCGAAAGACGTTTGCTCGTGGAGCGGTTGATCCTTAGTGAGACAGAGTCTGAACGAGAAGATGTATACGCGGAACTGCTGCCACAGCAAATCGTCGATTTCGAATCTTTACTGGCGGAAATGGATGGCTTTCCGGTAATTATTCGACTCATCGATCCGCCCTTGCATGAGTTTTTGCCGGATCGAACCGAGTTAGCAGTGAAGGTGGCGCTGGCGAAGGAACGTGGCCAAATCGATCAATACGACGTTGAATTGTTGGCAGCCGTTGAACATCATCACGAACAGAATCCAATGCTAGGGATGCGCGGCGTTCGCCTAGGGCTTGAACTCCCTGGACTTTTTGAAACGCAGATCCGGGCGGTTGGTATTGCAACTTTAAATCGAATCAAAGCGGGCGGAAACCCAAAGCCCGAGATCATGGTTCCACTGGTCGCCACCGTGGCCGAATTCGAACCGGTGCGCAAACTGGCTGAAACGATTTTGGCTGAGCTCTCCGCTGCCAACGGCGTTGAACTTCAGATGCCGATTGGCACAATGATCGAACTTCCGCGCGCCGCGCTTACCGCTCATCGGATTGCCAGAGCTGCCGATTTCTTCTCGTTCGGCACCAACGACTTGACCCAAACAACCTGGGGATTTAGTCGGGATGACGTCGAAAGCGAATTCATCGGAGATTATCTGGAGCGTGGAATTCTCGGCACTTCGCCTTTTGAAAGCATCGACGTATTTGGAGTTGGCGAGTTGGTGCGAATCGCAAGCGAAAAGGGTCGAAGCACCAAACCCGATCTTTCACTTGGTGTGTGTGGTGAACATGGTGGAGACCCTGCCTCCATTCATTTCTTCGCCTCCGTCGGCCTCAACTACGTTTCGTGCTCGCCATTTAGGGTGCCAATCGCTCGCCTAGAAGTTGGGCGCGCAGCTCTTAACAATGTGACCGTTAGCGAATCTCGATAGAGGGTGAGGCAACTCGCCGCTCAGGGTGAGGCAACTCGCCGCTCAGGGTGAGGCAACTCGCCGCTCACCGAAATGCGAACGGGTTAGGTGCGCTTGAGCGCTTCAGTTAGTCGCTCTGCGGTCGCGACCACCGCCGCGGCATGTAACCGGCCAGGTTGGCGTCCAAGTCGCTCAAGCGGACCGCTAATGCTGACCGCGGCCACCACCCGATTATTTGGTCCACGCACCGGTGCCGAAACGCTGGCGACTCCAGCCTCGCGCTCGCCGATGCTCATGGCCCATCCACGTCGCCGGACCGCCGCGAGCATCGTCGCGGTAAATCTGGCGGCGGAGAGAGCCCGGTGTAGTCGATCGGCATCCTCCCAAGCCAGGAGAACTTGAGCTGCCGAACCAGCTTGCATCGAAAGAACGGCACCCACCGGCACCGAATCTCGTAATCCGGTGAGACGTTCAGCAGCAGCAACACAAATTCGTTGATCGCCTTGGCGACGGTAGAGCTGCGCGCTCTCGCTAGTGGCATCGCGGAGGGCATTGAGTGCGGGTACAGCCACTGCAATGAGTCGATCTTCGCCAGCGGCTGCTGCAAGTTCCACGACCCTTGGCCCAAGAATGAAGCGGCCTTGGAAATCTCGAGCCACGAGCCGATGATGTTCCAGGGCCATGGCGAGTCGGTGAGCCGTTGGTCTGGATAAGCCGGTTGTGGCAACTAATCCGGCCAAACTCTGCGGTCCAGATTCAAGGGCGCCTAAAACCAGGGAGAGTTTGTCTAAAACGCCAACTCCGCTACCGTTGTCCATAATCTAATACTGGCGTATCACAATGTGAGAAGCAAGGGGGCACGAGATGGCAAAAACCTTGGCGCAAAAAGTTTGGGAAGACCATTTAGTTCGTCGAGTAGCGGGCGAACCCGATCTTCTCTACATCGATCTTCATTTGGTTCATGAGGTCACAAGTCCTCAGGCTTTTGAGGGTTTGCGGCTGACTGGTCGCAGCGTTCGAAGACCAGACTTGACGATTGCAACAGAAGATCACAACACCCCCACGACTGATATTGATAAGCCGATCGCAGATCTTGTATCGCGCACTCAGATTGAAACGCTCCGTAAGAACTGTGCCGAATTCGGTGTTCGACTTCATTCACTTGGCGATGCGAATCAAGGCATTGTGCACGTCGTTGGGCCACAACTCGGCCTCACCCAACCTGGCATGACCGTCGTATGTGGTGACTCACACACAAGTACGCATGGCGCTTTCGGTGCGCTCGCATTTGGGATTGGCACCAGTGAGGTCGAACACGTTCTCGCGACCCAAACTCTGCCGCTTCAGCCGTTTAAAACGATGGCCGTGACAATTAATGGGGCGCTCCCAGTTGGAGTCACGAGCAAGGACATCATCCTTACCGTGATTGCCCAGATAGGTACGGCAGGCGGCCAGGGTTACGTCATCGAATATCGCGGCGACACAGTTCGTGCCCTCTCGATGGAAGCACGGATGACCATTTGCAATATGAGTATCGAAGCGGGTGCACGGGCAGGCATGATCTCGCCAGATGAGACAACTTTCGCCTACCTCAAAGATAAGCCACATGCGCCCATGGGTGCGGATTGGGAAGCTGCCATCTCGTACTGGAACACGCTTCAAAGCGATGCTGACGCGGTCTTCGATAATGAGGTGGTCATTGACGCAACTTCACTTTCCCCATTCGTGACCTGGGGAACCAACCCTGGGCAGGGTGCGCCCCTGTCCGCCAACGTTCCAGACCCCGAGCAAATTGAGGATCTTGAAAGCCGCGGCGCCGCTACCCGAGCCCTCACATACATGGGGCTAACGGCTGGTACGCCGCTACGCAAAATCAAAGTGGACACCGTTTTCCTAGGCTCTTGTACCAACGGGCGAATCGAAGACCTCCGTGCTGCGGCGACAATTATCAAGGGTCACAAAGTTGCAAGTGAGGTAACCATGTTGGTTGTCCCCGGTTCGGCCAAGGTGCGTCTTCAGGCTGAGAGTGAGGGTCTCGACAAGATTTTCCTCGAAGCCGGAGCGGAGTGGCGTCAAGCCGGATGCTCAATGTGCCTCGGGATGAATCCCGATCAACTCAAACCCGGGGAGCGAAGCGCATCAACGAGTAATCGAAACTTTGAAGGACGACAAGGGGTTGGTGGCCGAACTCACTTAGTGAGCCCATTAGTGGCTGCGGCAACTGCAATTCGAGGAACGCTTTCCTCGCCGGCAGATCTTCTGGAGGTTTGAAAAAAATGGAGAAGTTCACTTCGCATACAGGAACTGCGCTCCCTCTGCGTCGCAGCAATGTGGACACGGATCAAATTATCCCCGCGGTCTATTTAAAACGGGTTACCAGGACCGGATTTGAAGACGGGCTTTTTGCGGCCTGGCGGAAAGATCCTGAGTTTGTGCTTAATAATCCGGCCTATTCTGGCGCTTCGATCTTGGTTGCTGGCATTGATTTTGGGACAGGTTCCTCGCGCGAACATGCCGTTTGGGCGCTCCAAAATTATGGCTTTAAGGCGGTTCTCTCCAGCCGTTTCGCCGATATTTTCCGAGGTAACTCGCTAAAAGCCGGGCTTCTAACGGTGATTTTGCCCCAAGAAAATATCGAATCGATTTGGGCCGGGATTGAGAGCGATCCATCTCTTGCGGTCACCGTTGATCTAGTTGCAAGGCAGGTGCGCTGGGGCAGCGAAAGTGCCTTTTTTGAGATCGACGAGTACACCCGTTGGCGTTTATTGGAGGGGCTCGACGACATTGGACTAACTCTGCGCCACGTCGCGGCGGTCGATACCTTCGAAAAAGGGCGTCCAAATTTTAAGCCAAAAACCCTGCCGGCCAAGATCTGACGGCGACACAAGGTTTTTTCAATCGTTTGTGTTGGACGTTGCTACGTCTTTTCGCATAGGTTGTACGTAAGGCCGGGCGGGGAAGTCCGGAAATCTCAACGTACTAAGGGGAATTTGTGAATAAGTCCGAGCTCATTGATGCTCTCGCAGCACAACTTCAAGGCAGCAAAAAGGATGCAACAACTGCCGTTGAATCAGTTCTAGATCACATCACTCGTTCAGTTGTTTCGGGCGAGAAGGTCGCGCTCGCGGGTTTCGGCACCTTCCAAAAGGTTGCTCGCAAAGCCCGTACGGCTCGTAATCCATTGACTGGAGCTGCGGTAAAAGTCAAAGCCACCAGCGTCATTAAGTTCAAGCCAGCGGTACAGCTTAAGGAAGTTGTTTCGGGCGCTCGCAAACTTGCTGCTCCAGCCAAGGCTGCAAAAGCAGCCGCTAAGAAAGTTGTGGCGAAGAAGCCAGCAGCGAAGAAGGCCGCACCTAAGAAGGCAGCCGCTAAGAAAGTTGTGGCGAAGAAGCCAGCAGCGAAGAAGCCAGCAGCGAAGAAGGCCGCCCCTAAGAAGGCAGCCGCAAAGCGCCGCTAAGCAGAACCGCACCAAATTTTCGAAAGTTTCTAAAATCCAAAGTATTGAGGGGTCGCAATTATTGCGGCTCCTCAATACTTTTATTGGTGGATTTAAATTTGGAATTCAGCGTCGGAGATCGAATTTAGATCCGCCGGGGTGTCTACATCAAAACGAACCGAGCGGGGTGCGCTCAATTCGAAGGCGCCACCTTGAAGGTGGGCAGCCGCGGAGCCTTCGCCATATTGAGGCTGCAACTCGATCGCGTTTAGAGCTGTGAGCAGCGTCGTGCCGGTGCCATCTTTATCTCGCACAAATGCAGAAGCGTGTGAGCGGGCCTGATGCAAGACCGTGGCCAATTCATGAGGATCAAGTAGCGGTAGATCCGCCGGGACTATGACGAGAAATTTTGAAGTAGCCTCGTGATCCCTGGCAACACAGAGTGCGGCGTTCAATCCTTGCCCACGATCTTGCACTGTTGAGATCCGTTCGGTAGTTGAATGTCGCCAATTTTCGTCAGCAGTGACGATCACGACCCGCGCAACTTCGGGGCAGGCGAGAACTGCGGCCAACGTCCTGGTCGCGAAACTATTGGCTAACGCACTCACCTCAGGAAGCGAACCAAGTCTGGACTTTGCCTCGGCTCCGCCTTTGATCGGCATGATGACGCACCAGTCGGCGGCGAAGGAAAGATCCATATTGATGATCATACAATCGAGGGTAGGCTCACGCCGTGGCGATTGCGAAAGTGCATGGCTGGTACCGGTTCGCAGTGAGTGTGCTTCGCCCTTTTCTTTTTATGGTCACACGTCGGGACTGGCAAGGCCAAGAACACATTCCCCAAAGCGGGGCCGCAATAGTTGCGGTAAACCACATCTCATATATGGATCCACTGACTTTCACTCATTTCATTATCGATAATGGCAGAGCCCCAAGATACATCGCTAAGGAATCAGTCTTTAGGATTCCCTTAGTCGGTCGCGTCCTGCGCGGAGCCCAGCAAATTCCGGTCTATCGCGAAACGTCGAGTGCAAAAGAAGCACTCATGGCTGCCGTCGAAGTACTTAAAGGCGGCGGAATCATTGGTATGTACCCGGAAGCAACTATCACCCGAGATCCAAATCTTTGGCCAATGGTTGGGAAAACTGGTGCCGCACGATTGGCGCTCTTGAGTGGAGCACCGGTCATTCCATGCGCGCAGTGGGGGGCTCAGTTTCTGCTACCTCCGTATTCAAAACGCTTTCACCTCTTCCCGCCGAAATTGGTACACGTGCATGCTGGTCCGCCCATTGATTTAAGTGAATGGCAAGGCAAGGCAGACGACCTGCAGGCACTGACTGATGCCACTGCGAAGATCATGGCGGCGATAACTGCGATGCTCGCCGATATTCGACACGAAACACCACCAACTACACCATTCGATTTGCGCGCTTCAGGGCTTCCGCGAACTGGAAATTTTAAGAAAGATGTCAAATGAGGTGCGCAGTACTTGGATCAGGATCATGGGGTACTGCCTTCGCGCAGATCTTGGTCGATGCTGGGAATGAGGTTTACCTTTGGGGGCGCGATGCCGAGGTAATCAATGAGATAAATGTTGAACATCGGAACACCAAATTTCATCCAGATGTGCGGCTTCCAGAAAGTCTGATAGCGACCTTGGATATGGAAGTTGCGCTGGCTGGGGCTGAGTTGGTGGTATTCGCTATTCCGTCGAAAGTTATGCGAGCAACGCTTGGTCCACTGAAATCTCTGATCTCAAGTGACGCAATCGTGGTCTCCTTAGTAAAAGGTATTGAGCTGGAGACCATGGAGCGAATGAGTGAGGTCATCCAAGAAGTCCTTGAAATTGGAGCTCAACGCGTCGCCATCCTCACCGGCCCAAACCTTGCTGGTGAATTGATCTCTAAGGAGCCAGCCGCCGCGGTAGTTGCTTCAACCAATGCGGCTACTGCAGAAAGAGTTCAACATGCGGTGGCTACTGATTATTTTCGGCCATACACGTCCCTTGATGTTATTGGTTGTGAACTCGCGGGAGCGATGAAAAACGTGATCGCACTAGCGGTTGGGATGGCGATCGGCCTTCGCATGGGAGATAACACTCGCGCCACAGTGATAACCCGAGGTTTGGCCGAGATGGCTCGGTTAGGTGAGGCGCTATCCGCGCAAAGTGCAACCTTTGCTGGGCTTGCTGGACTTGGCGATTTAGTTGCCACCTGTTCATCTCCACTTTCGCGGAATCGCTCTTTTGGCGAACGTCTTGGGCAGGGGGCGAGCCTGGCCGAAACTATTGCCGCAACAAAGACAACCGCCGAAGGAGTAGGAACTGCCCCCGCCATCCTTGCGCTAGCTAGAGCACATCAGATTGAAGTTCCAATTACCGAGGCGGTAGTGGACGTATTGACGGGCAAAATCACCACGCCCGAAGCCGTACGCAAGTTGATGGGTAGATCTAAGAAATCGGAACGTTAGTTCAAACGATTAAGGGCTTGAAAAAGATCGCGCCAAAGGTCATCAACGTCTTCAATCCCAACCGAGATTCGTACTAATGATTCTGGTACAAGTTCCGATTCTAAACTCCAACGTTTGCGCCGTTCGATTAGCGATTCAACGCCACCTACGCTCGTTGCGTGAGTGAAGAGTTCAACTCGCTCGCAAAGTTCTCGGGCCGCCTCGACGCCGCCGCTCATCGTGATCGAGAGCACCGCACCATAACCCCCCGACATTTGTGATTTGGCAATCGCGTGTCCAGGATGTCCAGGGAGCCCCGGATAAATAACGCTGGCAACACCTGGTGCGCCCTGGAGCCGAGTAGCTAATTCCAACGCACTTGCACATGATGCTTTAACTCGTAAAGGCATCGTGCGCAGCCCGCGGAGCGCTAGCCATGCTTCAAATGGTCCGGTGATTGCTCCGCTGAGTGCGCGACCCATCCTAAGTTTTTCGAGTACTTGCTCGTCACGAGTGATAGCGGCCCCGAGCAGAAGATCGGAATGTCCGGCAATCCATTTCGTGACCGAATGGACGGCCAGATCGACTCCAAAATCAAGCGGTTTGGTGAGAACGGGTGTTGAGAAGGTGGAGTCCGCGACAACGATCGCGCCATTTGCGTGAGCGAGTTCGCTGGCTCGCTTGAGATCGGTGATGTTAAGTGTTGGATTGGCGGGAGTTTCGAGCCAAAGCATTGCGGCACCCTTGAGAGCCGAGGCCAAGGCAACCAAATCCGTAGTGTCGACGACTCTGCGCTCGATCCTTCCTGAAGCTTCCAGAGATTTGGTTGCAGCGAGCATTCCCGAGTAGCCCACAGGCGGTATTACAACGACACCGCCATGCGGAACTAGCGCGAGCGCATTCGAAATTGCGGCCATGCCTGAGGCGAATCCAACCGCATGTCCGCCCTCAAGTGCGCCAAGGGCAGTTTCGAAGGCAACGCCAGATTCGTGATCTTCGCGCGCGTACGCGAAGGCAACTTTTTCACCTTCGACTGCGGCGTGATAAGTGGACGAAAGCGAGATCGGCGGGTTGATCGGTGCACCCGCTTGGCGATCTGGTCTGCCTGCGTGAACGGCGATCGTATCGGCGGAAAGTTTCTCGGGGAGCATGAAGACATTATGGCTTAGTTGGTGGAGTTAGTAGGGTCGGTCTATGGCACCTCGCGTCGGGCTCCTCTTTGGTGGGCGAAGTAGCGAGCACGGTATTTCCTGTCTTTCGGCAGCCAGCGTATTGACGGTAATCGATCGAACTAAATACGACGTCGTTGCTATCGGGATATCGCGTGAAGGCCGTTGGGTGATGGCCAATGACGACCCAACTCATTACGTCTTGACCGACGGCGAACTGCCCAGCGTTGACGGTGGTGGCACTGAGGTGGTTCTGGCGGGGGATCCGACGCGTGGAAACCTCTCGATCAGTGAACCGGGCGAAATACCGCGCGTATTAGGCAATCTCGATGTCCTCTTTCCACTTTTGCACGGCCCTTACGGTGAAGACGGGACTATCCAAGGGCTCTGTGAACTTGCTGGAATCGCTTACGTCGGCTCTGGCGTTTTGGCGTCGGCGGCTGCGATGTATAAGCCGGTCATGAAAGCGCTATTTGCCCAAGCAGGGCTGATCAATACGCCGTATTTAGTGGTAACTGACGCGCAATGGCGAAAGGATCCAGCAAAGATTACTGAGCAAGTGAAAGCAGAACTCGGCTTCCCGGTTTTCGTAAAACCAACGCGCGCAGGCTCCAGCAATGGGATTTCAAGAGCAGACTCGGCTTCGACCTTGGTGCAGGCGATCACGGAAGCACAACGCCACGATCCGCGAGTGATCATTGAGAAGGCCGTAATCGGGCGAGAAATCGAATGCGGAGTGCTTGGCACCCTTGCTGGCGGAGCCGAGACGACGCTGCCAGCTGAGATCCGTGTAGTCGGCGATCACTCGTTCTACGATTTTCAAGCCAAGTATTTAGATGATTCGACGGTCCTGGATGTGCCTGCTGATTTACCTGGCGATATCCGGGCAGAAATTCAGCGACAAAGCTTGCTTGCATTCGAAGTTCTTGGTTGTGAAGGTTTAGCGCGCGTCGATTTCTTTCTTGACGACGAGAACCAAATAATCATCAATGAAATCAATACGATGCCTGGATTTACCCCGACTTCAATGTACGCGCGAATGTGGGCTGCGAGTGGCATTGATTACTCATCGCTGGTTGATCGCTTGATTCAATTAGCCTTGCACCGACGCCGTTCGGTCTTACGTTAAAGATGAACGACCGGGCAGGTAAGAGTGCGTGTGATGCCTGAGACAGCTTGCACCTGTGCGACTACGAAACGACCGAGTTCATCGACGCTGGCTGCCTCGGCTCGAACGATTACGTCGTACGGTCCCGTCACGTCTTCAGAGAGCGTGACACCTGGGATCGCCGCAATTTCGCGGGCAACACTGGCGGCTTTGCCAACTTCGGTTTGGATAAGAATGTATGCATGCACTGAGTCAGACATAAGTCCCCTATCTGAGAAAAAGTTCCAATCTGAAAATGCTGCTAAGCAGACCGTACCTTGTGTTGGGTGGCCGTGACGATTCCGGGCGACGAAGACCTGGGCTCCTTAGGAGAGTTTGGATTGATCGCCCAAATTCGAGAATTGTTGCCGCAAGGTGAAGACGTCCTAATTGGACCAGGCGATGATGCGGCGATCGTCAAAGTATTTGATGGTTATGTAGTTGCAACTACCGATATGGCCGTCGAGGGAATACATTTCCGTCGCGATTGGTCGAGTGCTAAACAAGTCGGTCAGAAGATCGCCGCTGCAAACCTCGCGGATCTTGTGAGTATGGGCGCAAGACCTACTGCCTTACTCGTCGCTCTGGGCGCACCACCTGAACTTCCTGCTGCATGGGCACTCGAATTAGCCGTAGGTCTTCGAGACGAGGCGGCAACACTTGGTGCCAGCGTGGTGGGGGGCGATACCGTCAAGAGCGAAAAGATTGTGATCAGTGTCACCGCGCTTGGCTCACTCGATGGTCGCGCTCCGGTTCTTCGAAGTGGCGCGCAGCTTGGTGACTTAGTGGTCTTGGTAGGCGTGACTGGGTTATCGGCCGCCGGTCTTGCGTTGCTAAATTCGCCTGAGATTGGCACGTACGAGGAACTCAGAGATGCCCATCGAACCCCGAGCGTGGAATATCAAACCGCGTTAGCGCTGGCCTTGCGCGGCGCTCACGCAATGTGCGATGTAAGCGATGGGCTGCTCGCCGATCTAGGACACATCGCTGACGCGAGTGGCGTGAAATGTCGCATTGATCCGAGCAAATTGGATGTTTCACAAATTGTTGGCGCGGCCACCGCTCTTGACGTCGATCCCTTGCGTTGGGCACTCACGGGCGGGGAGGATCACGCATTCGTCGCGACAATCGCGGCGGATGACGCGACTGAATTGATCGCTGCGCTTCCGTCGGGGGTGCGAATTATCGGGGAAGTGGTCCAGGGGGCTGGCGTTGAAGTTGTGGATCTCGACGTTTTTTCGTGGCTGGCCGGCCACGATCACTTTCGAGGCACCGATCGGTAGAGTCGCCACATGAGTCGACCACCGCGAGTATTAACCATCGCTGGTTCTGATAGCGGGGGTGGTGCCGGAATCCAAGCAGACCTTAAAACAATGCTTGCCTGCGGAGTACACGGCATGAGTGTGGTCACCGCAGTGACCGCGCAGAATTCGATTGGCGTACAAGGCGTTTGGGAATTACCAGTTGCAGCGGTAGCAGCTCAATTTCATTCGGTCGTAGATGATATCGGCGTCGATGCAGTCAAGACCGGGATGCTTGCCTCTCCTGAATTAGTTGAGACTGTGGCCAACTTAATTGAACGGCTTTCGGTAACGGTGCCCGTCGTGATAGACCCAGTTGGAATTAGCAAACACGGCGATGCGCTGCTCGCTCCCGAGGCGATCGAAGTCATGCTCGCTAAGTTGTTACCACTGGCAACATTGGTCACACCGAATCTGCACGAGGTCGCTCAGTTAACTGGCGTGACAGTCGCATCAGAATCGACGATGCGCCGTGGCGCCGATGCGCTCTTGGCTCACGGACCGAAATGGGTGCTAGTAAAAGGCGGACATCTGACTGGACCCGCGATTGACCTACTCACTAACGGCGAACAAGAGTTTCGATTTGAAGCAGAACGTCTCGATAATCGTCACACTCACGGAACCGGTTGCACGCTTGCTTCTGCAATTGCCAGTTTCTTGGCAATCCAAGTTACTCAGAACATTGGGCCAAACGTAACTCTCGATTTACCGCGCGCAGTCGGGCAGGCAAAAGAGTTTGTTACTGGGGCAATTAAATATGGTTTCGCTCTTGGCTCTGGGATCGGGCCGGTTGATCACGGCTGGCAAATCGGCCGCCGGGCTAAATTCTCGGGGAACTAGCGCTTGACTTTGCCGGCCTTTAGGCACGAGGTGCAAACATTGACGCGCTTTGGAGTGGCACCAACGAGGGCACGCACACGCTGAATGTTTGGGTTCCAACGGCGACGGGTCCGACGGTGTGAATGGGAAATGCTGTTGCCGAAGCTTGGGCCCTTGCCACAGATTTCACAATTGGCAGCCACGGTCGTACTCCTAATTATCAGTTGGTACGGATCAGTTGGTCCCAGTTGGACCCGGTTAGTCTGAGCTTCCCGCAAGCGGGTAGAGCGAAAGATTACCCGACTAGGCACCAACGGGGGAAATCGTGGGCGAACCTGTCGTAATCTCTGGTCATGCCCACCCTTGATCGGCCGAGTTTCACGAGTTTCGATGCGGCAGGTCTTCGCCGGTGGTATTCACTGGCAGTCGAGCTCATCGGCCAGGCCCAGGGCAGGCTAGATGCGGAAAATCTCTTTCCAGTGGCCGACGGGGATACCGGCGCCAACGTTTTAGCCACTCTCGAAAGTGGCCTTGAAGCCCTCACGAGAGCTCAAGGCGAACTCACGACGCTGGCAAAAACTGCCGCGCGGGCGACCCTAATTGAGGCGAGAGGGAATTCGGGAGTAATCCTAAGCGAGATTCTCCGTGGCTTTGCCGACGGACTCGCTGGCGGTCTCGGGGCCGCCCTAATCAGCGCCGATGTGGCGGCTCAGCGCGCGGTGGCTCGACCAGTAGCCGGGACGATACTCACGGCAATCACGGCAGCGGCTGGGGCTGTTAGGCCCGCCATGAGCGATCGCGAAGTTGCGATCGCGGCCTGGAGGGCGGCTCGAGCCGCGGCTCTAAGTAGTGCGAACACCCCACCCGTCACAAGCGCTCTTGGCACCATTGATGCTGGGGCGCATGCCCTGGAGCGAATCTTGGCTGCCTTGGCGGCCACCCTTGATCCATCGCTCTTGCCCATCGAAGACTTGCCCGCCAAAACCTCTGGCACTTCTGAGCCTTCGCGTTCGAAGTTGCGGGCTCCTGATGGTGATTATGAGGTCATGTATCTTTTGCCAGATACCGACACCCAAGCTGCCGATGGATTGCGCGCGAAATTATCTCGACTGGGCGAAAGCGTTCTCGTCGTCGGGAGTGATGAATTGTGGAATGTCCACGTTCATACAAACGATGCCGGCGGTGCGATCGAAGCTGGAATCGCAGTTGGAAAGCCGAATCGGATCAGGGTCATTTCGCTTTCACCGATTGGTGGAGAAGAAGCTTGCGAATCGAAGCGAAGAATCGTTGCAGTCGCGAATGGACTAGGCATTGCGGACGTGCTGCGAAGCGCAGGTGCTGATGTAATCCTGGCCTCCGATTCACGTCGAGTGACGGCGGAAGAATGGTCGAAAGCCACAATCGGAGCCAGTGAAGTTCTGCTACTGCCGCAAGATCGACATGGGTTGCTATCTGCTCAAGAGGCCATCGCGGAGATTCGTCAAGCCGGGATTCGAGTGGCCGTGCTCCCAACTCGTTCCACCGTGCAAGCGTTGGCTGCGATTGCTGTTCATGACCCACTTCGAGATTTTGATGACGATATTGTTGCGATGACTTCGGCGGCTGGACATACCCGTTATGCAACCTTGGCATTTTCAAAAGCGTCAAACCACAACTCGCAAGCCGATTATCAGACCGGTGATGCGATCGGAATCATAGATGGCGAAGTGATGGTAGCCGGACGCGATCTTGCTGAGGTCGCCCAAGATGTTTTGCAGAGAATGTTGATGGCAGGTGGAGAGATCCTGACACTGATTACTGGCGCCGACGCCACTCGTGAGATGGCTGATAAATTAGCCGAGTCAGCCAGACTCCTCGCGCCTGCGATTGAGATCACGATCCATGATGGCGGACAGGCCTGGTACCCCCTGCTGATCGGGGTCGAATAAATAGCAATGAGCGATCAACTTGATGAACGACTTGTAAAAGTATTGGGCGATCGCACGGCCAAAGCCTTAGAGAAAGGGCTTGGGTTGCGAACAGTTGGTGATCTAATGCGCCACTACCCAAGGCGCTACGCAGAACGCGGTGAACTCACGAACTTTGCCTCGTTAAACGAAGGCGAATTAGTAACCGTGGTCGCCGATGTAGCAAAAGTCGCGGTTCGACCGCTTCGAAATCGGCGAGGCTCGATGCTTGAAGTGGTCTTGACGGATGGAACCGGTTTTCTTTCACTGACTTTCTTCAATCAGGCATGGCGTGAGCGAGATCTATCCCCGGGGCGACGTGGTTTTTTTGCCGGACGAGTAACACTCTTTCGAGGTAAACGTCAACTCACTCATCCGGACTACGAAATGTTAGACGCCTCCATATTGGAAGCAGAGGACGCAACTGCAGAACGCGAACGAGTTGCGCAGTTCGCCGGAGCACTACTTCCAGTTTATTCGGCGACTGCAAAGTTGCCATCGTGGCGAGTCGCCCAATGCGTACGAACCGTTCTAGATAATCTCGATGAGGTAAGTGATCCCCTTCCTCCTGCAATCATTGAAAAGCATGGCTATCCGAGCCTTCTTGATGCATTACATGCCATCCATTTGCCCAACACTCTTGGCGATGCCAAACACGCGCGAGAACGGCTTGCCTTCGAAGAGGCGTTTACCCTGCAGGTGGTACTTGCGCAGCGCCGCTCCAAACTTCGTTCGCTCGTCGCTATTCCACGTTCAGTAAGAGGCGGTGGTCTGCTCGCCGCCTTCGATGCCAAGCTCCCGTTTAAATTAACTAACGGTCAAAAAGAAGTCACTTCTGAAATCGAGAGCGACCTATCCGCCAGCCATCCGATGCACAGATTGCTGCAGGGTGAAGTGGGTTCAGGAAAGACGGTTGTCGCTCTTCGGGCGATGCTGGCCGTGATTGATGCAGGCGGACAGTGCGCGTTGCTTGCACCAACGGAAGTGCTTGCACAACAACATTTTCGTTCTATCACTTCGATGCTTGGCGATCTTGCCATGAAGGGAATGATGGGAGGTGCGCCAAATGCAACCAAAGTTGTGTTGCTAACTGGATCCGCAAACGCAGGCCAGCGTCGAAGCGCATTACTTGACTTTCAAAGTGGTGAGGCGGGAATCGCAATTGGCACTCACGCCCTCCTTGGCGACCAGGTTGAATTCGCGGACCTTGGACTTGTGGTTATCGACGAACAGCATCGCTTTGGCGTTGAACAACGTGATGTGCTTCGCGCCAAAGGGAGCGCGCCACCTCATCTACTTGTGATGACCGCAACTCCGATCCCACGCACTGTTGCAATGACGATCTTTGGTGATCTGGATGTTTCAACTTTAAGCGAATTACCACACGGTCGCGAAGCAATTGAGACACATGTTGTCGCGGCACTTGAAAAGCCAGCCTTCGTTACTCGCGCCTGGCAGCGAATTGTGGAAGAGGTCAAGGAAGGGCGACAGGCCTACATCGTGGCTCCTCGAATCGGTGGCGAAGAGAGCGAATCTGACGAACTATTCGAGGCAAGCGCAGATGATCTGGCCGATCAGATTGATGACGCACCACAAGAGGAACGTAAAAAAGCCAAGGCTATTTTGGAGATTGCTCCTGAATTAATTAGTGGCCCCCTCTCAACGGTCAGAGTCGGCGTTCTTCATGGCAGATTGCCAAGTGATCGCAAAGACCAGATTATGCGCGACTTCACTGAAGGCTTGCTCGATGTCCTGATCGCAACTACCGTCATCGAAGTGGGTGTTGATGTGCCAAATGCAACCATGATGGTCATCGTCGATGCCGAATATTTTGGCGTTTCGCAACTCCACCAATTACGAGGACGAGTTGGCCGGGGGATACACGCTGGACTCTGTCTGCTCGTGACTGATTGCGATGAAGGAACAAGCTCTCGTCAACGATTGGAAGCAGTTGCAGCCACGATGGATGGATTTGAATTGTCTCGAGTCGACTTAGAACAGCGCAGTGAGGGCGATGTGCTTGGAAGTGCGCAGAGCGGTTCGCGTTCTCAACTTAGACTCCTGCGAGTTCTGCGCGACGAAAAACTAATCGAACTTGCCAAGGACGAAGCGGTGCAAATAGTTGAAGCCGACGAAGTTGAAGGACATCCTGCGCTAGCGCGAGCAATCGCCGAACTCTCGGCAAAGGAACGAAGCGATTATTTGGAAAAAGGATGAGAATTGTCGCCGGAAGTGCGCGGGGTCGATCCCTCGCTGCCCCAGCCAGTGTTACTCGACCGACCTCAGATCGGGCTCGCGAAGGAATTTTCTCCACCCTTGAACATCTCTTGGGCACCCTGTACCAGAAGCGGGTCTTAGATCTATACGCCGGCACCGGTGCGATCGGACTTGAGGCGGCTTCCCGCGGGGCAAGTGAAGTTGACTTGATCGAAAGTGATCCGCGAGCCACCGCAGTCTGCCGCAAAAATGCGGCCAACCTTGGCTTTGCGGGCGTGAAGGTCTACCCGATGACCGTCGAAAAGTGGCTAACTTCGGTCACCCCTGAAACCGCCTATGACCTGGTGGTTCTCGATCCGCCATATGAAACTTCGAACGAGATCGTTGAGGCGGCCCTGACCGAACTACTTGCCCATGGCTGGCTCGTCGAGGGCGCTGTGATCGCGGTGGAGAGAAGCGCCAAGTCCGCTGCATTCGACTGGCCGGAGGGTTTGAAAGCGGTACGGGAACGCCAATATGGACCCGCTTTGGTGCGCTACGCCACCAAAGATTGCTAGCGTCAGGCCGTGCACAGTGCCATTTGCCCAGGTTCGTTCGATCCGATCACCTACGGTCACCTCGATATTATTGGCAGAGCCAGCGCGCTTTACGACGAGTTAGTAATCGCAGTTCTGGTCAATCACACTAAAGCCAGCCTCTTTACGGTGGAGGAACGGATCGAGATGATCCGAGAGGTTACCCGCGAGTTTCCCAATGTTCGGGTGGACTCCTGGAGCGGTCTATTAGTCGAATATTGCAAAGCCCATAAAATTCCGGTGATCGTTAAAGGTTTGCGGGCGGTTTCCGATTTTGATTATGAACTTCAAATGGCGCAAATGAATCATCAATTAGCGGGAATTGAAACCGTCTTTATGTCAACAAGTCCGCAGTACTCATTCCTATCATCGTCGCTGGTTAAGGAAATTGCGAAGTATGGTGGCGACGTCTCGGCGCATGTACCGGCTACGGTTCTCACTCAATTACTTGCCCGATTGGACCTAATCGCGAAATCCGAAGGATCTGAAGGGGGTGCGCTGTGACGGAATCAGTACCTGGCCGAGATGTCGCAACTCGAATCGAAGACTTGATTGCCACTATCGAAGCTGCAAGAGCGGTGCCCCTGTCGGCTTCTTGTGTTATTCACCGTGGTGACGTACTCGAAGCACTTGATGCTTTACGCCTAGATCTGCCAGTCGAATTGCGGGATGCCCGAGAGGTCTTAATCGCCCGCGAAGCGGTAATCGCCGATGGTCGATTAGCCGCCGAACAATTGATCCTCCATGCACGTGAGGAAGCGACCCGAATGGTCGAAGAGACCGAGATCGTGGTGATGGCCAGCGAGCGAGCCGATCAACTCATCGCTGGGGCCGATGAAGAAGCCGGATTAATCAAATCGGAAGCCGAGTCTTACGTGGATGGGCGCTTGGCCACTCTCGAAGTGATTCTTACCAAGACGATGGATGCAATCGCTCGGGGCAGATCACGTTTGGCCGGCGAGAAGGAGAGCGATGTCCTCGCAGAGCCGCAGCCCCAATAGGCACGTCAAGCACCTTGATCCACGAGCTCCTTTCGTAATCGATACGCACGATCTGGGGCGCTCGCCAGGTTCAATGCGCGAACTTGAGCGAATTGAACAAGCTCCGCAGTCGATTGGGATTGATGTCATTGCGATCCGCGAGGGCGCATCGATCAAACTTAGTCTTCGTCTGGAAGCCGTTGTTCAGGGAGTGTTAATCACGGGTCGGGCTGTGGCTGAAGCGTCAGGTGAATGCGTTCGCTGCCTTGAACCTTTGACGCTTCCGCTCGATGTGTATTTTCAAGAACTTTTCACCTACGAACCAGACCCTAGGCAGAAGAAGACGGCGCAAGATTTTGACGACGACGATCCACTGCCTGAATTGATCGACGGAATGGCTGATCTTGGGCCCGCACTGATTGATGCCGTCGTCTTAAATCTGCCCTACCAGCCGCTCTGTCGCCCCGACTGCCCAGGGCTCTGCCCAGACTGTGGCCAACTCCTTGCCGCAGATCCCACCCACAAACACAGCCAAAACGACTCCAGGTGGGCCGAGCTGCAAGGCCTTGTTTTTGAGGATTCCGCATCCATAGGGGATACTGAGCACCTCGGCGACGGCAGTTCGTCGCAGCGTGAGCAGGAAGAGAGTTAGTCGTGGCCGTTCCGAAGCGAAAGATGTCGCGTGCCAATACCCGGGCGCGTCGGAGCCAGTGGAAAACCACCGCTGCCACCCTCGTCGTATGTGAACAGTGCCGCGAGAAGAAGTTGCCGCACACCGCCTGCCCAACATGTGGCACCTATAAGGGTCGCCAAGTAGTCGAAGTCTGACCGTGACCGGCGCAAGTGAGCGCGATTTACATCGCCTTACCGAACGCCTTGGTGTTCAACTTGATCCTCAACTTTTTGCACTAGCTTTAACGCATCGTTCGTATGCCTATGAATCTGGTGGGATCCCGACAAATGAGCGCCTCGAGTTTCTTGGCGACAGCGTTTTAGGAATAGTGATCACCGAAAATCTTTATCGACGTTTTCCAGATTTGCCCGAGGGCAGGTTGGCAAAATTACGTTCGGCCGTAGTAAGCATGAATGCACTTGCCGAAGTGGCTCGGACCATTGATCTCGGCGACTTCGTAATGATCGGTAAAGGTGAAGCAGTAACTGGGGGTCGGGAAAAGAATTCGATCCTGGCCGATACCTTCGAAGCCATTATCGGCGCGATTTATCTTCAACATGGCATGGGAAAAACTACCGAAGTCTTGCTAAACCTCATGTCTCCTTTCATCGATCACGCCGAGCAACTTGGCGCTGGTTTAGATTGGAAGACCTCGCTGCAAGAATTGGCAACCTCATTCAATCTTGGAGTTCCCGACTACCTCAGCAGCGAATCAGGGCCAGATCACGCTAAGGAATTTATTGCAATGTGCGTTATTGCTGGACGTGAACTCGGTCAAGGCGAGGGCCGGAGCAAAAAACAGGCTGAACAGCGAGCTGCGGCTGCCGCTTACGTCTTGCTGGAAGATGAAATGGCTGCGAAGAACGACTAGCAATGCCTGAACTTCCCGAGGTTGAAGTCGTCCGTTCGGGCCTTGATCGCTACTTGCCTGGAAGGCGAATTGCGCAGGTCTTTGTGCTCCACCCTCGCGCGATTCGAAAGCATCTGGCGGGACCGATCGATTTTCAGAATCGACTCGTCGGGCGAGAAATTGCGGCGGTACGTCGGCGCGGCAAATATTTATGGTTTGAATTTGAAGACGATCAGATTCTCATTGGACACCTGGGAATGAGCGGCCAGTTTCTGCTGGTACCGAAAGATACAGAAGACGAAAAACATTTGCGTCTTCGATTTGTTTTTTCGGATTGGTCAACCGAATTGCGATTTGTCGATCAGCGCACTTTTGGTGGAATGTCCCTTGATGAGATCGGCGATGAGCAAGACACGAAAATTCCTGCGAGTCTGGCCCATATCGCCTTGGATCCATTCCACCCTGATTTCCAGGCAGCAGCCGTCGCCCGAAGACTAAGGGCACGGAAAACTGAAATTAAGCGTCTTCTCCTCGATCAAAGCTTGGTGAGTGGGATCGGTAATATTTACGCCGATGAATCACTTTGGCGGGCCAAGATCCATCCTCGGCGACTTGCCTCGACGTTGACTATTCGTCAACTTATGCACCTGCTAGAACAAGCGAGGGTGGTCATGAGTGAGGCATTGGCCGCTGGCGGCACTTCATTCGACGATCTTTACGTCAATGTCAATGGGGAATCCGGCTATTTCGAACGTGGTCTGGCCGCATATGGGCGCCGAGGCGAGCCTTGCCCAAGATGTGGCCGCGCGATCCAACGAGAGGCGTTCATGAACCGCTCGAGCCACTTCTGTGCGAGCTGCCAGCGAGCACCTCGCACAGGGTAGGGTTTCGCGAGGAATCGCTCACGGAATTGGCTCCGTTCGGACCTGATCTATAAAGGGGATGAGAAGCACTTGTACTTGAAGAGCCTGACCCTTCGTGGGTTTAAGTCCTTCGCCTCGGCCACCACTCTTCGCTTCGAATCAGGGATTACCTGCGTAGTGGGTCCGAACGGTTCAGGAAAATCCAATGTCGTCGATGCCCTGGCTTGGGTTATGGGCGAGCAGGGGCCCAAGACGCTGCGTGGCGGCAAAATGGAAGACGTTATTTTCGCAGGCACCTCAGGTCGAGCCCCGCTGGGCAGAGCCGAAGTCTCGCTTACCATCGACAACTCAGATGGGGCCTTGCCGATCGAATACACCGAAGTCACGATCACCCGCACCCTTTTTCGAAGTGGCGTAAGCGAATACCAGATCAATGGCGAAGGTGCTCGGCTTCTCGACATTCAAGAATTGTTGAGCGATTCGGGTATTGGTCGCGAAATGCACGTCATCGTCGGCCAGGGACAACTCGATGCGATCCTTTCGGCGACCCCTGAAGATCGACGGGGCTTCATCGAAGAAGCTGCAGGAGTTCTTAAGCATCGCAAACGCAAAGAGAAGGCGCTGCGCAAACTTGAAGCAATGCAAACAAACTTAACT
>JANXYY010000094.1 GCA_025355805.1 Actinomycetes bacterium
TGCGCGCAGGCTCGGGCTGATGAAAGACGGGGCGTTGTTGGTAAACGTTGCGCGCGGCCCGATCATTGATACGGATGCGCTCATCGTCGAATTGAATTCCGGGCGAATTTTAGCGGCGCTCGATGTTACAGATCCGGAACCGTTGCCCAAAGATCATCCACTCTGGCGTGCAAAAGGTCTATTAATTTCACCGCACGTTGGCGGCAATACGAACGCATTCGAGCCTCGCTTTCGTAAATTAGTCGAGGAACAACTCCAGCGCCTCAGTGCTGGGCAAGAAATGAAGAATATTATTGTTTAGAGTTCGAGAATAAGTTTGCCCGTTGTCGAACGGGATTCTAAATCTTCATGCGCCTGTCTCGCATCTTTCAGGGCATACCTTCCACCAATTCGCACGTTCAACTGCCCATTCAAGTGTGCTGCAAATACTTCATTAGCTCGCCACAGAAGTTCGTCTCGATCAGCTACAAAATGGCCCAAGGTTGGGCGGCTGAGAAATATTGAGCGTGCCGTGATTTTGCTCAAGGCAACGGGCGGAACTGGACCACTCGCATATCCATAGACCACCAGGGATCCGCGAGGACGTACGCAAATTAGGCTTTCCTCAAATGTATTTTTGCCGATTCCGTCATAGACAACATGTGCGCCGGCGCCTTTACTCGCTTCCATAACGACCTCAAGAAACCCTGAGTACCCGACAGCGTGATCAGCTCCAATTGCCAGGCAGAGTTCACGTTTTTCCTCGGTTGAAGCAGTAGCGATGACGACGGCACCAAGTGATTTGAGAAATTGCGTAAGCAAGAGGCCAACCCCGCCAGCGCCCGCGTGTACAAGTGCGACATCTCCCGGATTGACTCGATAGGAATCAAATGCAAGATAGTGCGCTGTCATTCCTTGAAGGAGAAGCGCTGTGGCCTCTGCGCTATTTATCCCTTCAGGGATCGGAATCAGTCGTTGGCTTGGCAGCGACGCCACTTCGGCATATCCGCCGTCACCCAACACCCAACCGACTCGCATACCCACTGATAACTCCGACGACCGAAGGTGGCTCTTTTCGCGAAGAATCCCAACGCCTTCGGCACCCGGAATGAACGGGAGCGGCCGTGGATATAAACCGCTTCGATTGTAAGTGTCGACGAAATTGACACCCGCCACCTGCACGTCGATGAGAGATTCGTCTTCACCCCTGATTGGGCTTGGGCGATCCACATATTTCAATTTTTCGGGGCCACCAATTTCAGCGACCTCAATGGCTTTCATAAATGTATTTTAACGATTCCCGAACGACCCCACTGAGGCTCTTGACTAAAAGTTGCGCTGGAAACCCTTAGCGGAGTTATTGAGCCCCGTTTGCTGGCCATCCGCTCCACTGGCTGTTGCTCCGACGATCATCAGACTCGCCGCAATGATTGCTATTCGCTTCATTTGAACAGGCTCTTCCTCGCTGGCAGCGATGTCAAGAGTTGGTCCTAGTTGTCATTTCCGTGTGGGATTCATTTCAGGTTGCGCAGACCAGTTGGAGATGGAACCGTAAAGTGAGATAGTCGACGCCACCGTTTGCCCTAAAGCGCTCGGAGGACATTCCTGCCAGCGATTGAGATTCTGGAGGCCAGGACATGAAGAAGATCGCAGTCGTAGCGCACGGGGACAAGACATTGGGCGACGGTCTACCCGAACTGCGAGCGGTGCTGGCACGCGAAGGTTACCCAGACCCCCTTTGGTATGAGGTTGCTAAGAGCAGTGAAGCGCCCAAGTACGCCCGTCGAGCCTTCGAGAAAGGTGCCGATGTAATTTTCGCCTGGGGCGGGGACGGAACGGTCCAACGTTGCATTGATGCACTGGCCGGGACCGACGCCCTACTAGCGATCTTGCCAGCGGGCACTGCAAATCTCCTGGCGACAAACTTGAGTATTCCGATAGACCTCGAAGGAGCCGTGAAGGTTGGACTACATGGCTTGCAACGCGAACTCGACACCGGCACGATCAATGGAGAGCATTTCGCCGTCATGGCGGGTACGGGTTTCGACGCCTTCATGATCAAAGAGGCGGGCAAGAAATTGAAGGAACGATTCGGTCGCCTGGCCTATTTCTACTCTGGGACGAAGAACCTAAGTTCGAGCCGAGTGAAAGCGAAGATTGAGGTCGACGGCAAGCCCTATTTCAAGGGCAAAATTTCGTGTGTTCTGGTGGGAAACGTGTCAAAAGGGATAGGTGGAGTTGAGGTCTTCACTAACGCGGAGCCAGACGACGGATTTCTGGAACTTGCAATTGTTACCGCAAAAAATCCGATGGACTGGGCCCGAACGTTGGGACGAGTAGCCCAGGGGAAAGCTGGAAAATCTCCTTTCGTCAAAGTCACGCGCGGGAAGAAATTCGAACTTAAATTCGATGGTCGTTTTCCATATGAAGTCGACGGAGGTGCCCGTCCGAGCGTTAAGAACGTGAAGATCAAAATTCATCCGGCGTCGATCAGGATCTGTGTACCGATGGTGGAGGCGTAGTGCCTTTCCATCAAGAGTGGAGATCTCAAAATGATTAATCGAAGAACAATTTTAGTGAGCGCGTCGGTAGTGGCGGTGGTCGTGACGACCGCTTTTGGACTGCAGATGGCATCAGCGTCTTCAACAAGCGGATACGGGAGAGTTCACGGACAGGTGCTACTTGGGCCAATTTGTCCGGTAGAGCGAATCCCGCCCGACCCGGCATGCGCTCCAAAGCCGTATAAGACTAAGATCCAAATTTTTGCAGGCAAGGTAACCGCGCATCCTTACAAGACCGTGCTAACTGATGCTGCCGGTACATTTAATTT
>JANXYY010000106.1 GCA_025355805.1 Actinomycetes bacterium
CAACTTCGATCGTTCCGAAACCGCCGAGTGTTGACGGGTCCCGCAGCGGGAAGAGCGCCAACGGATTGATCGACAGTGCACGTTGCAGATATACGACGACTGCTGCCTCGAGATAGGACATCGCAAGGGCGAAGAACCCAATGAGTAGTGCGCGTCGAAGGAAGCTGGAGCCAGCGGCGTTGCTCACCATTCCAGCTTCACTTCCACGCCATCGTCACGAGAAGAATCGCTCTGATCAATTCTTGTTATTAAGGCGTTCGCCCAGTCAATTGCCTCGTCCAGATCAGAAATCACACCAAGATCTTCTCGTGCCTCCTCGTACACGGCGCGCCAGCTTTCGTTTGCAACTACGAGCGGTGGCCAAGTGTGCTTCTGCCGGTATTGGAAAAGTCTGAGGCATGTTGCTCTCACAAGTTGGTAATTGATTTGAGAAAACCGAACTATAAGCTGTAAATCCACTAGGTCATGAGCGCGTTCGCTTTTGGAAGCAGTGCTGGCATGTAATTTTTGTGCAATTTGATGATGAATTGGTATTAGCGGTATGGGTTTCACGTCAAAAAAGCCCAAAACTCCCAAGTCTTCTCTAATCTCTTCTGACAATACATATTCGACTTCTTTAGTATCCCCGATTTCATCAGCGCCAAGTTCGAACTCGACGGTTCTCCAACTCTTACCCTTGTATGTCAGTTTGATTTCGAATGGCAGCATCACGTATTCGCTGGGAACTCCCAAAGGTTTTGGTGGCTTTTTTGTGACCAAACGACCAACAAATCCAGCCCATCCGTCGCGGAGCGAAGACTGGAATTCGTCAAGAAATTCTTCCAAATCCACATGACGCGCCATATTCAGATCTGCAGAAAAGCGTGCGTTGGTCCTTCCCATCCTTAACTTCATTGCAGTGCCACCTTTGACCGCTCCCTTGAGATCGCCCAACATCGCGTCTTTAGGAAGCATCTGACAAACGATTACCGTGGCTAAAGAGCGCATCAAGATTTGGGCGGCCTGCTGAGTACCTGCTCGACTGGTAATCAACTGGTTGAGATGATTTAAGTTACTCGGAGGCTCCTGCCGCGCCGAACTCATAGTTAGAGCTTTCTTCTATTGGCCTGCTTGAAGCTCTTTGCTTCACCAGCGGTGATTAGACCCTGCTCCTGAGCTTTCTTCAGAGCCTCAGCAAATCGACTTGGCATGATGCTTTCACGACAATCCCGGAGTGCTCTGGCAACTGTGGTAGCCGGTATGCCTTCTATATTTGTAATTTCATCGGGATCAAGGCGTCCTTGAATTACCTCGATAAATTCGGGCAAACGCCTACGGATACGACGTGAAGTCAGCACTTTAATCTTCTTGGGATTGACAAGTGCCAAGTTATAAATCGTCAAGACACTCTCGCCCATGAGATATGCCATGGGACCTACTCGATAAATTGCTTCGGCGTACTGATCTAACTCCCCGGGACGAGCCTCTTTGAGACGATAGAGACCGTACCCAAGGTTTTTGAGCGCGCCCCGTTGCGCGAGTTTGCGCAACTCAACTGCTGGAACCTTCACCTCCATCGCGGTGCGGGTTGTAATTAGACCGTGCTGATCCAGTGCCTTTTCGCGCACTAACTGTCGATATGTCACACTGAACCTCCACTCCTTCTCTGCCGAAACCGTACCATTTTCGGTACGGTTAAGGCCAAAGATTAACAGTTGCTTTTTCACCTATCTCCGCTCTCTGCTTGACCACTAATTAACATATGGTCATAATTTCAACTATACGTGGAAAGTTTAGGAGATAAACATTGGAATTACGACCATCCCTTGCCTCAAGTGTTGAGTGGGAAACCGAGTTGGGTAGCCAGGTGCGGCGCTTGCGCCTGCGCCAGAACCGTACGCAGAGCGAGCTTGCCATCGCCGCAAACATCTCTCTATCGGCGCTCAAAACTTTGGAACTGGGACGCGGGTCGTCGGTCAGAACTCTGATCCAAGTTACGCGCGCACTCGACCGCTCAGAATGGCTTTCCGCATTTAGCCCACCCGAGCCAAGTATCAGCCCAATGCAAATGTTGCGAGCGCAACAGAAGCAAGTCGCCGCTATTCGAAAACGCGCCAACCCTAAGGCTCGCCGATGAGTTACCAAGAGGTTGACCTTGTCGAAGTTCGCGCGTGGAACCAGTTGGTGGGTGCCGTGGCCCTCGACCGGGCGACTGGGTTCTACGCCTTCGAATATGACGACACCTGGATCGCCAATGGAACATCTTTAGCTCCATTACACATGCCGAACCAATCAGGTGTTTTCGAATTCCCAGAGTTGGCCCCCGATACTTATTACCGATTGCCCGCGATGCTCGCCGATGCACTCCCAGACAGATTCGGAAACGCATTGGTCACTGCGTTTCTTTCCGACGAGGGCGTGCCACCGGAAAGAATCACCTCGCTAGACCGACTCGCCTATGCATCCGATCGCGCAATGGGCGCGCTTACCTTCCATCCCCCACTTCATGAGGGTGTTGAGAGGTCAACCGCAATTCAGCTTGCTGATTTGGTAAGCGCTGCAAGATCCCTAGTCAGCGGCGACATCACAACGACACCGGCAATTCATGAAGCACTGCGACAGTTAATCCAAGTGGGTACTTCCGCGGGTGGCGCGCGAGCAAAGGCAGTTATCGCATATAACCCAGAAAGCGGGCAGATCAGATCTGGACAATTCGATGCGCCAACTGGCTTCGAACACTGGATAGTGAAACTCGATGGCGTGAGGCCCGATCCGCTTCGCGAATTGGATCCGATTGTTGGTGGCACTGATTATGGACGTGTCGAATACGCCTACTACTTGATGGCTACCAAAGCCGGCATCGAGATGAGCGAGTGCAAACTCTTACCTGAAGGTCCGCGCACACACTTTCTAACGCGTCGCTTTGATCGAACAAACACGGGCGAGCGCATACATTTGCAGTCGCTTTGCGCTCTGGCACATCTGGACTTCAATCTCGTGAGCACCCACTCGTACAGCCAGTACTTTGCAACGATCCGAGACCTTGGATTGGGCCGCGATGCGATTCAAGAGGCATTTCGTCGAATGGTATTCAATGTGGCGGCTGTCAATCGAGATGATCACACCAAGAATCTAGCCTTCCTGCTGCCAGCGAATGGCACGTGGCAGTTAGCGCCCGCATACGACGTAACGCATTCACACAATTCGCGAAGTAAGTGGACGCAACGTCATCAGATGAGTGTGAACGGAAAGTTCGATGCGATCACTCTGGCGGACCTGCGCGAAGTGGGCGACCGACAGTTGGTTCCTGATTACGAAAACGTTATCCATGAGGTGTTACTGACGGTTGATGGTTGGCTCGAATTCGCCTGCGACGCTGGGGTAAACGAGGCAAAGGCCGAACGCGTCGCGACAGATATTGATCAGAATCTCCCCCGTTGAAAGGCAGTAATATCCCGTCATGACCAAACTGAGGTGGAGTTGACATGGCCAAGGTAACCCGCCCGGTGGTCGTGCTCTTCGACGTAGACGAGACGCTTATTCACTCCGGTGGCTCTGGCACCAGAAGTTGGAAAGTCGCTTTCGAGAAGTTATACGGAATCTCGGCCGACATCGGTGCGCACAGCACATCTGGTGAAACTGATCCGCAAATAGCCAAGGCCACTGCACTTGCCGTACTCGGTCGTGTTCCCAGCGAAGACGAATTAGTACGACTTTACGTTGAATATCTGCTCCATCTTTCCCAAGACATTCTGATTTCTCCTGAGTATCAAGTCATGCCAGGCGTTGAAAAATTGCTAACGCGCCTTGGTGAGAATGGAGTGATCCTCGGCATAGTCTCTGGCGCGATGGAAGGTGCGGCTCGGACAAAACTTCTCCCTGGCAATCTAAATCGGTTCTTCGTTTTTGGCGCATACGGCTCTGACTCGACCAACCGCGGAGAATTGACCAAAATCGCCATTGGCAAAGCCACACTTCTCCACAGTGGTTTGGTTCCCGCTGAAGTTTTCGTCGTCGGCGACACTCCGAATGATATGAAGGCGGCGATCGCAGCGGGTGCGGTTCCCGTCGGAGTTGCGACAGGTACTTACTCAATCGAAGATCTGAGAGCCGCAGGTGGAGTGCATATTCTTGAATCTTTCGAGGAACCCTTCCCTGGTCTAACTAGAAGTTAAACGATCAATTCAATTTCGATTAGTCTGCTCGACATGAATTGGGAAGAACGCATTACAGTGATCGACGCTTTTGCTGCCGAACGGCCTATCGATGATCCGATTCCAATATTTGAAAGAGCCTCTGCCCAAGACTCGTATGGCTCAGAGTTCAAGGCGGAGGGATTCTACAAATCCGCACTCTCGAATCGATTGGCTGACGTAGGCGTTTTCCGAACCGTCTGCGCGCATGTCCAATTGGCAAGTACCTTACGAAATTTGGATAGATATCAAGAAGCAGTTTCACTTCTCGACACTGCGCAGAAACTCGACCCCTCCTCCGATCAGCGCAATTGGGTGCGATCCTTTCAATTACTTTGCAATCTTTCGCTGGATCATCTTGTGCCGATCTGGCGTGGCAATGCGCGTGAGAATTGAATCCGTCAGGAAGAATGGGATAGGAGAGAACGTCGATTAAGGAGAAATATGATCAAAATTGAATTTTATTCCAGTTCGACACTGACCCAAATTGTGCTACTCCTACTCGCGTTCGTTCTCTCTGCACTTATTGGCATTGAACGTCAACGCAAACTCAAGAGCGCCGGATTGCGCACCCATACTTTGGTGGGGATGGGCGCTGCCGTATTTACACTCGTCTCCGCATATGGATTCTCTACCGTGGTTGGGCCTCACGTGATCCTCGATCCATCCCGGATTGCAGCTCAAATCGTTTCCGGAATCGGCTTTCTGGGCGCTGGCGTGATCTTCGTCCGCCAGAACATCGTCAACGGCCTTACCACTGCCGCAACGATCTGGGTGACAGCTGCGATCGGCATGGCGTGTGGGGCGGGAATGCCGGTGATCGCCGCAATAGCAACGTTTCTTCACTTCGTCGCAGTTTGGCTCCTCCCCAAACTCGGGCGCCTGATTCCGACAATTGACAAGGATCCGATTTTTATCATCAATTACAAAGACGGTAGAGGGGTTCTTCGAGAAGTTCTCAGCCGATCAACCGAACTTGGGTATGAAGCTTCACTCACCAAAACACGGAAAATTGAAATCGAGAACAAGTTGCCCTTGATCGAGACGAACATGAGGTTTCGCCATGGCAGAGGACCGATCGAAGACTTAGTTGAGAGCCTGTCCGAAATAAAGGGCGTTACATCCGTACAAGTCACGAAGGATGAGAACGATTAACGACCTACCGAGAGGCAAATATTTGGACCGTCATCGCGTTTTGGAATTTAGCCGTCGGGTCAAGAGTCTCAGCGAGGGCTTTAAATTCACTGAACTTCGGGTAAACCGACGCCAGGTAATCGCGATCGTAAGTGAAAATTTTTCCCCAGTGTGGTCGAGCCTGGAAATCGGCTAGAACGTCTTCTATTCGTGGAAGCAGTTGATAAATCTCATCAGTCTTTTTCCAAGTGAAGTGAATGCCCACGACGTCAATGTTATAGCTCGGACTCAACCAGAGGTTGTCTGCCTTCACGGTACGGATCTCGGAAACTTGTAAAAGTTGATTGATTTCCGCGGCGAGCGGTTCAAGTGCTACGAGTGCTTGCGCTGCATGACTTCGTGGAATCAAATATTCACTCTGTAGTTCGTCACCTGCGCTCGGGGTGAATTCTAATTTGAAATGTGGCAATCGGTCATGCCAGGCACCTGGTTGATTCAACTGCTCTGTGCAGTGAATCGGATCAATGCCTGGGATTGGATGTCGTTTTGCGGACGCGGCTGGGATACCAAATAGTTTTAACTCTCGCTCACCCGCAAATGGCGACGTACGCTCTTTTGTCCATACTTGGCCATCATCTTTTTCGCCCCAGGTGGTGAAGAAACTTACGCTGTAGGCAGCGCCAAGAACGTCATTTAGATTCTCGTAAAAAAGTGATCGTGGAAAATTTGGGTACACCACTTGTGATATCTCATACGTGGGTTCGATATCGAGTTCAAGGGTGGACACTATGCCTAAGAGCCCAAGTCCAACAACTGCGGCATCGAAGGTGTCGTCTAGGTCTTCTCGAGTGAGTCGCCGAATGTCGCCATCGG
>JANXYY010000116.1 GCA_025355805.1 Actinomycetes bacterium
AACAGGGAGAGAGTTCGCTTGCTCGGCCAAATGCCTGATCACAAATGGACGTCCAACGATGGCCTGACCGTCTACAAGTCGATCGGTTCCCCTGAACAAGATCTGGTACTCGCACACATGATCCTGGAAGCCGCCGCTGCCAATGGCTTTGGGCAGCATTACGCACCCATTTCAGCGATAAAGCAGAACCTCTGATGTCACAGCACGGTTCGGTAGGCTCACTTGCATCGCGATGCTATAAGTCGGGGAGGACAGACCAATGATCACTCATGTGCGCAGCGTTGCTCTCGGTGTGCCAGATCTACGTAAAGCCCGCGAGTTCTATGAAAAACATTGGCAGTTGGAAGTAGTCGAATCCGATGGCGAACGTCTTTACCTTGGTGCAGGTTGCCAAGAAAGCCATGTCCTACGCCTTCGCGAGAGCAAGGAAACTCGGGTAGACCTACTCAGCCTGGCTTGCGAATCCAAGGCCGACGTAGACCAGATCGCCGCAAACGTTAGCCGCCACCCAGATGCAAAACTCATAACCGAACCAAACGTGCGTCAAGATTTTGGCGGCGGATACGGATTCCATTTTCTGGACTGCGATGGACGCACGGTTGAAGTTTCCTCAAATGTCGCCTGGCGATCATTTCGTCCAGTTGAAGAACGCGAATCCAGGCCCAAAGGCATCAGCCACGTGGTCTTCAATACCCAAGACATTAAGCGCACAAGTGAGTTCTATCGCTCGGCCCTCGGTTTCAAGATCTCCGACTGGGTCGAAGATTTCTTTGTCTTCATGCGCACTGGACGCCAACACCACATCATGGCGTTCGTGAGAGCCAAACACAGTTCCCTTAACCACGTCTCCTTCGAACTCCTTGGCCTAGACGAATTCATGCGCGCAACCGGTGCCATGATCCGCCTTGGCCACCAACCGGTTTGGGGACCTGGACGACACGGTGCAGGGGACAACGCTTTCTCGTATTTTCAAGATTCGAACACCGGATTCGTTATGGAGTACACCACCGCTATGCAACAAATCGATGAAGCACATGGTTGGACTCCCCAGGTCTATTCAAGTAGGGCTGAAGACAGGGATCAATGGGGCACCGCGAATCCATTCGACGAAATTGTGATGACCACCCTTCACGGTCGTCCCGATCCAGGCCTCTGGACTCCACCACCGATTTAAACCAGAGAAAAGAAGCACGCGAAAGGAGGAACGATGGACGAAGATAAGCCAAAATCAGAAGGCAAACCGCGCACGGTTTTGATCACCGGCGGCGCCTCTGGCATCGGCCTTGCCATCGTCCACGAGTTCCTCAAACAAGGCGACCAGGTAATC
The DNA here is from genome assembly GCA_025355805.1 of Actinomycetes bacterium. GTDB lineage: Bacteria > Actinomycetota > Actinomycetes > Nanopelagicales > Nanopelagicaceae > JANXYY01. Next base: position 1,328 of record JANXYY010000116.1, read on the forward strand.
GTCCTCGATCAAGCAACAAACAAAGAGGCAATGCCCAACGAAGTAATCCTCGTCACCGGAGATGTCACCAACGCGCAAGATAATGAACGTGCAGTACAAACCGCTATCGAGCAACACGGATCTCTGGACGTCTTCATCGGCAACGCCGGCATTCACGATGGGGGATACGGAATTCAAGATCTCCCCACCTCAGACCTCATCGACATCGTTAAACGAGTTTTCGAAGTCGACGTGATCGGCTATCTCTTAGGCGCAAAAGCTGCGACCACAGAACTCATAAAATCACGCGGTTGCATGATCTTCACTCTCTCCGATGCATCCTTTGAAGTCAGTGGGATTGGAGCCGGCATTGGTTACTCGATTGCAAAACATGGAGGTCTCGGACTCGTCCGCCACCTTGCTGCAGACCTAGCCCCAAATGTAAGAGTCAACGCAGTCGCCCCAGGTGGAACCATCACCAGCCTCAAGGCAGCGCAAGCAGGCAAAGGAACGCGCTCAGTCTTCGAAGACCCCGAAGCAGTCAAGAAAATAATCCGAGAACTCAACCCACTAAATATTGTCCTCACCCCAGAACAGATCGCTCCGCTCTACTCCTTCTTAGCATCAGCGAATGCAATTGGTATGACCGGCGAAGTCTTAAGACCAGATGGTGGCCTCAGCATCCGATGAGAGGAAAAAGATGAGCATTCAAGACCGGATCAACACCGAGCCAGCGCGTAT
>JANXYY010000121.1 GCA_025355805.1 Actinomycetes bacterium
CTGCTTGATCGCGGTGGATCCAAATTTAAGACTTATTCGCTCGGGATGAAACAACGCCTCGGCATCGCGGCAGCGCTCTTGCCGCAGCCTGACGTACTCATTCTTGACGAACCCACAAATGGGCTTGATCCCGCCGGCATCCACGAAATTCGGACTCTCTTGCGCGCGCTGGCTGATGCCGGAATTACGGTATTCGTTTCGAGCCATCTTCTAATCGAACTCGAACAGATAAGCGACTATCTGGTGATTCTTAACGAGGGCAAACTTCTATTCGCAGGGGAGACTGATCAACTCCTCGAGGCGCAACAGGCCTCAATCGTAGCGCGGCCTGAGCACGAGGAAGATTTGGTTCAGTTAGCCTCGATTGTGAATGTACTCGGGCATAAGACCAGTGTTGAAAACCAAACATTGCACATTTTTGCTCCGGCCGAATGGGCGGCCGAATTGAATCGAGCTGCTTTCGCCGCCGGGATTGTTTTGGCCGGAATATCGACCACTCGGCCCTCTCTTGAAGATACTTTCTTCGAAATGATCGGCGGTGCCAAATGATCCGCGTCTTTCGTGCAGAGTGGCGGAAATTGCGTCGGCCGACACTTTTTATTGGAACCTTACTTTCCATCACCGCGGTCTCTGTTCTCTCGTCGTCGGTCTTTTTTATCGTCATGGATCAGCCGCGGCGCGGAAATGAAGTTCGGGTCACCAAAACCATCTTTGAACAAGCCAGCGGATTGACTCTCGGATTTGGCAACGCTGGATCGCTCTTAGGGGTAGTAGCACTCTGCGTTTTTGCTGCCCAGATCGCCCAGGAATACACCTTGGGAACGATGCGCAACCTGCTCGTGAGGCAGCCACGTCGGATCACCCTGCTGGTTGGCAAATACTTTTCGATGATTAGCTTCGCGGCGGTGATCGTCTTTGTTTCGGCGATAGTTTCGATCATCACCTCGTATGTTGGGGCCAACTTCAAGCACCTAAGCACGTCCCTTTGGAGTACGCCCGCGGCTTACCACTCCTTAGCCCTCACTTTTATAAATGTGCTGATCGCAACTCTCGGTTACGGCACAATCGGGATTTTTCTCGGATTGCTTCTGCGCTCCCCGATCTCAGCAATCTCGATCGGCTTGGCCTGGCTCCTCGTCGTCGAAGGCATTATGGCCGCCGTCTTTACGGGTGCCCGACAATGGCTGCCTGGCCAACTGCTCAGCGCCGTGGCGGCTGGTGGAAACCCCGAGGTGAGTTATTCGCGTGCATTGTTGAGTTCGGTGGTCTTTTTAGGCGCCTTGTTGGTCATCACGGGAGCCATCTTTAGCCGCCGCGACGTATCCGCGTAATCGCTGACCGCCTGAACTTTCATTGAATAGGCGCCCCTATAAGCGCTGTTATGGAAGACACCTAAGGCCAAGTAAACGCTGCCCGAGGAAGGGAGCTTTTACTTGGCCCCTTGGGTCAAGCATCTAATTAATGCGGTGAGGCAATTAGTTCTGTCTCAACGAGTGACTCTTTTCCGATTCGGATTGTGAACGCTAGGACGATTGCACCCACGAGAAGTAAGCCTGCGCCAACCTTGAATGTCTCTGTGTATCCATGGGTTAGAGCAAAGAACTGCGCCGTCTTGCTAGCTCCTCCATGCAAAGCGAGGTAGCTAGCTGTGGTCGTTGCTGCGATCGTGTTAAGGAGGGCAGTGCCTAGAGATCCACCAATTTGCTGACTGGTGTTAAGCATCGCGCTTCCGATTCCTGAATCATGACTTCCAATTCCGTGAAGCGAAGTGGATGCCATCGGAATGAAGACCAGCGCCATACCCGTACTCATGATGATGAGCGAAGGGAAAACGTGGGTGAAGTATGGGGTCGCCGGCGTGATCCTCGTTAGAAGGAGAAGGCCGACGACAGATTGAAGGAGTCCCCAAATCATCAATGGACGGGGACCCATCGTTGGAAGCAACTTCGCCGCAAGACCGGCGAAGAGGATGATTCCCATCGAGAACGGCAGAAATGCTAGGCCGGTGCGAATGGGAGAGTACCCAAGGATTACCTGCAGGTAGAGACCAAGGAACAAGAACATTGAGAACAGCCCCGAACTTACGAAGAGCGAACCAAGGTATGAACCTGCGCGGTTGCGCTCGGCGAGGATTCTCATCGGCAATAGTGGGTTCTTGACTCGCATTTCAATGGCGATGAACACGGTTAGAAATAGCGCTGCTAGACCGAAGAACAAGAACGTGTGTCCATCGGTCCAGCCATCTTTGGCTGCCAGCGTGAATGCATAGACAAGTGAGAAGAGACCAAGAGTCGCCGTGAGAACTCCAGGAATGTCGTAACTTCGATCGCCAGTCGCTTTGGATTCCTTTATGAATGGTCGCGCCAGCAAGGCTGCAATGATCGCAATCGGAACGTTAACGCCCAAGCACCAACGCCAGTTCGCATATTCGGTAAGGACACCGCCCAGGATGAGTCCTATTGCTGCGCCTCCACCGGAGATCGCACCATAAACTCCAAACGCCTTAGCGCGCTCCTTAGGAACAGTGAATGTGACGTTAAGAAGGGAAAGGGCTGCGGGGGTCAGAAGTGCACCGAAGGCGCCCTGTAGTCCGCGTGCTCCGAAAAGGAGACCTTGGGTGGATGCGATTCCACCAAGTGCGGAAGCACCAGCGAAACCGAGAAGGCCAAAGATGAAAATCTTTTTACGGCCAACGTAGTCGGCGATTCGCCCACCTAGGAGAAGGAGAGAGCCGAATGCGAGGGTGTATGAAGTAACGATCCATTGCTGATTCGCACTTGAGATGTGTAATGAAATTTTCGCACTGGGAATTGCAATATTGACGATCGACGAATCGAGAATCACCATCAACTGCGCGATCGCGATGACCATTAAGGCCCGCCATCTCTTCGGGTCAAGACCTTCTTCCGGAATCACATTCGTACTGTCTACCAGGGACATATGTCGCTCCTTGCGAATAGATTAAGGCGTCGTTTTACTTACTGGAATGTTGTAGGACTGGGATAAGAACATCATCGACGAAGTTTTCGACGAATTTGCGATTGACGCTTTGATGGGACATGAACATTCGGAAATTGATCACTGAAGGTACGAGTTGCAAAATCAAATCACGTTTGGCTTCTTTCGAGATTTCGCCTCGAGCGATTGCTCGGTCAAAAATCGCAGAATGTGCTGCAGTGGCATAGCCCGCTATGGATTGATTTAAGACATCGGCCAGATTTCCGTCGGTGCGAGCCATGGCCATTAGCCCTGCGATCAACTGACCGTCGGCGCTCTTCATAGACATAACTTTTTCGGAGATCACTTCGATGAGGTCGCCTCTTAGCGAACCGGTATCGGTGGCCGGTGCTTTGCAGAAGGCGTAGTGGTGCACTGCATCAGCCACGAGGGCGGCTTTATTCTTCCACCTGCGATAGATCGTCGCTTTACTCACCTGGGCGCGAGCCGCCACCGCTTCAATCGTGACGTGCTCATAACCAACTTCGCGAAGGAGTTCTACCGCGGCTTTTTCGATGGCCACGCCTCGGGATTTGTCACGCGGACGGCCAACACATTGGGCGAAGGTCAAGGTCTGCCTCTTTACCTTTAGAAACGAGACAGTACCGTATCGTAAGTCTTTAAGGCAAGAAGACGGCGACGCCCCGAGTCTTAGATGTCTCTGAGAACCTTCTGCGAGAACATGCTTAAAGATCCATGCGAATCGTTGGACACGGGGTTAAAAAGAATGATTTGGGGGATTTTGCCCATTACTCTCATGTCGTGTCCCGTCGAACTCTGGCGCTAGCGCTCTGCGCTGCCCTATTCCTTGGCTCTTCGCCAGCTGTTGCTAAATTGCGCAAACCCACGCTAGTTGAGATTGCGGCGGCGAAGGCGGCAGAGACGGCGAAGTCGGTCGCGGCCGTGGCGGCAAAGGCCAAGTTGGATGCCGCCCAGAGCCGATTAAGAGTGCTGGCAGCGCAAGCGGTGCAGGCGAAAATTGCTTATAACAAATCGGCGGCCGAACTTGGGACGGCGACTCAAATTGCCCGGCAGAAAGCGGCCGTAGCCGTTTTGGCCGCTAGCGCGGTGACTCAAGCTCATAATGGAATAGGTCGGATCGCCGTTGGGGCCTACAAAATGGGCGGCGGATTTACGAACTTTGACGCAATCTTGCACTCCGACGGTCCTCAGGATCTGGTTGATCGATTATCACAATTGGACGTTATTTCGACGAGTAATGCGACGTTGCTACATCAATTCCAATCTGCAAATACCAAAGCGAAAAATGCAAAATCCGCGGCTGACTCTGCACGCGTTGCACAAGCTCAGGCCACCAATAAAGTAGCGGTGGCCAAGACCGCTGCTGATGCGATCAAAACGAGTCAGCAGCAAGAAGTAAATTCACTAATGGCGCTGCAAAATGAGTTAATGGCCGAATTGTCTAAAGCTCGCGATGTGCGCGTTACTTTGGAACAGCAGCGTCAATTGGCGATCTTGGAAGAACAGCGGGCCAAAATTGCCGCGAATACGCCTGGTCAGGCGAAAATTTGGGGCGATCGTGGCTACACCGGACGGCAGACAGTTCGAACGAGCGCAGATCAACGCACGATTGCGGTCAACTTCGCAAAACAGCAGGTTCTGGCGGGTTTGCCTTATGTCTGGGGGGCACAAGGACCAAATTCGTACGATTGTTCAGGACTAGTGTATGCCGCGTATAAAGCTGCCGGGCTCGCTTCGCCATCGTGGTCCAGACTTAATGCTGCACTTTACTTTGTCGCTACCAAGCGGGTACCACTTTCCGACTTAGAACCTGGTGATTTGGTTTTCTATTCTTACAACGGAACGGTTTCATCAATTCACCACGTGTCTATCTACGCGGGTAACAACATGGTCTGGGAGGCCAGGGGAACCAAGGCGGGGTTGAAGTTTTCGAATATGTATAACACAGACGGACTCATGCCCTATGGCGGACGAGTTTAGCGCGCCCAGGTTCGTAGCTATTGCCACCGCTATCTTTTTTGTTACGGGATGTTCAACAGGTTCGAGCCAACCGGGAGTTAAATTAGTCACGACTCCACCACCGGCGGCGGTGCTTAGAAATCTCCCAACTACTTCCTCCATTCCGTTAGAAAGTACGATCCAGTTCGCGCTTTCTTCGTTGATCAAATCACCCGAACTCGGCGATCACGTTGGAGTCTCGGTGGGTGATGCGCTCACTGGCACGATGATTTATCAAAGTGACTCCACCTCACCTAATGAACAATTTATTCCGGCCTCGACGATCAAACTATTTACGGCCACCGCAGTACTCAACCTAAATAATCCTGATTTAAAAGTTACTTTTAAAGGCAAGATTATTTCGTTGAGTGAGTTAGTTGAAACTACTCTCACGGAAAGCGATAACACGGGCGCTAACTTTCTTTCGAAACTACTTCCTGTGTCAATCGAATTGGCGCTGGCGAATTCTGTCCCGACTCTGGATCTGCGCCAGACCACCGTGGTTGATGGATCCGGCCTTTCGCGAAATAATCGAACGACTCCCTCTACTTTGGTTCACCTCCTCATGTTGATCGCAGATCCAAAGAGAGCCGAACTCGCTCCTATCCTGTCCGGGCTTCCAATCTCAGGCGTGGATGGAACTCTTAAGAATCGCGTCGGGGCCGTCCCGGGTCAGATCAGGGCCAAGACGGGCACTCTTACGGGGGTTGATGTATTGGCCGGATATGTGGTCGATAGCGCCAAACGCGCCTTAGCCTTTGCGGTGATGGTGGATCATGCGCCAAAAACGGAGCCGGCGCGAAAGAAGATCGATGCAATTGCCGCCGCGCTCGTGAGAGTCTCCTGACTAACTAAGTCAACGTGAGATTGCTTAGGCTGATGGGGTGTCCAACGGAATGGTCGAGCCAGGGGCGATGGCGCTCGTACGCCTTGCCGTGCGGACAGATCTGGCGGAGCTACTCCCGGGGGACAAAATCTTGGTGGCCTGTTCTGGCGGCGCCGATTCGGTTGCCCTCACCTTGGCGCTGCTGAAAGAAGCTCCGCTACTCGCGATTTTGGTATACGCGATTACCATCGATCATGGGTTGCAAACTGGGTCAGCGAGTCGAGCTGAGCAGACTGCACAGTGGCTGAGTGCTATCGGATGTGATCGAGTTTCAGCGGTGAAAGTTGAGGTCGGGAGCATTGGCGGGATCGAAGCAGCGGCTCGAGATGCGCGCTATGCCGCGCTCGAAATTGAAGCTTCGGAAACCGCATCAGTTGCCATCTATTTGGGACACTCGATGGATGATCAGGCCGAAAGCGTTCTACTTGGTCTGGGTCGCGGATCGGGTCCCCGATCAATGGCTGGCATGGAGCGAGTCAGCGGAAGTTACCGGCGCCCGCTGTTGGGTCTACGCCGTCGCCAACTCAGGGCCGCTTGTATTGAAGTGAACGCCCCGATTTGGGACGATCCGCAGAATGAAGATGAACGTTTTACCAGGGTCGGGCTGCGCAAACTAATGCCGACCCTTGATGCCACGCTCGGCGGTGGCGTCGTCGAGGCGTTGGCTCGGACTGCGGATCTATTACGTGAGGATCTGTCCGCCCTTGATTCGCTGACGGCCCAAATCGTCGAGGTCGCTGGAATTGCTGACGGAGTCGAGGTTGAGGTCAGTGAATTAGTTCACCTCCCAACTGCCGTGCGCACCCGCGTGCTCAGAGCGATGGCCTTCCGCGCAGGCGTCCCGGCTGGCTCGTTGTCTTTCAACCAGCTGACCAGAATGGATGCGCTGATCACCTCTTGGCGCGGTCAGGGCGGAGTCGCGCTCCCCGGCGAACTGACCTTCACCCGAAAGTCGGGCAGACTGTCGTTTTCAACTACCAGAAGGGTTGAGCGTGGAAGCCGCTGATATAGGCAACGAAATTACCGAGGTGCTGCTCACAGCCGAGCAGATTCGACTACGTCTTGCCGAATTAGCCACTGAGGTCGCCGGAGATTATGGCGGGCGAGATCTAGTTCTAGTTGGAATCCTGAAGGGTGCCGTGATGGTCGTCGCCGATTTTGCACGCGCCTTGCCGCGTCATGTTTCGATGGATTGGATGGCGGTCTCTTCCTATGGCAAGGGTACGAAATCCAGTGGCGTCGTGCGAATCCTCAAGGATCTCGATCACGACATCACCGGTCGCCATGTACTCATCATCGAGGACATCGTTGACTCCGGTCTGACCCTCTCCTGGCTGGTGGCAAACTTGCGCTCGCGGGGAGCAGCCAGTGTTGAAGTGCTGGTATTGCTACGCAAACCTGAAGCAGCGAAGGTCGAGGTTGGCATTAAGTATGTTGGGTTTGATATCCCGAATGCGTTTGTCGTTGGTTACGGCTTAGATTATGACGAGCGCTATCGCAATTTGCCGGTTGTCGCAACGCTCGCCCCACACGTTTACTCCTGAAGATTGAGAGCTATGAAAGCCAAACAAGTTGTCCGCGGCCCTTTTTTTTGGATTGGCTTCGTCATACTGGGATTCATTCTCATAAGCCAGTTCACGTCGACTGCCGGCAACTTTAAGAAAGTTGATACGGCGACCGTCATTACTGCGATCACCGAAGGAAAAGTTGAATCAGCATTACTTGTTGATCGCGAACAACTCATTCAGGTCACCCTCAAAAATGGCATCACCATTGACGGAGCCAAGCGAATCCAAGCCAGCTACATCGTTCGCCAGGAAACACAACTCACAGATCTCCTAATTGCACATCAACCACCGAGCCTTTGGGATGTGAAAGTTCCCACGCAATCTGGATTGGTTTCGTTACTTCTGGCGGTTGCACCCTTCCTTATAATTGGTGTCATCTTTTTATTCTTTATGAATCAGATGCAGGGCGGCGGCGGGAAGGTCATGCAATTTGGACGCTCGCGCGCTAAATTGCAATCGAAAGAAACGCCAAAGACAACCTTTGCCGATGTCGCAGGTGTCGACGAAGCCGTTGAAGAGTTACAAGAAATCAAAGAGTTTCTGGCGGCCCCGGAGAAGTTTCAAGCGATCGGTGCAAAGATTCCTAAGGGAGTGCTTTTGTACGGCCCCCCAGGTACGGGCAAGACCCTGCTCGCGCGAGCCGTGGCCGGTGAGGCGAATGTGCCCTTCTACTCCATCTCGGGCTCGGACTTCGTGGAAATGTTCGTTGGCGTTGGAGCGGCACGAGTGCGCGATCTCTTTGAGCAGGCCAAGCAACATGCACCAGCCATTGTTTTTGTCGATGAAATCGACGCGGTTGGACGCCACCGTGGCGCGGGAATGGGTGGCGGTCATGATGAGCGCGAACAGACCCTGAACCAACTCCTCGTTGAGATGGACGGATTCGAGGCGAACGGCTCGGTAATTCTCATTGCCGCCACTAACCGTCCAGATATTTTAGATCCCGCGCTTCTTCGCCCTGGGCGTTTTGATCGACAGATCGCGGTTGAACGACCAGATTTAAAAGGTCGCCAACAGATCCTAGAAGTTCATGCCAAAGGGAAGCCGCTGGAAACTGAGATTGATTTACTCGCGGTTGCTCGACGTACGCCCGGATTCACTGGTGCAGATTTAGCCAACGTGCTAAACGAGGCGGCTCTGTTGACTGCGCGCAATGATCGTAAATTGATTGATAATGCAGCACTGGACGAGGCGATCGATCGCGTAATCGCAGGCCCCCAAAAGCGAAGTCGGGTGATGAGTGATCACGAAAAGAAAGTGACGGCCTACCACGAGGGTGGGCATGCGCTAGTCGCGCACACCATGCCCAACACTGATCCGGTACATAAGGTCACGATCTTGCCGCGTGGCCGCGCGCTTGGATACACGATGGTCCTGCCCGACGAGGATCGTTACTCCACTACCAGAAATGAAATGCTCGACCAATTGGCATATGCGCTTGGGGGCAGGGCCGCCGAAGAGATGGTCTTCCACGATCCCACTACTGGCGCATCAAACGACATTGAAAAAGCGACGACTCTGGCACGTGCGATGGTCACCCAATATGGCATGACCGAGCGATTAGGCGCGGTAAAACTCGGAACTGGGAATGCCGAACCTTTCTTAGGGCGCGATTACGGTCACGAGCGTGACTACTCGGACGACGTGGCAGCCAGTATCGACCAAGAAGTTCGCCGCCTCATCGATCAGGCACACCAAGAAGCTTGGGACGTGCTTGCGGATTATCGGGATGTTCTCGACACACTGGTGAACGCGTTGTTAGAGCGCGAGACTCTGGACAAGAGCGAGATTGCAGAGATCTTTGCGCCAGTAACGAAGCGCTCGCCGCGGGCACCCTGGACTGGTTCAGCCAATCGAGTGCCATCGGATCGTCCGGCGATTGCTATGCCCAAGCCGAAAGAAGCAGTCTAGAAATGTCTGAGATTTCGCGGGTTTCAATTGCTGATGATGGACGCGCCAAAAGTGAATTCGATGCCGACCGAGCCGAACGGGCAATCCGAGAATTACTCTTAGCCCTCGGCGAAGATCCAGAGCGTGATGGCCTGCGCGATACACCGGCTCGAGTCGCTAGAGCGCTTAGGGAAACGTACGCGGGGCTCTGGCTCTCACCTGAAGATGTTTTGACCACGACTTTCGATCTTGGGCACCATGAATTAGTCATGGTGCGCGATATCGAGGTGTATTCACATTGTGAACACCACCTGGTGCCGTTCCATGGGGTGGCGCACGTTGGCTATATACCGGGACCTAGTGGCCGGATAACTGGAATCTCCAAGTTGGCTCGCCTAGTCGATGTTTTTGCGCGGCGACCACAAGTTCAGGAGCGACTAACGACGCAGATCGTAGAAGCATTAGTTGACATACTCGAGCCGCTGGGCGCGATAGTGATCATTGATTGCGAACACCTTTGTATGTCGATGCGTGGAGTTCGAAAGCCGAAGGCGCGCACGGTCACGAGTGCAGTGCGTGGCCAGTTGCGCGATCCGGCAACGCGAGCCGAGGCCATGGATATGGCTCTAGGGCGTTCTTGCTAAATGGCGTAAGTTCTGCTCATGGACTCATCGCGCATCCTGGGTTTACCAGATTCACTTGGTCAACTCGATCGCACACTAGTCATGGGAATCATCAATGTAACAACGGATTCATTTTCTGACGGTGGCCAGCATCTCGATTTCGATGTCGCCCTAAAGCGAGCAAAAGCGATGATCGACGAGGGTGTAGACATTATTGATCTTGGCGGCGAATCCACTCGTCCAGGGGCGGAACGAATTAGCGAACAAGTTGAACGCACTCGGGTCATACCCCTACTCCGTGAAATCGTTGGACTCGGCGCATTCGTTAGTGTCGACACCATGCGCGCGAGCATTGCGGAGGAAGCCATCAGCGCTGGCGCGGTACTCATTAATGACGTGAGTGGTGGGTTAGCAGATTCGGCGATGGGTGAAGTTATTGCAGCTGCGCGAGTGCCCTATATCGCCATGCACTGGAGGGGCCACTCGGATCACATGCAATCGGTTGCGCATTATGGACAGGTGACTCACGACGTTCGCGATGAACTTGCGGCTCGGATAGATGGCTTGCTAATTCAGGGTGTGGAACTAGAGCAGATCATCATCGACCCTGGTCTCGGGTTCGCTAAAACTTCGTCCCACAACTGGGCCTTACTCCACGACCTCAAAGAAATTAAGGAATTGAATCGTCCAATTCTCATCGGCGCATCAAGGAAGCATTTTCTCGGCGAACTTCTGGGTGCGGATGGGATCGATCGACCCCTTGATCAACGCGATGATGCGACGGTTGCTCTGACCGCCATGGCTGCTCAAGCCGGAGCCTGGGGAGTCCGAGTGCATGAGGTACGCGGCAATCGAGATGCGGTCGCCGTAGTCAGCCGTTGGCAGCGCAAGAAATGAGTGAGATGAGCGATCGAATCGAATTAATTGGAATCCGCGGCTATGGATTTCATGGTGTTTTCGAGGACGAGCGGCTGAATGGTCAAGAATTTGTGGTGGATCTGACCATCCATTGCGATCTACGCGAGGCGGGGCGGAGTGATGATTTGGCCGCGACAATCCACTATGGCGAATTGGCCGCCAAGGTGCATCAATTAATCGAAGGTGAACCGATGGATTTGATTGAAACATTGGCTGAACGAGTGGCTGCCGAAGTTCTTACTAACCCAATCGTGAGCAAAATTTCAGTTACGGTCCACAAGCCATCGGCACCAATCTCAGTTCCTTTTTCGGATGTGTCAGTAACCATCACGCGCGAGCGTTGAAATGGATGGATCGCATCGGGTTGTGCTTGCCCTTGGATCGAATCTGGGCGATTCTCCAGCAATCTTGATGGCTGCGGTCGAGGAGATCTCAGAGTTTGTCACTGGAATACGAAGCTCTTGCAAATATCGGACGGCGCCGGTCGGCGGGCCTTCCCAACCCTATTATCTGAATTCAGTACTTCTTGGAGTGACCAATTTGAGGCAGGAAGAATTACTTACGAGATTGCAGGCGATCGAGACCAACCACGGGCGTCAGCGCAGGGAGCACTGGGGTGCACGAACGCTCGACATTGATTTAATCGATTTCGACTCGCTCCTTTGGCAATCAGAAACTTTGAATCTGCCCCATCCGAGAGCTTATGAGCGGGCCTTTGTCCTCGTCCCGTGGAACGAAGTCGATCCCGAAGCAATTCTGATCGGGCACGGTTCAGTTCGTTCCTTACTAGCCGGCGTTGACGCAAGCGGAGTCAAACGCGCATGAAAGGCACCCAACGGATCACCTTGGCTGCCCTGCTATTTAGCGGTGCTGCAATCAGTTATTTCGCGTTACGAATGCTCTTTCGAACAGGCCGTGCATTGCCCCGATTACCTTGGAGTGGTGCTCCGTTGTTGCTGCTGCTCACTGCTGTCCTATTCATCACCGCATTCAACGTAAATCGAAGACTTGAAGAACGACGAAAGAACAAAGATGTCACTAAAACGATGGATCCACTTTTCTTGGCCCGATTGGTGCTTTTAGCAAAATCCGCTTCTCACGGTGGCGCGCTTCTCAGTGGAATATATGTCGGTTTCTGCACCACCTATTTGGTGACTCTCGGCCATCTGGAAGATTCGAGTTTGATTTGGAATTCAGTTCTTGACGCGGGCGCTGCGCTCTCGGTGGCCGTAGGTGGTTACTTCTTGGAGCGAGTGCTAACGATTAAGGATGATGGGAAAGTAAATTAACGATCGCTATCTCCGCTCAAAAATGGCCAAGAGGCCAGAAGCATTGGAAGATGGACCACCTCCACACCGACCAAGCTAGGTTCAAGTGCCGCCAGATTTCCAACTGAGGCGGTGCGCAATCTGAGGCGTGTCGGGGATCGTCCACCATCTGAAAAAAGCGCAACACCGCTTGCCCCAAGGGCACCTTCCACATTTCGATAGGTCTCGCCTTCCGGCAACCGCAAAACTTTTGGTGTCCGTTCTTCAATGGGCTCGCCCACGCACTCACGAAGATGACTGGTAGCCGATTCGATAATCGCGATACTCAGTTCAACCTCGTTTACCAGAGAAGCAACCCGGGCAGGGATATCGCCACCCACCTGAGGCGCTCTGTCAGTTAAGAAATCAAGTTCACCATAAGTTGCATAAGGTTCGGACATCCGGATATCGAGCGAAAGGCCTGAGGCGCGTGCGATGATTCCAGATGCGCCACAAGCAAGCGCGATTTCGCGACCCAGAACTCCCACGTTTCGATAGTCGAATAACGAATTGGCTAGGTTCTCACGCCACCAATCCAATTCGTGAATGATGGCAGATAGAGAACCTGCGATTTCCAAGAGTGCCACTTCATCGACATCAACTGCCACGCCTCCAACTTTGATTACTTGGTGGTGCATCCTCGCGCCGGTGATTTTTTCAAGTCTGTACGCCAAGATTTCTCGATGCTGATTCATTGAGCGTTGGATCGGTGCAATTTTTGGCTCAGGGATCGCACTGAGAAAAGTGAGACTAGAAACGATCCGATCCAGTTCGCAAATGAACATGCGAAGCCATGATGCACGGACCGGCGGCGTGAGCCCAAGTAGATCTTCGATAGCTAGTGCATATGCAAGCTCCCCCCCGCTTGGCCCACTCCAATCATGACGACTTGCGAGCATGACCCCTTGTCGGTAATCGCGTTCGGTAAAAAGTGCTTCGACCCCGCGATGCATAAAGCCAATTTCGATTTGAGCCGACTTGATTAACTCGTCTTCAACTTCACAATGAATGCGTAATCCACCATGAGAACTTGGGTGTGAATAGCCGAGGCGGATGGGGTGATCACCTTCTGCGCGAGCGAGCCCAAGCCCAAAGATGCGTTCCATAGCCCTGATTCTTACACTCAATTGAACCTGACGACCTTCGTCCAATACGATTTGGGGGTCCGGTACCCGAAGGACTGGAACGCCAATGAGAGAGCAAGACAACTTGGAACCATCGCTCCATCCTGCGCGCCTGCGAATCGGGGTCGTGGGTGCAGGACGTGTCGGCGCGCCGCTGGGTGCGGCTCTGGTTCGTGCTGGTCATCGTATTAGCGGTGTTAGCGCGATAAGTGAAGCCTCAAAAGAACGAGCGGCTCTGCTTCTTCCCGACGCACCGATCCTTACAGCAGATGCGGTTGTCAACGGCGCAGAGTTAGTACTTTTGACGATTCCTGACGATGTTTTACCTGGCTTCGTAGAAGGGGCCGCGAAGGCGGGACTTTTTCGACCAGGACAGATTGTGATTCATACCGCAGGACACTTTGGCGTCGGCGTACTGGATCCGGCCACCGCGTGCGGGGCGCTGCCATTGGCTATTCATCCCATCATGACTTTCACGGGAACCGCGATGGATATCGAAAGGATGCGAGGCGCAATCTTCGGGGTCACCGCACCCAAATCGATTATGCCAATCGCCGAAGCGCTAGTCCTGGAAATTGGGGGAGAGCCGGCCTCAATCGCGGAAGGTGATCGAAGTGCTTACCACGCCGCCCTTGCATGGAGCGCAAACTTTTTGAATGTATTGGTCGCTGAAGGCATGGATCAACTTCGAGCCATTGGAATTGAGGAACCATCGCGAGCGCTTGCTCCGTTGCTCAGCGCAGTTCTCGACAATGCTCTTCGCAGCGGCGACCAAGCATTGACTGGGCCAATTGCGCGTGGAGATGCACAGACGGTAGCCGAGCACTTGCGCATAATGAACGAACAATCGCCACAGGTACGTGATGCGTATGAAGTTTTGGCACGATTGACATTGCTGCGGGCCTCAAATGCCGGCCTATTGCGAACTAGCGATGCAATGGAGATTGAAAGAATCTTGGGTGGCGCAGATGGACCGGGTTGAGTCACTGGTCGAACTCGATAGGGCCTTGGGAACGCGACGCGAATCGTTGATCGCGTTAGTCCCAACAATGGGTGCTCTGCATGCCGGCCACGAAGCCCTCATTGAGAAAGCCAAGTCCTTGGCCCGAACGACGGTATTGAGTATCTTCGTCAATCCACTTCAATTCGGCGACTCAACAGATTTTGCTCGCTACCCAAGAACTTTGGCAGCCGATATCGAGGCGGCCAGGCGACTCGGCGTGGACGTCATCTGGATTCCTACTGCGGAAGATATGTATCCGCCGGGGAAGAAAATAACGCTGATTGATCCTGGCCCATTGGGTAATGAATTTGAGGGCGCGATTAGACCGGGGCACTTCGCGGGGGTCCTCACAGTGGTTTCACGACTTTTCGATGGCGTAAGGCCACGATTTGCGATCTTTGGTGAAAAGGATCGGCAACAGCTCGAATTGATCAGAAGAATGGTGAAGCCTGAAGGTCGCATTGAAATTGTTGGTGTGTCATCAATTCGCGAAGAGGACGGCTTAGTGCTCTCAAGTCGAAATCGATTTCTCACCGATCTTGAACGAAAACGTGCGCTTGGGATGTATCGCGCGATCAACCACGCTCAACAAGTCGGTGGTGATGGAGTGGCCGCTGTAAACGCTGTCGTTGCCGAAGAATTGATTGCTCTGGACGTCGAATACAGTCAATTAGTTGATGCGCAGACCTGGGAGGTTGTTAGTAATGACTTCTCTGGTGAAGCGATCTTGGTGATTGCGGCTAAAGTCGGTTCGGTTCACTTGATCGACAACGGGTTAGTGAGAATCGGATGAGACTTAAGACGGGCGCGCCGGGTTGGACTGCGCGGGCTGATGTCGTGGTCGTCGGTTCTGGGGTCGCGGGGCTAACTACCGCTCTACAGGTGCGAGCCAAAGACCTTACTGTTCTGCTCGTCACGAAGGCGCGCGTTGACGAAGGTTCGACCAAGTGGGCCCAGGGTGGGATTGCGGCTGCTCTTGGGCCTGGAGATACGCCGAGGCAACATGAAGAGGACACGCTGATTGCCGGCGCGGGCCTTTGCGATGCTGCAGCTGTCAAAGTTTTAGTGGCGCAAGGCCCGGAAGCTGTTCGCAGACTGATTGCACGCGGTGCCGTCTTTGATCGCGAGGCTTCTGGAGAAATTTCACTGACACGTGAAGGCGGGCATCATCGCAATCGAATTCTCCACGCCGGTGGCGATGCGACCGGGGCGGAAGTTTCGCGAGCCTTACTCGCGGCGGTAACCGAAGACGCAGGAATCGAAGTCGTCGAGCATGCGCTAGTGCTTGATGCGCTAAAAGATCGCCAAGGACACGTTTGCGGCGTCACACTCCACGTGATCGGAGCCGGATCCAGGGATGGAATTGGTCGAGCACTTGGCCGCGCAGTAATTCTGGCAACCGGTGGTCTTGGACAGGTCTATGCCCAGACGACAAACCCCGCTGTGGCTACTGGGGACGGTGTTGGTGTCGCTCTTCGCGCCGGGGCACGAGTGGCAGATCTTGAATTTGTTCAATTCCATCCAACCGTCATGTGGCTCGGGCCCACTGCGCGGGGGCAACAGCCACTCATAAGTGAAGCGGTTCGTGGGGAGGGAGCTTTCCTTGTAGACGATTCAGGAGAGCGGTTCATGCGCGATGTGCATCCGCTCGCTGATCTCGCGCCACGCGATGTTGTGGCTAAGGCGATCACTCGAAAAATGATGGAGAGTCGTAGACCGCATGTCTGGTTAGATGCGAGAAATATCGATAACTGGAAAGAGCGCTTTCCGACGATTTACGCCTCCTGCGCGGCTTATGGTGTAAACCCGAGTCGCGATCTCATCCCGGTTTCGCCGGCTGCGCATTATGCATCGGGTGGGGCGCGCGTCGACATCAATGGTCGTACCAGTGTCCCTGGACTTTATGCGTGTGGGGAAACTGCCTGCACTGGCGTTCATGGTGCTAATCGTCTGGCCTCCAACTCGTTGCTTGAGGGTTTAGTTTTTGCCGCGAGAATTGCGGACGATTTGGCAACTAACTTGCCGACTCCTGGTGATCCGGTGGCGGATGACTCCGAGGAATCGTTGTTGATCCCTTCTGTGCGTGATCAAATATCCACTTCGATGACCGAAGGCGCGGGGGTTCTACGGAGCGCAAAATCACTTGACCATACTGCTCATGATCTACACCGTCTTGGTAAACAAGCAAGTAGCGAGCCATGCGTCGAAGCCTGGGAGGCAACAAATCTCCATTTAGTTGCAAGCGCCCTCGTACAAGCGGCGAAAATTCGTGAGGAGACCCGGGGCTCACATTGGCGCGAAGATTTTCCGGAGACCTCTCCAGAGTGGCAGAAACGTATTCTGTTGGAACTCAATCGTGATGGGCTCTGGTCGCATTCGTTTGAGAAGGTAGCCGATGCTTAATTCCATGCTTGGCTCGATTCGTGCCGAAGCAGATGCTCTCGGATTAGATGGCGATCGACTAATCAAGTTGGCGGAGGCCACCCTCTCTGAAGATCTAGGTGGAGGTGTCGATGCGACAAGTGTTGCGACCATTCCTGACTACCAAATAGCGGTTGCCAATTTTGCCAGCCGATCCATCGGTGTCGTAGCGGGCATCGTCATGGCAAAGGCGGTTCTTGCGATCGCGTGCGCGGGCGAAGTGGAATTTGTTCGAGAAGTTCCCGAAGGTTCATTAGTCGAAGTGGGGTCACTAATTCTGGTCGCGCGTGGAAAATCGCGAGGCCTCTTACTCGCTGAGCGGAGCGCACTTAATTTCCTGGGTCGCTTGAGTGGTATCGCAACCCTAACCAGTCGGTGGGTTGCGGCCGTCGAAGGCACTGGGGCAACTATTCGCGACACTCGAAAGACAACTCCAGGACTTCGAGATCTAGAAAAATTCGCAGTACGAATGGGCGGTGGTACCAACCATCGCTTCTCACTTTCTGATGCCGCAATGATTAAAGACAATCACGTTCTCGCGGCGGGTGGAATCAGGGCGGCCTTCGAAGGTGTCCAGAAGAAATTTCCAACACTCCCAATTGAAGTCGAGGTCGATAGGTTCGAACAGATTTCTGAGGCGTTGGAAGTGGGTGCGGAACTCATCTTGCTTGACAACATGAGCGTTGAGGATGATCGCAAGGCGTTCAAATACGTTGCTGGCAGAGCTCGGCTTGAAGCTTCGGGGGGAATCAATATCGATACTGCGCGCGCATATGCACAGACGGGCGTTGATTATCTCGCTGTTGGTGCGTTAACTCATTCGGCCTCGAACTTAGATATCGGCCTCGATTTGATAGTGGAG
>JANXYY010000150.1 GCA_025355805.1 Actinomycetes bacterium
TTACGCCCGATTCGGCCAAAACCATTTATTCCAACCTTGATAGTCACGAAATTCTCCTTGAATCCTCGACTCCTTCGCTAACGGCGAAGGCCACCCGCCGATGCGGATTACCACTTCTTCGGGGTACTTAGAACTTTATCACCGATGACTTTTACCCTCAGAGAATCGAACTGCTAGATATGTCACTCATGGCCAGAGCCGGGGTAGGTGATAAACGTTAGGTCTTTTAGGTGAGCATTTCTGGCGTCAATCCCGCCTCAGTGTCCGGGATGCCAAAATCTGACGCTTTTTTATCCGCCATCGCCAACAGCCGCCGGATGCGACCTGCCACGGCATCTTTAGTCATTGGAGGCGTCGCCAAGGAACCGAGTTCTTCGAGGCTAGCTTGGCCATGCTCAATCCTTAGGTCACCCGCCTGGCGTAGATGATCAGGAACCTCATCGCCGAGAATCTCCAGGGCACGTGCGACTCGTGCCGAAGCCGCGACGGCGGCTCTGGCCGAGCGTCGGAGGTTGGCGTCGTCGAAATTTGCCAATCGGTTTGCAGTGGCTCGAACTTCGCGTCGCATTCGACGCTCTTCCCAGGCGAGAACGCTCTGGTGGGCGCCCAACCGGGTTAAGAGAGCCGAAATAGCGTCTCCATCGCGAACCACAACTCGATCAATCCCTCGGACTTCGCGGGCCTTAGCGGGAATTCCCAGCCGCCTAGCCGCACCAACCAGCGCTAATGCTGCTTCCGGTCCCGGACAGGTGATTTCAAGGGCGGAAGATCGCCCTGGTTCGGTTAGTGAGCCATGCGCCAGGAATGCTCCACGCCAAGCCGCCTCGGCATCACAGAGGGCCGCTGAAACCACCTGCGGTGGTAGACCTCGGACCGGTCGCCCACGACTATCGATAAGTCCAGTCTGACGAGCAAGTGCTTGACCGTCGTTGGCGGAACGCACCACGTATCGACTGCCTTTTCTCAAGCCACCGGGCGCCACGACAGCTAATTCAGTTTCTTGGCCGAAAACATCTGTGATGTCTTTTCGCAACCGTCTAGCTGCGATCGCAGTATCCAACTCGGCCTCTACTACAATCTTGCCGCTCACAAGGTGCAGGCCCCCAGCAAAGCGTAATAGGGAAGATACCTCGGCTTTTCGGCAACAAGATTTTGTGATTGTGAGGCGTGAGAGTTCATCCTTCACTGCTGCAGTCATTGCCATGTGCGCATCATTTCAGGCCTGGCCATCAAAAACATCTTTTAGAGCCCTTGCCAGCTTCGTCGGATCGTGATGCACGGAATCAAGCCCGTCGACGAGATCAGCAATAATCACTCGTGCCCCAAGATCCCCCGCAACCTCAATAAGACGTCGATGGTTTGAAACTGTCGTCGGATCGGCCATAACTACATCCAAGCGCAATCCGGGGGCGTGTGCGGCCAAAAGTGCTAAGTGATCTTCAGGGGGCTGTCCGCCAGCCTCATCAACTGGAATAATTGTGGGTCGTGCATCAAGATTTACCAAGACAATTTTTTTAGCCTTGCTTGCGATCAACGCATCTCGTTGAGCTGGAACGAGTAGGTGCGGTAATACTGACGAATACCAAGAACCAGGTCCAATCGTGATCCAATCGGCAGCCAAAATAGCCGAAATTGATTCGGGCCGAGCAGGAGGATCTGGTGGATACAGCGAAAGTTCGAGCACTCTACCTTTAGCCGTGGCTACCGCTACTTGCCCACGAATCTCCTCCACCTGCATCGACTTCGGATCTTGAACTCGGGCACAAATTTCAAGCGGGACGGCAGCCATTGGCAATACCCGACCGACGACTCGCAGCAATTCGGCAACGCGATCAAGTCCGATCACCCAGTCGCCATGCATTTCCCATAAAGCTGCAAGGAGGAGATTGCCAAGTGCATGCCCCGCAACTTCCCCTTCACCGCCAAATCGATGTTGCACCACATCGGCCCATCCGTTGCCCCAGAGATCATCGGCACAGAGTGCAGCAAGGGCCATTCGCAAATCGCCGGGCGGCAAAATTCCGAATTCCGCGCGCAAACGTCCGCTTGAGCCCCCATCGTCGGAGACAGTAACAATTGCGGTGATTCGTGGAGTGATATTTCGCAATGCTGCAAGCGTCGCCGCCAGTCCATGCCCACCGCCGAGAGCAACTACTGTCGCTCCGTGCTCGTATTCATACGTTGGTGGAAGAGTCATTCGCGGCCAACGTCTCGATGAACCGCTGTCGCCTCAATCCCTTCATCGCGTAATCGACTCGCCAGACTTTCGGCAACGGCTACGCTCCGATGTTTACCGCCGGTACAACCGATGGAGAGCGTCAAGTATTTTTTACCTTCGCGTTCGTAACTCGGTGCCAGGCGGGCGAAGATTTTCGCGTAACCGTCGATGAATTCACCCACGCCATCGGCCGCGAGGACGAAATTACTCACCTCCTCATCCAACCCTGTCTTCGGTTGAAGTTCAGGAATCCAGTGTGGATTCGGGATGAATCGTGCGTCGATCAAGAAATCGGAGTCGTAGGGCAATCCGTATTTGAAACCAAATGACAAAACTGTTACCCGCAGTTGCTTGACCTCAGCTCCGCCGAAGACGCGCTCAACTTTTTCCTTGAGCTGGTGAACATTAAGACCGGTCGTGTCGATCAACACGTCCGCTTCACCGCGTAGATCTTTCAGGAGTGCTCGTTCGCTCGCGATACCGTCAAGAATTCGTCCCGTGCCTTGCAAAGGGTGCGGTCTACGTGTTGATTCAAATCTTCGCACGAGTTCTTCGTCATCGGCTTCGAGGAAAGCAATCTGACAAGCAATTCCGATCGCCTTTAAACTGTCAAGCGAGGAACGCAACTCGGTAAAAAACTCGCCGCCACGAACGTCAATGACTACCGCGATTCGATTAGGGCCTCCAGACTCGGCTCGCGCCGCCAGCGCTGCTAGTTCTCCGAGAAGAGTCGGCGGCAAGTTGTCGACGACATACCAGCCCAAATCTTCGAGAGCGTGAGAGCAAGTACTGCGCCCCGCACCAGACATTCCGGTCACCACAACTATTTGTGGAGCGGCAATTGGCGTCCTCGTGGAATACTCCATGTACCAAAGAATAGTTACTCAGCGGGAAGAATTTCCCCAGTAGTGGGATCGATCTTTTCGCCAACCAGGCTTCCAGCGAGCGCAGCGTGTATGGTCGCTGCAATCTTGACCCCAATTCCAGGTAATGACGCAATCTCTTCTTGGCTGGCTCCAGCCAGGGTGCGTAAAGAACCAAAATGTGCGATTAAAGCCAGGCGTCGGCTTTCACCGAGTCCAACGATTTGATCCAGAGCCGAATCCAACATCGCCTTTGAACGCTTTGAGCGGTGATAAGTGATTGCGAATCGATGCGCTTCGTCTCTGATCCGTTGTAACAGATAGAGAGCCTCACTGTTTCGGGGCAGCAAGACTGGGTCCGCTTCGTAGGGACGCCAGAGTTCTTCAAGACGCTTGGCTAGTCCGACCACTGAGATCTCTTCACCCGCCTCTTTGATCGCTTCCGCTGCGGCATTCACTTGCGGTGCACCACCATCGACCACGATCAACTGCGGAGGGTAGGCAAATCTGCGGACGGTTCCGCCGGCCTCGACTTCCTCGGAGATGCTTGCCGCGGATTCGCGATCAATTTTCAGTCGAACCAAACGTCGAGCAATCACCTGCTTCATCGCCCGAGCATCGTCGGGACCGCGCACTTGATCACCGACCAAGGCGATCGCGAATCTTCGATATTCGGCTTTTCTGGCCAAACCATCTTCGAAAACCACCATGGACGCCACCATCTCGGTCCCTTGCAAATTCGAAATGTCAAAACATTCAATGCGAAGCGGAACGTCCTCAATTGAAAGAGCCTCCTGAATTTCAGCCAAGGCTTTACTTCGCGTTGATAAATCACTCGACCTGCGCAATCGGTGTCGAGCCAGTGCCTCGCGCGCATTCGCCGACACGGTCTCCATCAATGCGAATTTATCTCCGCGTTGAGGGACCCGAATCTCCACCTTGCTTTCGCGTTTTGCAGATATCCAGGTCTCGAGAAGTTGACGGTTATCGGGGTCGTTCGAGACCAAGATCTGTTTAGGGCACTCCTGCTCGCCACCATATGTCTCGGTTATCACGCGTTCCATCAGACCCGAGATACCCATTGCTTCGCTGCGCTCGACAATCCGAGTTCGTTCACCACGAACCCGCCCACTACGAACAGAGAAGATCGTAAATGCCATTTCTAGGTCGTCGCCTGAAGCGGCGATGAAGTCCGCGTCGGTCTTATCCGGCAGAACAACAGCACTAGATTCGAGCGCGCGATTCAGCGCCGTGATGTTGTCCCGAATTCGGCCAGCCTTTTCGTAATCTAATTCCTGGGCAGCCTCGCTCATCTGTTTTTCGAGTATTCGTAGGTGACGGGTAGGGTCACTGTTGAAAAATGAAATGAACTCGCCAACTAACGCTCGATGATCATCGACGGAAATCGCCCCAACACACGGCGCCGCACATTTTCCGATATGCCCTAGCAGACAGGGTCGCCCAATTTGGGTGGCTCGCCGGAAGGTGCCGGAAGTGCAAGATCGAATCGGGAAAATACGTAAAATTGCATCAAGTGTGTTTCGGATCGCCCAGGCGTGGGTATATGGACCGAAGTAACGAACTCCCTTACCCTTAGGTGCTCTCGTCACGTAGACACGCGGAACTTCTTCACCCACTGAAACCGCCAGGTAGGGATAGGACTTATCGTCACGAAATCGAATATTAAATCTGGGTTCTTCACTTTTTATCCAGGTGTATTCGAGCTGCAGCGCTTCTACTTCATTGGCAACAACCGTCCAATCAACTGAAGTGGCCGCCTCCACCATTGCCTCTGTTCGTGGATGAAGGCCTTCTTGAAAATACGAAGAGAGACGAGCACGTAGATTCTTTGCCTTACCCACATAAATCACACGCCCGTACGCATCCTTAAAGCGGTAAACGCCAGGTGCTAATGGGATGCTCCCTGGTGTTGGGCGATAATCACGCGGCGCCATCCCGATCTACTTAAGGGCTTCGGCCAAGAACTTGCCAGTATGGCTAGCTTTCACTTTGGCCACCGTCTCCGGAGTGCCCGTAGCCACAACCGTGCCACCACCTCCGCCGCCTTCAGGACCTAAGTCGATCACCCAGTCAGCGCATTTTATAACGTCAAGATTATGTTCGATAACAACAACCGTATTTCCATTTTCGACGAGTCGAGTCAACACCCCAAGGAGTTTTTTTGTATCTTCAAAATGCAAACCAGTGGTGGGCTCGTCTAACACATAGAACGTCCTTCCAGTAGATCGACGCTGCAATTCAGAGGCCAACTTAACGCGCTGAGCTTCGCCACCGGAAAGCGTGGGAGCAGACTGTCCAAGCCGGACATAGCCGAGCCCGACTTCATTAAGGGTTTTTAAGTATCGAGAGATGGAAGGAACTGCCTGAAAAAATTCAAGCGCCGTTTCGATCGGCATATCGAGCACATCGGAAATCGTCTTCCCTTTAAAATGGACTTCGAGAGTCTCTCGATTATATCTGGCACCGTGGCAAACTTCGCAAGGAACGTAGACATCGGGTAAGAAGTTCATTTCAATTTTAATCGTGCCGTCGCCACTACAGGATTCGCAGCGACCGCCCTTCACGTTGAAGGAGAAACGGCCCTGCAAATAACCCCGAACCTTCGCTTCAGTTGTATCCGCAAACAATTTACGAACGTGATCAAATAGCCCGGTGTAGGTCGCTGGATTTGAGCGTGGCGTTCGTCCAATCGGTGACTGGTCGACGTGCACAACTTTATCCAGCAGATCGACGCCAGTGACGGTTCGGTGTCGTCCTGGAACCTGATGCGCACCATTCAACTTGTTCGCAAGGGCCACATAAAGAATGTCGTTTACTAACGTTGATTTCCCAGAACCACTTACTCCCGTAACGGCCACGAAGCACCCGAGCGGAAAAGCAACATCAATATTCTTTAAGTTGTTCTCTTTGGCGCCCTTCACCACCAATTGACGCTTTGGATCAATCGGACGTCGGATAGTGGGCATTTCGATCCGGCGACGCTTCGCCAAATAATCGCCTGTGATCGAATTGGGAGCTGATAGTAAATCTTCGAGAGATCCGGAGGAGACGACGTGTCCGCCGTGTTCGCCGGCGCCGGGTCCGATATCGACGATCCAATCGGCTGTTCGGATCGTATCTTCGTCGTGCTCAACGACGATCAAGGTGTTACCAAGGTCGCGCAATCGCGTCAACGTCTCTATGAGGCGATGATTGTCACGTTGATGAAGCCCGATACTCGGCTCATCCAAAACATAAAGCACCCCAACCAATCCCGAACCGATTTGAGTTGCCAAGCGAATGCGTTGCGCTTCGCCCCCAGACAGACTTCCAGCCGGCCGATCAAGGGAAAGATAATCGAGCCCCACATCAAGTAGAAACCCAAGGCGAGCATGTACTTCCTTGAGCACTCGTTCACCGATCTGGTGTTCGCGAGCACTGAGTTCGATGTCGGCGAGAAACGCGTTGGTCGCCGCGATTGGAAGCGCACAGATTTCAGCAATGTTTTTCCCGCCGAGAGTAACGGCAAGAACGACTGGTTTTAATCGCGCTCCTTTGCAAGCGGGACACGGGACCTCGCGCATATATGAGGCATACCGTTCACGACTCCACTCGCTCTCCGTCTCCGAGTGTTTGCGTTGGAGGAATGGAATGACTCCTTCAAATCCTGAAGTGTAGGAGCGAGTTCTGCCATATCGATTCCGGAATTTGACTTTAACTTCAAACTCCCAGCCATTGAGAACAGCATCGCGCGCCCGTGCTGAAAGTTTTTTCCAGGGCATATCAAGCGAGAAACGCACTTCGGTTGATAGCGCTTCCAACAAATGTTCAAAATGCTCCACTCCTGCCCACGGTGCAATGGCTCCTTCATTAATCGAGGCCTGATCGTCTGGGACAACGAGCTCGGGGTCAACTTCGAGTTGATTGCCAATTCCAGCGCACTCAGGACAGGCACCGAATGGCGAGTTAAAAGAAAAAGAACGCGGCTCCAACTCCTCAAAGGAAAGTTCGCAATACATGCAGGCTAGATGCTCACTAAAGGTTTTTTCGCGATCGGCATCATCCTCGGGCAAATCCACAAACTCGAGAACAACGACTCCAGATGCCAGTCCCAAAGCTGTCTCGATGGAATCAGTAAGACGTTGCTGAGCGCTCTTTTTCACTTCAAGCCGATCAATCACGATATCGATCGTGTGTTTCTCCTGCTTCTTCAACTTGGGAGGATCTTGTAATGAGATCACCTCGCCGTCCACTCGTGCACGAGAAAAACCCTTAAGCGAAAGATCGTGAAAGAGGTCAACGAATTCACCCTTGCGCGCCCGCACTACCGGCGCTAAAACCTGAAATCGGGTCTCAGCTTTAAGTGAAAGGATCTGATCGACTATTTGCTGCGGCGATTGGCGAGCCACCGGGCGCGCACAGTTTGGACAGTGAGGTCGACCGGCTCGAGCAAAGAGCAAGCGAAGATAGTCGTACACCTCGGTAATCGTGCCGACAGTAGATCTCGGGTTTCGGTTCGTCGATTTCTGATCAATAGACACAGCGGGTGAGAGGCCCTCAATGAAATCCACGTCGGGTTTGTCCATCTGCCCGAGAAACTGTCGAGCATAGGCGCTTAGTGATTCAACATATCTCCGCTGTCCTTCCGCAAAAATTGTGTCAAATGCCAAACTAGATTTGCCGGAACCGGAAAGCCCTGTGAAGACAATCAACGCGTTTCGAGGCAGGTCAACGGAGACGTTTTTGAGGTTATGCTCGCGGGCGCCACGAATAATCAGGCGATCTCTAGTTTCCATAGCGAGGTTAGCCTATGAGATTACGTCGGGACTTTCTTGCCGAGGTACGCTCAGGTCATGCAAGGGACCCTGGTCGATGCCACCAGACGTTTCCTAACCGCAATATCGCCTCTCACAGATGAGCAGATGAGCGCGCCATCCAGGCTCCCCAACTGGAGGAGAAGCCACGTTGCGACGCATATTGCCCGAAACGCCGATGCAATGGTCAATCTCTGTGTTTGGGCGAGCACCGGAGTTCAATCCCCCATGTATCGATCTCAGGAGGAACGCGATTCGCAAATCGAATCGGGCGCGCGACGAAGCGCGAACCAGATCGTGACCGATGTGTCGGAGAGCGCAGAACGTCTTGCGGTCGCGATCGAAGCTCTCTCCGATTCCGCCCTCGGATTCTTCATTCGTCGTGGCGCCGCGGCAGGTGGACCGCTCTCGCCTGCTAGTGACATCCCATGGATGCGTCAAAAAGAGGTCGAGATTCACCTCGTCGATCTTGATCTCGCTCCAACTTTTGCGGATACCCCTCTCGAATTTCTAACGGCGCTCCTCGCCGAGGAAGTTCCAAACTTCGATTCGCGCATGCTGGGCCTAACTCTCATAACAAAAGAAGGACCTGTGTTTAAAATCGGTGATGGAGTCCAGTGCATCACGGGTTCAATCGGTGATTTCACCGCGTGGCTGTTGGGCCGCTCGAAAGAAACTGAGATAGCGCGATTAAGTAGCGACGCCATGCTTGCGGCTCCGCCAAGATGGCTCTAGCGATACGGGCAATGACGGCAACCGCTGTCGCAGCAGGTTCCACGACTTAAATGATAAGCCGAAGTAAATACAAATAGGCCGGATTCGGAATCTAGATATCCGTCCAAGCCCTGGGCTAACGCCTCCTCGTGCGTCGCGACTTCGCTCGTCCCTGTCATTACATTTCTCGCTTTGGTGCCGATTTCAGGCTCACGATTGTGGTGATCACAAGGGTTGCTACGACCACACCGAGACTTAATGCGGTGCCAATTTGAGGCACGGCAATTCCCACCCCAACCAAAGCTTCAGCAATTAATTTGATGCCGATGAATGCAAGGATTACCGCTAATCCCTTCGAAAGATGGACTAGGCGTTCCACAAGGCCGCCAAGCAGTACATAGAGTTGCCGAAGCCCCATAAGGGCGAACGCGTTTGCCGTGAATACGATGTAGGGATCCTGGGTTAGACCGAAGATCGCGGGGATCGAATCAAGTGCGAATAGAAGATCGGTGGTGCCGATCGCAACGACGGCAATCCCAAATGTACCCAGTCGTCGACGCCGAAAAAACGCTACTGCCCTCCCCTCTTTCCAATCTTCATCTCCACCCCCTTTGTAGAGTAGCCGAGCCGCAGTCACCAACAAGAAGGCTCCGAAAATAAAGAATACCCAGATGAATCGATGGATCAATAATGCTCCGACAGTGATGAAAATTCCGCGAAACACGAGAGCCAGGGCAATCCCGATTAGAAGTACTGTTTGAATCGATTTTTTTGCAACGCGTAATCGAGAAAAAATGATTAAGAAGACAAAGAGATTATCAACAGAGAGTGAATACTCTGTTAGCCAACCTGCAACAAATTCACCCGCGGATTCCCGCGAAAGGGTAAATGCGAGGGAGAGCGCGAATCCAAGGGCAAGCAGAACGTAAAAAACCACCCAGAGAACGGCTTCGCGTATTTGAACTTCGCGAGGCTTTCGGGCTGCTAGGTAAAAATCGACACTGATAACTCCCAATAGTGCCACTAGCGTCCAGATCCAAATTGTTAAGTTTGCCAAATCAAATGCCTGCCTCTTGCATCCCGCGTAGTTCCTTCTTCAACTCAGCTACTTCATCGCGGATACGCGCTGCCAATTCAAACTGAAGTCCAGCCGCCGCCGAATGCATTTGATCAGTAAGTGAGGAGATTAGCGCGCTCAACTCTTGAATTGGCATTGAAGCCAACTCCTTCGCGTGGAGCCCGGAACTAACCTTCGCCTTTCCAATTCGCCCGATCAGGGCCTGTGTATCTACATCCTCGCGCGCCAACATTTCGGTGATGTCGGAGATTCGCTTCCTCAACGGCTGAGGATCTATTCCACGTTCGGCGTTGTACGCCACCTGAATCTCCCGACGGCGGTTAGTTTCGTCGACAGCCTTCTTCATCGAGGGAGTGATGGAATCGGCATACATGTGAACTTCACCGGACACATTGCGGGCCGCGCGTCCGATGGTCTGAATCAGCGACGTGGCAGAGCGGAGAAATCCTTCTTTATCAGCATCAAGGATCGCCACCAACGAGACCTCGGGAAGATCAAGGCCTTCCCTTAGCAAGTTGATACCAATCAAAACATCAAAAATTCCGAGTCGAAGTTCGCGCAGCAATTCTATCCGCCGGAGGGTATCGACCTCGGAGTGGAGATACCGGACGCGAATTCCAATCTCAAGAAGATAATCGGTGAGATCCTCCGACATCTTTTTGGTGAGAGTTGTGACCAGTACTCTTTCGTTTCGTGCCGCGCGAATCTTAATTTCGTGGATCAAGTCATCTATTTGACCTTTTGTTGGCTTCAACACGATTTGCGGATCCACCAGACCCGTGGGTCTGATTACCTGTTCTACAACATCGCCATCGACCTTCGCCAGCTCGTAACGCCCTGGCGTCGCGGATAAAAAAACAGTTTGAGATATTCGTTCGACAAATTCGCTCCACTTAAGTGGGCGATTATCGAGGGCGCTTGGCAATCGAAATCCGTGTTCGATCAGAGTGCGTTTACGCGATGCATCCCCTTCAAACATCGCTCCTATTTGGGGGACTGTCACGTGCGATTCATCGATAACCAGCAGAAAGTCTTCTGGGAAGTAGTCGATGAGACAGTGCGGCGCAGAGCCTGCCGGGCGATTGTCAATGTGCCTCGAATAATTTTCAATACCAGAGCAAAATCCAACCTGTCGCATCATCTCAAGGTCGTAGGTCGTCCGCATTTTCAACCTTTGCGCCTCGAGGAGTTTGCCTTGTTGGGCGAACTCGGCAAGTCTCTCAGCGAGTTCGATCTCAATTGCGGCCGCCGCTCGATCCATTCGTTCTGGCCCGGCTACATAATGGGTTGCCGGGAACACATACATCTCTTGCTCCTCACGAACCACCTCGCCGGTGAGTGGGTTCAAAGTGAGCAGGCGCTCTATTTCGTCGCCAAACATTTCGATGCGGAGAGCCAACTCTTCGTAGACGGGAATGATCTCGATCGTGTCGCCACGCACTCTAAAGGTGCCTCGCGCGAAAGCGATGTCGTTACGCGAGTATTGAATATCGACGAATTTGCGTAGAAGCTGATTCCTTTCGATCCGATCACCGACTGCCAGGCGAACCATCCGATCTACATATTCCTCCGGCGTGCCTAGGCCATAGATGCAAGAAACCGTGGCCACTACGACGACATCGCGACGAGTCAGGAGAGAGTGGGTGGCTGAGTATCGAAGTCGCTCAACCTCTGCGTTCACCGAGGAATCTTTTTCAATAAACGTGTCCGTCTGCGGGACGTAAGCTTCCGGCTGGTAATAGTCATAATACGAGACGAAATATTCAACGGCATTGTTTGGAAGCAGTTCGCGAAATTCATTGGCCAATTGGGCCGCGAGCGTCTTGTTTGGTGCAATCACCAAAGTGGGACGCTGCAATTTTTCAATGAGCCAAGCCGACGTAGCTGATTTTCCGGTGCCCGTCGCGCCAAGCAGAACGACATTTTGCTCACCGGCTTCAATTCGCTTTACCAAGTCTGCGATTGCTCGAGGCTGATCACCGGCTGGAACATAGTCGCTGATCACTTCAAAGGGATGAACCCGTCGACGAAGTAGATCAATTGGCCGCACGATCAGAGTTTACTATCTCGAGACAACGAGCCGAAGTGGCCGTCCCGGATCCGCGGAGGTGAAGCATCGACCAGGCTCGGTTTGGATGAAGCCGAGGTGTCCAAGTTTCTTTGCCAAATCGTTGGCTTCGCTTGCAAATCGCAATTCGGTCATCGAACAGACGCTTACTTTGCCGTCGATTGCTTTTGCAATTCGATTCGCAATTCGTGCGATCTGAGCTTCCAGAGGCAATTGGTTCGGCAAGAGGTCGCCCTCCATCCATTCGGGCTCGGCTGGTAACCCAGCCATCAGATTCTCGGAGAATTTTCTTAGCCGCAAGTCCCAGGTTGCCTTGATCGCCTGCGCTAAGTCAGGGGCCCGTGTGGCGTTTGAGAGAATAATGTCCGCGATCGTCCTCCGCTGCTCGTTGGTAGCTTGTTCGGCAATTCGAGCCATCGACTGAGCTTGAGTGAAACCTCGCTTTGCCAATCGTTCAATCCGAACAGAAAGCGGAGTTTCAATTACGATTACAAGTTGAAACTCTTCAGACCGATCAACTTCTACCAAAAGCGGGATCTCATAAATCACTACGGCGCTATCCGGCAACTCTGCGACGCGTTCCTTAAACGCACGCTGCACCTCTGGATGAACGATCGATTCTAAAATACGTCGTTCAACTGGATCCCGGAAAATAATTTCCGCTAGAGCCGCCCGATTCAGCGAACCATCCTCTGCGATTACCGCAGATCCAAAATGTTTCTCGACCCTAGCTAGACCGCGAGTGCCAATGGCCAGGCTCTCCTTCGCCAAGACATCTGCTTCAATGACGTACGCGCCAAGTTCTCTGAACGTCGTGGCGGCGGCAGACTTTCCCGAACCAAGACCGCCGGTGAGTGCGACCAAGAGCATAGAAAAGAGTCTAGGTGGTGTCAGTCGACACCACCTAGACGAATTACTGTCCCGCTAGTTTATCCCGAAGACTTTCCAGAGCGGCGTCAGTTGCCAAAGTCCCCGCTGCCTCTCCCTCTCCGGATGAGTACGAAGTCTCATTCGAGGAAGCTGCTGCTTCATCTGCGACCTTGGCCTCAGCGATCTGGCGCTTGTGCGCTTCGAAACGTGATTGCGCTTCCGCGTATTCACCCTCCCACGCTTCGCGTTCTTTATCGAAGCCTGGCTTCCACTCGTTGGTCTCTGAGTCGAAACCTTCAGGGTAGATGTAGTTCCCCTGCTCGTCGTAGTGCGCGGACATTCCGTAGGCGGTCGGATCAAATGCTTCGACGTGCGTATCCCCATGCTCGTTGGCTTGCTTCAACGATAATGAAATACGGCGACGCTCTAGATCAATGTCGATCACCTTTACGAAAAGCTCATCCCCCACTTGGACAACCTGCTCGGGAATCTCGACGTGGCGCTCAGCGAGTTCGGAGATGTGCACTAAACCTTCAATACCTTCGTGAACTCGGACGAATGCGCCAAACGGTACGAGTTTGGTTACTTGTCCTGGCACGACTTGGTTGATGGTGTGAGTCCGCGCAAACTGTTGCCAAGGATCTTCTTGCGTGGCCTTCAACGAAAGTGAAACCCGCTCGCGATCAAAGTCGACATCGAGGACCTCGACGGTGACTGGAGTTCCAACTTCTACTACCTCACTGGGGTGATCGATGTGCTTCCAAGAAAGTTCAGAGACGTGAACTAGGCCATCAACACCACCAAGATCGACGAATGCGCCGAAATTCACGATGGAGGAGATGACCCCACTTCGTACTTGACCCTTCTGGAGTTGGTTCAAGAATGTAGTGCGGCTCTCCGACTGGGTCTGCTCAAGCCAGGCACGTCGGGAAAGCACCACGTTGTTGCGGTTCTTGTCCAGTTCGATAATTTTCGCTTCGATTTCCTTGCCGATGTACGGGGCAAGATCGCGTACTCGACGCATTTCGACAAGCGATGCAGGCAGGAAGCCACGAAGCCCAATATCGACGATAAGTCCGCCCTTAACGACCTCAATGACCGTTCCAGTAACGACTTCGTCATTCTCCTTCTTCGATTCGATCGTGCCCCAGGCGCGTTCATACTGGGCGCGCTTCTTGGACAGGATCAGTCGGCCTTCTTTATCCTCTTTCTGAAGCACAAGCGCTTCGACTTGGTCCCCAACTTTGACTACATCGTTGGGATCTATGTCGTGCTTGATTGAGAGTTCACGTGAGGGGATAACACCCTCGGTCTTATATCCGATGTCTAGAAGAACTTCGTCTCGGTCGACCTTTACAACGGTCCCGGCGACGATATCTCCGTCGTTGAAATATTTGATGGTGCCGTCAATTGCGGCGAGGAAATCTTCGGCCGTTCCGATGTCGTTAACGGCCACTACTGGGCTGGTGGACAAAATTCTCCGATTGTGGACAGGAAATTAGTGGGATGAGATTCACCCCGTGAAAGGTGAACGATACGGTTTGCCCTAAAGCAGCGTCAATTTGGGGTGTTTTATGGCAGGTCTTGCGCGTCGCGACGTGGATGGCGATATCTCGGCGCGCGCCGCTCGAGCCTGGTGGGATGCCCATGCACGCCAATATTTGCTTGAGCATGGCACTTTCTTGGACGCCGGGCTGATCTGGGGTCCTGAGGGTGCCAACGAATTGGAGTTGGCAATATTGGCCCCGTACGACGGGTCCGTGGGCCTTGAAATAGGCTCAGGTGCCGCTCAGGGTGCCGCGTATCTCGCCACGCTAGGCGCCCGAGTCATCGCAGCGGATATCTCGTTTGAAATGTTAAAAGGCGCCAAGCACGATTTGCTCGTCCAAACGGATGGTCGGCTACTCCCCTTTCCTGATGAGATTTTTGATTTCGTATTTTCCGCTTACGGCGCACTGCCATTTCTTCCAGATGCGGGAAGGGTTCTCGCGGAATGGCGCAGAGTTATCAAACCGGGTGGACGTCTCGTCTTTTCGGTAACGCATCCGATTCGCTGGGCATTTCCTGATTCCCCGAATTCGGACGGATTAACCGCATCAGGATCATATTTTGATCGTCGTCCTTACGTCGAAGAAAATGATCTTGGAGAAGTTATCTACACCGAACATCATCGGACCATCGGCGATTGGATAGGCGCGATTAACGTCGCGGAATTGCAACTAATCAGACTGATCGAACCGGAATGGAAATCGTCGAATGCCCAAATTTGGGGTGGCTGGAGTCCCCTACGCGGGGCACACCTCCCTGGGACGGCGATCTTCGCGTGTCAGCGCCCAAATTAGTTAAAGCACTACGCTCAATCAGTGGGCAATTATCTGGAGGTCTTGCGTCATCGCGTTGCCCGTAATCTCCTGCTAAGCACGTTGCCGGCACGAGTGGCCTATTCAATGGTGGGACTCACCATATTTTTTCACGTCCAACACTCGATCCACTCAATTTCAACTGCAGGATTTGCGCTCGGTCTCAATGGAATCGCCGGTGCGATCACAGCTGGCGCGCGTGGATCGATCATGGATCGGTATGGTCAACGGTGGCCCTTACGGGTCCTAGTGCCTTCCTATGCGACCTCGCTGATTGCCTTCTCATTCGTTAACACTCGGACCAGCCTCTTGGTGGTCGCAACAATTTTGGGAGCCAGCGCCCCGCCGATTAATCTTTCAGCGCGACCCCTATGGAAACACGCGGTGCCAAAGGAAATTCTTAGGGCAGCGTATGCAATCGACGCCACGGCGATGAATGGATCCGCAATCTTGGGTCCCGTTCTAGCAACCTCGATCTCCTTATCAATCGGCGCGGAATGGTCGTTGCGCCTCTGTGCGCTCCTCTTATTTATCGGCGGTACGGCGCTAGCCTCCCAATCCATTTCTAAGAAGTGGCTGCCTGAGGTGAAACCACCTGGTACCAGACCACTCTGGAAAGTTCCGGCAATGCGCCTACTCATGCTTGAAGGCGCGATCATTGGCTTCGGTTGGGGATCATTCGATGTCGGGGTTCCCGCAGCCGCGACCCTGGTACATCACCAATCTCTGAGTGGACCCATCTTCGCCGCACTCTCCTTCGGTACCGTGCTCGGCGGATTGGCAGGTGGTCTTTCTTCCCGGAAGATCTCCTCACTCAAGGGCATGCTCCTTTCGTACTTCGCGTGGGCGCTATCTGCGATTCCACTCTTCTTCGTATATCCGAGCTGGCAATTAATTTTGGTCGGATTTTTGATCGGAATCGCCGGTGGCCCAATGCAGATCTTCTATTGGGAAGTCATTGAAGCCGTGCGCCCCGCCGGAACCGCAGTTTCGGCACTCGCTTGGATCTGGGCGGTGGAAGGGACGTTCGCTTCATTCGGCTCGGCCATTAGCGGGAGCATCGCCGATCACTTTGGCGTTCGCTGGACCCTTTCGATAACTCCGGCGGCCATTCTGCTCGGGTTTTGCGTAATGATGTTTGGTCGGGGTCTGCTCGTTAAAGCGGATCGACGCCCAAGTGCAGAAAGCGATGAAGCCGCGATCGCAGCAAGTGAAGACCCAACTACTTAATGAGCTGCTTCATCCCAGGATCGTCCAATCCCAATATTTACCGCCAGCGGCGCATCAAGCGGATACGCAGAACCCATCTGCGCCTCAACCAGAAGCCTCACCTGATCAAGTTCACCTGGGGCGACTTCCAATATGAGTTCGTCGTGAACTTGAAGAAGGATCCGCGACTTCAAATTATTGATGGTCAATTCGCGGTCGACTCTCAACATCGCAACCTTGATGATATCTGCAGCAGATCCTTGGATCGGCGAATTGAGCGCCATCCGTTCAGCCACTTCGCGACGTTGTCGATTGTCGCTGTTTAGATCAGGCAAATAGCGGCGGCGGCCAAGAAGAGATTCTGTGTAGCCCGTACGTCGAGCTTCTTCGACCACGCGTCGAAGATATTCACGCACTTTGCCAAAACGTTCAAAATATCGGTCCATCAATTCGCGAGCTGCAGCATCGCTAATGCCGAGTTGAGACGATAGCCCGTATGAAGATAATCCATAGGCAAGGCCATATGACATGGCCTTGATCTGAGCCCGCAAATGCCCATCAACATCGGCAGGTGCAACGCTGAACACTTCGGCGGCAACCGTCGTATGCAGATCTTCGCCACCGTGAAACGCATCGAGAAGCGCTTCGTCCTCTGACAGATGAGCCATGATGCGCATTTCAATTTGCGAATAATCGGCCGTGAGTAGCGTGGCATACCCGTCACCAACGACGAAGCATTCACGAATTCGCCTGCCTTCATCACTCCGCACCGGAATGTTCTGCAGATTCGGGTCAGTCGAAGAGAGTCGACCAGTGGCCGCGACTGTTTGCTGGAATGTCGTGTGGATACGACCATCCAGGGCTACAGCCCGTTGAAGCCCCTCGATGGTGGTTCGCAATTTGGTTACGTCACGGAAGCGCAAGATCTGGGCCAGAACTGGGTGTTCTGTTTTTGCAAAAAGTTCGGTGAGCGCATCTGCATCGGTGGTGAATCCGCTTTTTATCTTTTTGGTCTTGGGCAGTTTCAGTTCATCGAATAGTACGGCTTGCAATTGTTTGGGTGACGCGAGATTAAAATCATGTCCGATTGCTTCGTGGGCGGCGCGTGTCGCGCTTGCGCCATCGCGTTCGAAACCCTTAACCAGGCTACTGAGCAGGCTCTCGTCGACCGCGATGCCATTTCGTTCAATCTTTGCTAGCAAGGAAGTTAACGGTAGTTCCACCTCCACGAGCAATCGATCTCCACCTTGCGCCGCCAATTGCTCCGTCAGTTTAATGTGCAATTCGTAAATCGCATTGGCGTTATCGGTTAGCCCTGAAACGTCTTCGCCACTGGGCAACTCAAGCATGGTTTGCGCGGAGGATAAGTTCTCCTCGCTAGCAAGTTGATAGTCAAGATAGCGTTGAACCAGCTCTGCGAGAGAGTTACCGCGGATGCCGGGCGCAATTAGATATGCCGCAAGTGCAGTATCGCCTACGAGGCCGCCGATCTCATAGCCAAGCGAGCGCATCGCGCCCTTTGCATCGTGGGTGACTTTCTTAGAATTGACATCCTTCAACCAACTCGAGGCGCTCTCTACCGTCAACCAGCCCACTCCTTCAGGGCCACCTGATATTGCAATATTTCCGACGACATCAAGGGCGAAGGCAAGCGGACCAACATGCTGTGTGACCCAAACGGTTAGTTCTTCGATCTTCTCGACTTGTTGTTTTATGCGCTCGGTCACCACGACCCCGACCAATGGGGCAACTCGATTCTTAAGTGAGCGGAACTCAAGCGAGTCAAGGATCTTATTGACGCGAAGCGCATCCGCATCATGCCGAATCAATTCAGCAATCGTAACTTTAAGGGGCACTTCCACGTGTAGTTCAGTCAGTTCACGATTCAGCAGAACCTGCCCCAGATTCTCGCGCAGAGAATCGCCCACTTTCCCTGTCAATTCAGGAGCCCTGGCCACTAATTCTTTTAGGGAGCCATACTCGGCGATCCACTTCTGCGCCGTTTTCTCTCCGACACCGGGAACTCCCGGCAAATTATCGCTTGGATCACCTCGAAGCGCCGCAAAGTCTGGGTACTGCGCCGGGGTCAATCCATACTTGTCTTCAATGGCATCTGGCGTCATGCGCGCCAACTCGCTGACGCCTTTTTTTGGATAGAGAACAGTGGTCCCGTCATCAACCAACTGGAATGTATCTCGATCTCCCGTACAAATCAGAACCTCAAAGTCCGCTGATTTAGCACTCTTGGTTAGCGTGGCGATAATGTCATCGGCTTCGAATCCAAGGGCGTCGATGGAAACGATGTTTAACGCCGAAAGGACTTCTTTGATGATCTCAACTTGCCCCTTGAATTCCACCGGAGTGCTCGCACGGTTAGCCTTGTAGGCGCTGAATCGCTCGGTACGAAAGGTCTGCCGTGAGACATCGAATGCCACGGCAAGATGCGTTGGCTTTTCGTCGCGAACTAAGTTCAACAACATCGAGGTGAAGCCGTACACCGCATTTGTCGGTTGACCAGTCGAAGTGGAGAAGGTGGCAACAGGGAGGGCGTAAAAGGCTCGATAGGCAAGCGAATGGCCATCAAGAAGCAGGAGCCGGTTGCGTGTCACGACGAAGATCCTAGGCTTAATCCATGACCGAGAACCACGGAACGGGAACAAGCAGTAATTTGAGTTCGGAATTTGTCGCAGCTATGGCCGGGATCGGTCCAGATCGGCTCGGCGAGAAACTAGGAATTAAATTGATCTCCGTCACGCCTGAGAAGATCGTGGCCACGATGCCAGTGGAGGGAAACACCCAGCCAATGGGTCTTCTCCATGGTGGCGCCTCACTAGTGCTCGCAGAATCCCTGGGCTCATATGGAGCGGCCTTACACGCAGGAGCTGGCAGGAGCGCCGTGGGCGTGGAAATCAACGCGACGCATCATCGTTCGACGCGAAGCGGAAATGTCACAGGTACTGCCATTCCATTGAGTTTAGGAAATACGGTCGCGACATTCGAGGTGGTGATCACTGATGAATCGGATCGACGAATTTGTACGGCCAGAGTCACCTGCCTGTTGAGAGAAATTAAAAAGTAATTATCCGCCGAGGTAGGCTTTGGCTACTTCGTCGTTTCTCAATAATTCTTTGGCGTCACCACTCATCGTGATCAGACCTGACTCAAGAACGTAGGCACGATCGGCGACGTCAAGGGCGGCCAACGCATTCTGTTCCACCAGCAGAATGGTGGTTCCCATTTCTCGAATCTTCGAGATCGTGTCAAAAATCAGTTCAACTAGAACTGGAGCCAATCCCATTGAAGGCTCGTCAAGCAGAAGAAGTTCGGGTCGTCCCATCATCGCGCGACCGACCGCCAGCATCTGCTGCTCGCCTCCGCTGAGGGTGCCCGCTCGTTGATAGAGCCGTTCTCGCAGGCGCGGAAAAAGCACGAGCACATTCTCTTGGTCCTCAGCGATGGCTGCTTTGTCATTGCGTAGAAAGGCGCCCAAATCGAGATTCTCAGCGACGGTCATCCGCGGGAAGATTCGTCGGCCCTCGGGCGATTGGCAGATTCCCTTCGCGACAATTTCATGTCCCTCGCGACCTGAAATCTTCTCGCCCTTAAAGGTAATTTCACCTGCCTTGGGATGAAGCAATCCGGAGATTGTTCGGAGGGTGGTGGACTTTCCAGCTCCGTTCGAACCAATGAGCGTAACGATCTCGCCCTTAGCCACTGTGAGCGAAATCCCTTTGACCGCCAGGATTTTGCCATAAGCAACTTTGAGGTTGGACACCTCGAGCAAGGCGCTCATTCCGCAGCTCCTTTGCCCGCAGCTTTGCCGAGATAGGCCTCGATCACTCGCGGATTTGCCTTAATTTCAGCTGGCGAACCTTCAGCAATTTTCTCGCCGCGATCTAGCACGGTTATCCGTTCCGAGACGCGCATCACGACACTCATATCGTGCTCGATAAGCAAGATTGCCACGTCCTGGGCATCCCGAACTCGATAAACAAAATCCACGAACGTCGCTGACTCTTGCGGATTCATTCCCGCGGTGGGTTCATCCAAGAGCAAGATTTCCGGCTTCAGACCCAATGCTCGAGCGACTTCAAGACGACGTTGGTCGCCATATGAGAGGTTGCGTGCGTACTCACCCGCCCATTTTCCAATTCCGACAAAGTCGAGGAGTTCGCGTGCTCTCTCATGCGACTCACGCTCCTCTCGCTGCTGCCTGGGCGTGTGCAGAATCGTGGCAAGGATTCCGGCCTTCAAGTGCGAATGCATGGCGACCATGACGTTCTCCTCCGCCGTCATGAGGCCGAAGAGTCGAATATTCTGAAATGTTCGGGCAATGCCTAGTGAAGCAATTTTGTGTGGTACCAAATCGGTAATGTTCTTCTCACCGAACATGACTCGCCCTGACGTCGGCTTATATAAACCAGTCAAAACATTAAAGAAGGTGGTCTTACCCGCCCCGTTTGGGCCGATCAAGCTAACGACGGATTTTTTTGGAATCGTAAAGTCCACAGCGTTTACCGCCACGAGACCACCGAATTGCACGCTGATCGATTCAGCCGAAAGTGCCAGTTCGGTACTAGTCAGTGCCGTCATGGTCAGGCGCCCGCCTTCATCGTCTCGTCATCATCGTGTTCGTGAAGCACCATCTTCAAACGGCTTTCGGGAAGTAGCCCTTCGCGTTTAAAGAGCATCATTAACACGAGAACCAGGCCAAAAATCAAGAAATTATAAGAGGGAAAATTAATATTGGTGCCAAAGACATTATTGAATGCGTTGCCCCCCGCGGGAAGGCCCGTCGAATTTACCCAGGCGATAACCAAGGCTCCCACCATTACTCCCCAAACGTTACCCATCCCACCGAGAACCACCATCGCGAGCAAAATGATCGAGATAGAAAAATTGAAACGATCGGCAAAGACGCCATTTACGTGCGTGGCAAAGGCAACACCACCAATGCCACCCGCCATCGCGCCAACCGCATAAGCTGACAGTTTAGTTCGCATCAGCGGGACGCCCATCATGCTCGCAGCCAACTCGTCCTCGCGAATCGCTAACCAGGCTCGCCCGAGTCGACCTCCTCGAAGTCGCAGTGAGATGAAGACCATGATGGAAGTCAAAAATACAAAGATGATGTACTTCTGGCTTAAATCGAAAGGTCCCAACTGCTTACCTAGAAGATTGATGTTATCCAGTGGAGTTATGCCTTTGGTCCCATTGGAAAGATTAAATCCGCCGATGTTTTCACCGTTAACGAAAACTTGCGGAATGATTTCGCCGAAGCCGAGGGTGACCAGGGCCAGGTAGTCGCTTTTGAGTCGAAGAGTTGGCGCGCCGATAACGATCCCAAAGAAGGCACAGATTATCGCGGCCAGAATGAGCACTCCCCAGAACGAGATGTGAATTCCTCGACTTTGAACAACGGTAGTCCCGCCGAGGTGGATGTTGACTTGCTGGAAAAAGGCCGACATGAACCAGCCCGCCGAATAACCACCAATCGCCCAGAAAGCCACATAGCCAAGATCGAGCAAACCGGCATAACCCACCACGATATTGAGACCTAACGCGCAGATTACCCAGACCAGTGCCTCATTCAAGGAGGTAGCCGGAAGCCAAGTCCGGAAAAAGTCTTGCAGCCCAAATGGTAAGCGGCTTAGAACGAACCCATAGAGCACGTAAACGATTGCGGCGGCGATCACAAACCCCATGGCCCATTTTTTTTGCGAAAGTGCGTCGCCACCTTTTTTCTTACGGGTCGGCGTCCCGATCGTCATTTGATTTGCCATGGTCACACCTTCTCTATGACTTGCTTGCCTAGAATGCCCGCTGGCTTGAAGACCATGAGCATAATCAGAATTGAAAAAACCACGGTCTGAGACCACTGTTGCCCGAGTCCGATCGGCAACCCGTCATTCAAACCTTGAATGAGACCGATCAACACGGCGCCAAGTACCGCCCCGCTGAGGTTGCCGATACCACCAAGAACCGCGGACGTGAAGGCAATCAAGCCAAGTTGGTAACCCAAGTTGTAGCTCGTAGTGCCAATGGTTTCTACATATAGGAGTCCCGCCGCGCCAGCCAGAGCTCCGCCGATTGCGAAAGTGAACGAAATCGTCCGATTAACATCAATTCCCATCAAACGCGCGGCATCCTGATCTTGAGCGGTGGCTCGCATTGCTTTGCCTTGCCGAGTTTTCGAAACGATGAATGTAAGCAGTAGCAACAGCGGAATCGTTACAGCAAAGAGAATCAAAGTGACGTAGTAGATCTTGACCCCCGAAATATCTATCGCGCCTCCGGGTAGCACACTGTTCCAGTTCTTGGGACCGGATCCATTCCACGTCAAACCGACGAATTGCAAGATAAAGGACATTCCTACGGCCGTGATGAGTGGCGCAAGTTTGGGCGCTCGTCGGAGTCGCCGGTAGGCGAAACGTTCGATGGCTACGTTGATGCTTGCGGTGAAGGCCATCACCAAAAATAGACAGACCACGAAAATTAGCCAGGCCTTCGGAGATGACTTGGTTTGGCCGAACCAGACGGAAATGAAATAGGCCGAGAAGACTCCGCCAAGCATAAAGAGATCGCCGTGTGCGAAATTGATCAATTCGATAATGCCGTAAACGATTGTGTAACCGAGTGCGATCAGGGCGTAAAGGGCGCCGTTGCTCAAGCCACCGATTGCCGCCTGGAAAAACTGGGCGGGCGATTTGATTAGGTTGGCGCCCAGCCAGATAGCGCCGAGAGTTGAGAACAGAACCGCCGCGATGCGCTCAGCGACTCGACGTCTGGCTTCACTGCGTGAAATCGAATGCACTTTGCCGCTTTTGGCGGTGCTGATCGCTGTGGCCACTCTCAGAGCCTTCCCTGAACGTTGGGCGAATACTAAGGCCTTGTTGCGAAGATACCCACTCAGGAGGTGGGGCGAGAACTCTCGTCCTCGCCCCACCTCATTGAGTTTTGACTACCTATACAGAGTGCTTACTTAACGGTCCATGCCTGAACGGTCGTCTCCGCATTGCCCTTTACAATTTCAACCGTAATGTCTTTAGCGTTGACATCACCAGTCTTCGGGTCAATGTTGAGCGCCTTTCCAAGGACCGAGTCGCTGGCTGGGATACTGATGCCGGCCCCGCCGAAGACTGCCGCGTTAACACTCTTGCGCGTGCCATCAGAGGCAGCGATCGCAGCCAAAATTACCTGGACTGCCGCAACTCCATATAGCGGATAGGAACCTACAGGATCGGATCCGTACGTGGTCTTGTAGTCAGCGAGCAATTTCGCCCCAGCGCCATCCTTAGGGAGCAAGTCCGCACTTAGTCCTGCGAAGGTTAAGTACATGCCCTGCGCCTCAGGAAGCTTGGTCAGATCCGGGTAGCCAGTGAAACCATCCGGCGCCATGAACTTAACCTTTTCGTTGTCACCGATAACAGTGAATTTATCCTTGACCAACTGACCACCGTTATTGTCGAAGATCCCTCCGACGTAAATCATGTCTGGGTGCAGTCCTTTAATCTTGTTGAATAGTGAAGCGTAGTTCGGCTGCTTGGCATCCCAAGCTTCGCCATAGGCGCCACTTGAAAGAACCGTGAGCCCGAGTTTCTTCGCCTCGGTCGTAAACGCCTGAGCTACGCCTTGGCCATACGTCTGATTGTCGTTCAGAACGTAAACCCTCTTGGCCTTCAGGATCTCATTGGCAAACTGCGCCGCAGCTGAACCTTGGTAATCATCGGTTGTGCAAACCCGAGCGTAGTTACGAACCCCCTTGGGGTAGAACTTTTCCGGCTCACCTGGATTCCATGCTTTGGTTAAACCAGGGTTCGTGTTCGCGTGTGAAACCATAAGCATTGGACCATTTGGATCCTGGTTTAGCACCGGCACAATGATCTTGGCGCAACCTGAGTTGTAAGTTCCCATGACCGCAACTTCGTTGCGATTCGCTACGTGATCCACAGCATTTTTGGCACAAGTTGCGTCGTCCCAGGCGCCTTTGGCAGCGGTGGCGTCGTCATAAATCTTGAACGAAACCGTATATTTGCCAGCCTTGTAATTGACCTGCTTGAGATAAAGCTCGATCGCCTTATTCGTAGAATCGTTTGAATCCTTCGAGGAGCCCTGAAGCGGCAGGTCTGAGGAGATGACCAACGAGGAACTTCCTGAATTCGACGAAGACGAGGTTGACGAACAACCTGAAATCGCGAGACCTGCTGCCACAACGACAGCAAGAACGGTGAGCTTGCGTGACATATTTTCCCTTCCTGAGGTGACGATGGGGGGTAAATCCCCCCGAGGCCATTAGGTGACCAAATTATCGCCATGACAAGCGCGAATACCTAGCGAATTTGATTGCGAACAGGTAACGGCTTGGCAACAAATAAGTCACACCCCCGGCGAATTGATGCTCTTCAGACCGGTTAAACCCCGGGTGCCTTCTCTTTATTTGCGACCGCTTCGGCAACTGCCCGCATCGATATGCGTCGATCCATAGACGCCTTTTGGATCCAGCGAAAGGCATCCGACTCACTCACTCCCATCGCAGACATAAGGAGCCCCTTCGCGCGCTCAACCGCTTTTCGAGTCTCCAAGCGATCGGCCAATGTTTCAACTTCACTCTCGAGGGCGAGCATCTCTTGGTGGCGGCCAACGGCCATTTCGATCGCTGGAATCAGATCGCCGATTGCAAAAGGTTTGAGCAAATATGCCATGGCTCCAGCCTGCTTAGCCCGCAGTACGAGGTCCCGTTGGCTGAACGCGGTCAACATCAAGACCGCACCTAGTCGCTCTTTAACAATCGTCTCAGCCGCCGTTATCCCATCCATCACCGGCATCTTTACATCCAGAATTATGAGATCTGGGCTCAATTCCCGGGCCAAAGCCAGAGCGCTCTCTCCGTCGCTAACCTCTCCGACCACTTCATACCCTGCCTCGCCAAGCATCTCCACTAGATCGAGGCGAATCAGCGCCTCATCCTCGGCGACCAGTATTCGGTAGCGACCAGAGTCAGGACTCGATGGGGAGGCGGTCATAAAAGGAGCCTAGAGCCCAGGATAAGATGAGAGCTAGTAATTACGAGCCTCGGTACTCCAACGGTAGAGAGGGCAGTCTCAAACACTGCATAGTGTCGGTTCGAATCCGACTCGAGGCACATTAGCGATACGCGGGCGCGATGCCGCTAATCGCATCACCAATCCGATGCACGCGCATCGCGTTGGTCGACCCCGGAATGCCCGGGGGCGCGCCTGCGACGATCATGATCAAATCTCCCAAATCCACTCGCTTGCTATCGATGAGAGCCGAATCGACTTGCTTCACCATGTCATCCGTATGCCCCACGGCTTGGACGATCATCGGTTCAACGCCCCAAGAAAGGGCCAGGCGGTTGAAGGTTCCGTGATCAGGGGTAAGAGCCAGAATCGGAAGGGCAGAACGCAAGCGAGACATTCTGCGTGCAGAATCACCAGATTGCGTAAAGGCTACTAGAAATTTGGCACCGACGATTTCACCAACTTCCACCGCCGCCTTAGTGATCGCACCGCCTTTTGTGCGGGGTGAATGTTTGAGTTTCGGTACCAAGTCGAGGGCTTCAGATTCAATTTTTTCGATAATGCGTGACATGGTCGCAACCGTTTCAACCGCATGATGTCCAATGCTCGTCTCTCCCGAAAGCATCAAGGCATCAGCGCCATCCAGCACCGCGTTTGCACAATCGGTGACCTCTGCTCTCGTGGGTCTCGAAGCGGTGATCATCGAGTCGAGCATCTGAGTTGCGACTATGACTGGTTTGGCGTTGTCCCTGGCGAGGGTGACGCAATGTTTCTGCACCATGGGCACATCTTCGATCGGTAATTCAACGCCCAAGTCTCCACGTGCGACCATGATGCCATCGAAGGCATCCACAATCGCGGCCAAATTCGCGACAGCTTGCGGCTTTTCAATCTTTGCTATGACTGGAATGCGGATTCCTTCTTCATCCATAATGCGGTGAACGCCATCGAT
Organism: Actinomycetes bacterium; assembly: GCA_025355805.1. Taxonomy (GTDB): domain Bacteria; phylum Actinomycetota; class Actinomycetes; order Nanopelagicales; family Nanopelagicaceae; genus JANXYY01. The sequence goes on from JANXYY010000150.1 coordinate 26,188, forward strand.
ATCTTCAGCGGTTCTAACGAATGAGAGCGCTACCCAATCGACACCGATCCGAAGTGCCCAACGCAGATCGTTTTCATCTTTTTCGGACAGTGCGGGAACTGAGACCGCGACTCCTGGCAGGTTTAAGCCTTTATTGTTGCTAACCGCTCCTGCTTCTATGCAGCGAGTTTTGACGTCGGTACCGGAAACTTCAAGAACCTCAAGTGCCACTCGACCATCGTCGATCAAAATTCGATCTCCCGGGGCGACATCCCCAGTTAGTCCTTTGTAGGTTGTTGAAACAATCTCTTTTGTACCAATCACATCCTCCGTCGTGATCGTGAACACGTCGCCAAGTTCAAGTTCGTGTGGACCATTAGCAAAACGCCCCAACCGGATTTTTGGTCCTTGTAGGTCTGCCAGGATTGCGACTGGACGCCCAGCCGCTTTAGCCACTTGTCGCACTCGCTCATAACGTAACGCCTGCTCGGGATACGAACCGTGCGAAAGATTAAGGCGAGCCACATCCATTCCCGCTGCTACGAGAGCGGTTAACTGCTCAACGCTCTCCGAAGACGGTCCGAGGGTACATACAATTTTTGCGCGACGCATTTACTTATCCTATGTCTAGATGATTAGTGATCTGTCGGATGGCGAAATTATGACCGGCAACCGCGCTGGTCCCAGCAAAAATGTATCAACACCCGCGGCCGCGGATCGACCTTCGGCGATGGCCCACACAATTAGAGATTGTCCTCGGCCGGCGTCACCACAAATGAAAACACCGTGGGTATCACTCATGAAATTTTCATCACGCTTGATATTGCCACGCTCATCAAATGTGACTTCCAATTGAGTAAGCAACGGTGAACGCTCAGGGCCGGTAAATCCCATGGCCAATAGAACCAAATCAGCCTCAACGATCTGCTCCGTGCCGGTAATGACTTCAAATCGTCCGTCGATAAAGGTGCCCTCAGCGATCTGAATTCCGACTAGCTCGTTATTTTCGTTTCCAAGAAAGGCTTGAGTCGTAACAGAATAAATTCGTTCCCCACCCTCTTCGTGAGCCCCCGCTACTCGAAAGAGCATTGGGTAAATTGGCCAGGGTTGCGAAGCGGGCCTTTCTTCCCCTGGTCGAGACATAATCTCTAATTGCTTAACACTGGTGGCGCCCTGTCTCAAAGCGGTGCCGAGGCAATCTGCTCCAGTGTCACCGCCGCCAAGAATTATGACGCGTTTACCTCTGGCGCTTATCGGTGATTCGTAATCGAGTTCATGCAGAGCTTCTTTATTTCCCCAAGGCAAGTACTCCATCGCTTGATAAATCCCTGACAACTCGCGACCAGGCACACCCAAATCACGTGCCGCGGTGGCGCCCACTGCGATCACAACAGCGTCGTAACGCGATCGCAATTGGGTCCCCGTGATATCAACTCCGGCTTCCACGCTAGTTCGAAAACGAGTTCCTTCGCCAATCATCTGAGCAATCCGGCGATCGAGAATACCTTTCTCCATCTTGAACTCCGGAATTCCATAACGTAGCAATCCGCCCACGCGATCGGCACGTTCATATACCGCCACCGTGTGCCCGGCTCTGGTCAGTTGCTGAGCAGCAGCTAAACCCGCTGGGCCTGAGCCCAGAACCGCCACAGTTTTTCCACTGAGTCGATCAGGTGGGAGTGGCACAATCGTCCCTGCATTCCAAGCCTCCTCAACAGTTCGCAGTTCGACTTGCTTGATCGTTACCGCATCGCCATCAATGGCTACGACGCACGCGCTCTCGCATGGTGCGGGACAGAGCCGTCCAGTGAATTCGGGAAAATTATTGGTCGCATGGAGCCGGTTGATTGCTTCGCGCGTTTCGCCTCGCCAGATGAGGTCATTCCACTCGGGAATTAGATTTCCAAGCGGACAGCCTTGATGACAGAACGGAATCCCACAGTCCATGCATCGACCTGCTTGCTTTTGTAAATCGGCAAGTGGTTGCTCCTGGTAAACCTCGCGCCAATCTTGGAGCCGAAGTTCGACTGGACGCCGTTTGGGTAATCCGCGAGGCGTTGTTAGGAAACCTTTTGGATCAGCCATTTGCCACCTCCATCACCGCGTCATCAACCGAACGCCCCTCGGATTCTGCCGTGCTGATCGCAGTCAAAACACGCGCAAATTCCCGCGGCATAATCAGTGAAAAACGGGAAACGGAATCGGGCCAGGCAGCCAAAATCTCGGCAGCTACTAGGGATCCAGTTTCAGCTGCGTGCCGCGAAATCAAATTGTGAAGTAATTCAGATTGCAGCGAATCGATCGGAATCACATCCACCATTTCGCCGTTGAGCTTAGTTAGATCAAGATCAAGAACGAACGCTCGCCCCCCAGACATTCCAGCGGCCAAGTTTCTTCCTGTTTTCCCCAGTATCACTACGGTTCCACCGGTCATGTATTCACAGGCGTGATCGCCAACTCCTTCGACGACCGCCTTTGCCCCTGAGTTCCTCACACAAAAGCGTTCGCCCACGATTCCGCGAAGGTAGATCTCGCCACTTGTTGCTCCATAGCCAATCACATTTCCTGCGATCACATTTTGTGCGGCGTTGAACGTGGCGCTTTCGTCAGGTCTGACGATGATTCGTCCTCCCGAAAGCCCCTTGCCAACATAGTCGTTGGCGTCACCATAAAGACGGATCCCGACTCCCGGAGGCAAAAATGCACCTAGCGACTGTCCAGCGGAACCATGCAATGTGATGTCTATAGTTCCGTCAGGCAATCCCGCGCCACCAAACCGCCTAGTGACCTCCGAGCCAAGCATCGTTCCAACAGTACGATTTACGTTCCGAACTGGTAATGAAATGCGAACAGCGTTCTGATTTTCAAGAGCGTCGCGAGCCAATTCGATCAGCTGATTGTCCATCGCTTTCTCTAGCCCGTGGTCCTGTTTTTGAGTGCAACTTCGCGCTGCTCCCAGCGGTAGTTCTGGAAGGTGGAGTAAGGGCGAAAGATCAAGTCCATTGGCTTTCCAATGATCAACGGCGATTTTAGTCTCAAGCAGTTCGACGTGCCCGATTGCCTCAAGTAGTGAATGTAGCCCAAGAAAAGCAAGATATTCACGGACCTCCGTGGCGATATATTCGAAGAAGGTCTCGACGAATTCTGGTTTGCCGCTGAAGCGTGCGCGCAATTCTGGATTCTGAGTTGCGACGCCAACTGGGCAAGTATCAAGATGGCAAACACGCATCATGACGCAACCGGAAACTACCAATGGCGCAGTTGCAAAACCGAATTCTTCCGCCCCAAGCAGCGCAGCAATCACGACGTCGCGCCCGGTCTTTAGTTGCCCATCGGTTTGAACAACGATGCGATCTCGCAGCCCATTCAGCAGGAGAGTCTGCTGAGTTTCGGCTAAGCCCAATTCCCATGGCGCGCCGGCGTGCTTTAGCGAGGTTAGGGGTGCGGCGCCGGTTCCGCCATCGTGCCCAGAGATGAGGACGACATCAGCGTGCGCTTTACTCACGCCAGCAGCAACCGTGCCTATTCCAACTTCGGCAACAAGTTTCACATGAATTCGCGCATACCGATTTGCGTTCTTCAAATCATGAATCAACTGAGCCAAGTCTTCAATTGAGTAAATATCGTGATGTGGCGGAGGTGAGATCAAGCCAACGCCTGGCGTTGAATGGCGCGTCTTAGCTACCCAGGGATAAACTTTATTGGCTGGAAGTTGCCCACCTTCGCCTGGCTTGGCACCTTGGGCCATTTTGATTTGCAGATCATCGGCGTTGACTAAATATTCGCTCGTGACACCAAAGCGTCCTGAAGCAACTTGCTTTATCGCAGAGCGTTTTGAATCGCCGTTTGGAAGCGGCAGGTAGCGCTCGGGATCTTCGCCTCCCTCGCCAGTGTTGGATTTACCGCCGATCCGATTCATTGCAATGGCGAGAGTCTCGTGAGTTTCTTTCGAAATCGAGCCATATGACATAGCGCCTGTCGAGAATCGCTTTACGATCGATTCGACCGATTCGACTTCCTCGATCGGAATCGGATTTAGCGCTGGCTTAAGCGAGAAGAGTCCGCGAAGAGTCATGAGTCGGCGTGATTGTTCATCTACCCGGTTCGTGTAATTTTTAAAAATGTCATATCGACGGTTACGAGTCGAATGTTGCAAAGCGAAAACTGTTTCGGGATCGAATAAGTGCGGTTCTCCTTCACGGCGCCACTGGTACTCGCCCCCAATGGGCAATTTAACTGCTCCTGGCAAATCTCCACCTGGCGGGTAGGCGAAATGGTGACGCCGAATCGCCTCTTGTGCAATGACGTCAATTCCAATCCCGCCAAGTCTTGAAACCGTGCCGGAGAAATACTCATCAATCACAGCCATAGACAGCCCAAGTGCTTCGAAAACCTGTGCACCCGTGTACGAGGCGACAGTCGAAATGCCCATCTTCGACATCACCTTCAGGACGCCTTTTCCAAGCGCCTTGATGAGGTTGCGAACTGCCTTCTCGGGTGTGATGTTCTCGATGATGCCTTGAAGCACCAAATCTTCGGCAGTCTCCATCGCTAAATAAGGATTAACAGCCGCAGCTCCATAGCCAATCAGAAGCGCGACATGGTGAACTTCGCGTACATCGCCGGCTTCGACAACCAATCCAACTTGGGTGCGCGTGCGCTCTCGGATCAAATGATGATGGACTGCTGATGTCAGTAGTAATGATGGGATTGGCGCATTATCGGCATCGCCGTCGCGGTCGGATAAAAGAACAATCCTCGCGCCATCGGCGATTGCGGATGAGACCTCTCGTCGGATCTCTTCGAGGCGCTGTACCAATCCCGCGCCATCGCTGGCCACAGGGAATAGCCCCCGAACCACGTGCGTTGTGAACCCCGGTAAATCTCCATCGGCATTGACGTGCACGATTTTGGCAAGTTCGTCATTATCAATGACTGGGAATGGCAAAACAATCTGTCGACACGATGCAGCACTTGGTTCTAAGAGATTGTGCTCGGGGCCAATAGTCCCGGAGAGCGAGGTTACAAGTTCTTCACGAATGGCATCGAGCGGTGGATTTGTGACTTGGGCGAAAAGTTGCGTGAAATAATCAAAAAGAAGTCTCGGGCGCTTAGAAAGAACTGCGATTGGCGTGTCAGTGCCCATTGAACCGATTGGCTCGGCCCCGCTTCGAGCCATGGGCGAAATTAGAATTCTAATTTCTTCTTCCGTGTAGCCAAAAGCTCGTTGACGGCGGGCGACCGATGCGTGCGGATAGATGATGTGTTCTCGGGAAGAAAGGTCTTCCAACCTGATCAAGCCGGAATGTAGCCATTCAGAGTACGGAGCGGCAGTGGCCAGTTCGTTTTTAATTTCGTCGTCTTCAATTATCCGTCCCTGCTCGACATCAACCAGAAACATTCGACCAGGTTGCAAACGACCCTTTCGAATCACCTCGTCTTGTGGGATTTCAAGAACACCAACCTCGCTGGCGAGTACTACCAAATCTTTCGTTACCCAATAGCGCGCGGGACGTAATCCGTTGCGGTCAAGAACGGCGCCAATTTGGGTGCCATCCGTGAACGTGACACATGCCGGGCCGTCCCAAGGTTCCATCAAAGCGCTATGAAACGCATAGAAATCTCGGTGCGGTTGCGCCATGCTCGAGTTGTTTTCCCATGCCTCGGGAATCATCATGAGTACGGCGTGCGGAAGCGAACGGCCGCCCAAATGAAGCAATTCAAGAACTTCATCAAAGGAAGCAGAGTCGCTACCGCCGGTGCTGCAAATTGGAAAGAGTCTTTGCAAATCGCCCGGGATCAGCGGCGACTTAAGTAGCGCTTCGCGAGCCCGCATCCAGTTGCGATTACCTTTGACAGTATTTATCTCGCCGTTATGAGCGATGTAGCGATACGGATGGGCAAGTGGCCACGAAGGAAACGTATTTGTTGAAAATCGCGAATGAATTAACGCCAAGCGCGAAACCATTCGCTGGTCGGAAAGATCAGGGAAGAACAGTTCCAATTGTCCGGTAGTCAACATCCCTTTGTAGACAATGGTGCGGCTTGAAAGTGAAGCAAAATAGACGGCGAGAGTGTGTTCAGCACGTTTACGCAAACCAAACGCAAGGCGATCGAGGGCAACACCGCTCTCCCCTTGCTTGCCCGAGATGAACAGTTGTTTGAAAGATGGCATGACTGAGCGTGCGGTCAGGCCAATCGTCGACGGATCCGTCGGAAGATTTCGCCAACCGAGAGTTATCAGCCCTTCCTCGTCGGCAATTTGTGCAATTTGATTGATCAGATTGGCCGACTCCTCTGGATCACTCGGCAAGAAGGCAATCCCCACCGCGTAAAAGCCGGCCATTGGCAGTTCTAAGCCACTAACAGCCCGAAAAAATGCATCTGGGATCGCCAAGAGCATCCCAGCACCATCACCGCTATCTGGTTCAGCTCCCGAGGCTCCGCGATGTTCCAAATTACGAAGGGCAATGAGCGCCTTCGCGATTACCTCGTGACTCGCTTCTCCCGTGAGGGTGGCGACGAAAGCAACGCCACATGAATCACGCTCGGCAGCAGGGTCGTACAACCCCTGCGCAGGTGGAGTGGAGGAGAAAGGGATCAAATCGGGCTCCAGTTGTCCTAAGGAGCGGGACGACGTTGGCCCGAGTGGCTCCTAATCTAGCAGCGCAGGCGCCCTTCGACTGCGCTGCAAGAAGGTAATGGCCCCGATCAAGACCACAAGGGAGACCCAATCGTTTAGGCGAAGTCCCAAAATGTGGTGGGCATCATCAATCCTAAGCGCCTCGATCCAGCCGCGGCCCAGAGTGTAAAGCGCGACGTAGAGGGCGAAGACTTGCCCATTTACCAGTTTCCAACGTTTCTCTGCATAGATGAGAACTACTGCCACGCCGATGCACCAGAGGGATTCGTATAAGAAGGTGGGATGGAAGGTGGCGAAGTTTGCATACCCAGGTGGACGTAATGCTGGAGGAATCTTTAACCCCCACGGAAGGGTGGTCGGTCGGCCAAAGAGCTCTCCATTGAACCAATTGCCCCATCGTCCAATCGCCTGCGCTAAGACCAACCCTGGTGCAAGCGAGTCGGCCAACGTTCCAAAAGAAGGAACGTCTGGACGACGTTTGGCCAACCGACGATGGGCATAGAACGTCGCCAATCCGCCCAGTGCCACGGCTCCCCAAATTCCCATCCCGCCTTTCCAGATTTTCAAGGCGTCAATTAAATGCCCATGAGCACCGAAGTAGAGTTCGGGGGTCGTGAAGACGTGGTAGAGCCGTCCGCCGATTATTCCGATTGGAACAATGAGGATCGACATGTCAGCTATGTCGCCGGCAGCACCCCCGCGATGTTGCCAACGCTTGGACCCCCATTGAACGGCCACAAAAATTCCTAAAAGAATTATGAGCGCGTAAAAGTGAAAGACCAGGGGTCCAAGGTGGATCGACGAGACGGTTGGTGTGGGAATGAAAGCCAGAATTTGGGTCATGGAATTTGTCATCGCGCTCAGTTGACGCCGACTGCGACCAGCGCTGCTTTAAACAGGGTGGGACTCCCGTAGATACCGGTAGTTCGATCTAACGCTTTGCCATTTATCAAGATCGTTGGCGTTTGATTGATGCTGGCATCGACGCCACTAGCTTCGACGTTCTGGACCCACTTCGAATATGTTCCATCTTTGATACACGTTTCATATGCGGGATCCGTGATGCCCGCTGCTTTACCCGCGGCAGTCAAAGTGTCGATGCCCCAATAGCCGGAATTCTCACGCTTTTGATGTGCGTATAGATATGAGTGGAGGTCGAGGAATTTACCTACTTTATCTGCACACCCGCTTGCATTTGCCAAAGTGGTGGACTCTGCCCCAATGAATGAAAGTACGTGAAACACCACTTTCGCCTTTCCCTGACTGGCGACATCGTGGAGATACTGACCATTCGCTGTTTCAAAAATTTCGCACGATGGACATTGAAAATCTTCCCAAACATCGATGACCGGCTTGGCAGATGCGTTGAAAGCGATCCCAGAACGATCTGCGACCGCCGCCGACGGGGGGAGCGTCACGTTGGTGTTCGTCTTGTTACTGATGATGCTAAAAACAACGCCGACAATCACCACGAGCACGATGGATGCAGCCGTAATGAGCCGCGTCGTCCGACGCCTTTGCGTCTGCAGATCGAGATTCGCTTGCCTGGCAGCGGCGGCTTTAATTCGCTTCTCCGACTTGGTCTGGTGACCGTCGTTACTTCGTCCATCCATTTAGATTGCCCCCATCATTGTCCGAGTGCGAACTTACTCCTAGGTCGCCAGATTAAATATGCAGCGATAATGATTAAACCCATATCGCGAGCCATTTCTTGCCAATATTTAGTAGCACCTGCGGCAACTTGCCCGCCACCGCCAAAGCATCCGCAGTCAATCGTGAGACCTCTGGCCCATGCCGAGCCAATCCCACCCACAAATGCCATGAATAGAATCACGGAAGCAATTGCGCAAATCCGAACCCCGAGCCCAAGGATCAGCGCCAATGCGATGCCGATCTCAATCCACGGGAGGGCGTAGCCAATCGCGTTGGCAACATTGTTGGGTAGCAGACGATACGCACGCACCGCCGCCGTCGACGTATACGGATGCGTAACTTTCAAAGAGCCGGCATAAAGAAGAGTGCCACCCAAAACTAAACGTCCAACCAGGGAGATCCAAGTCGAGTAACGGCTCACCGCCGCACTCCTTGGGCTAAAGATTGAGCGAGCGCTTCAACAGCGGCGACGCCAGTGTCAAGATCAGGCGCGTCAAGTAAAAGGCGGACAAATGCCGAACCCACGATGACTCCGTCCGCATATTGAGCAACTTCATTCGCTTGCTCTGCGTTAGAAACCCCTAGCCCAACACAGACTGGTAAATCCGTGCTTAATCGAACGCGTGCAACAAGTGCTTCGGCAGTGTTTGCCACACTGGCGCGAGCGCCTGTCACACCCATCGTGCTTGCCGCGTAAACAAAGCCCCGGCATGAAGCAACGACTTTTGCGAGGCGTTCATCTCCGGTACTCGGCGCTACCACAAAGATTGGATCGATTGCGTTCTGTTCTGTCGCCGCCAGCCAATCGCTTGCCTCATCGATTGTCAGATCAGGCGTGATCACTCCTGAACCGCCAGCCTTCGCTAAATCATGTGCAAAGTTAGCCACGCCATAGCGTGCGATCGGATTCCAGTAAGTCATTACCACGGTTGGCGTATTTGTTTCTGCAATCGCCTTAACAATTCGCAAGACATCCGCAGCGCTCGTGCCTTGCGCAAGAGAGCGATCTGCGGCCAATTGGATGGTGGGGCCATCCATGACGGGATCGCTGTAAGGAAACCCAACCTCAATCGCGTCTACTCCCCCGGTGATCATCGCTTTCATCGCGGCGATTGATCCTTCAACACTTGGGAATCCGGCTGGCAGATATCCAATGAGTGCAGCGCGCCCCTCGGCACGAATTTCCGCCATTCTTTTAGCAAGCGGGCTGCGAGTGGTCATAACTTGATTCCAAACCAATCGGCGGCAGTTTGGACATCCTTATCGCCACGCCCTGAAAGATTGATCAGTAGCACGGCCTCTGGTCCCAACTCACGACCAAGAATCATGGCGCCAGCGAGTGCGTGTGCTGATTCAATTGCCGGAATAATGCCTTCGGTTCGACAGAGAACTGCGAACGCCTCCATGGCCTGGGCATCGGTGATGGGTCGATATTCAGCACGGCCAAGTTCATGGAGGAAAGCATGCTCAGGTCCAACGCCTGGGTAATCCAAGCCGGCCGAGATCGAGTGCGACTCAATCGTTTGACCATTCTCATCTTGGAGCACATACGAATTAGCACCTTGGAATACGCCAGGCGATCCGCCGGTGATCGTGGCCGCATGTCGCCCAGTTTCGACGCCATCCCCAGCTGCTTCGTATCCAATCAAGCGCACGCCAGAATCTGGAATGAAGGCGTGGAAAATTCCAATCGCATTTGATCCACCGCCG
>JANXYY010000006.1 GCA_025355805.1 Actinomycetes bacterium
GCAAACTACTGCCCCTGCTGGCGCTCTAGAGCGGGTGATCGTTCGTCAGCCCGCTTTTCTCCAAGGACTGTCAACTCTGCTTACCCAAGAACGCCTCGAGCAGTGGCGGCAGTGGCTCAACTGGCGGGTTCTCTCAGGTGCAGCATCATTCCTCCCATCCTCCTTCGATGAAGCGAATTTCGCTTTCTATGAAAAAACTCTGAGAGGGGTACCGGAGCAACGTCCACGCTGGCGCCGTGGCGTTGATTTTGTAAGCGCATCCTTGGGTGACCCGGTGGGTAAAATTTATGTGCAACGCCACTTTCCACCCTCAGCCAAAACTCAAATTCAAACTCTCGTTAGCAATCTACTCGATTCGTATCGCACCGAAATTGGCGGACTCCCCTGGATGGGCCCAGAGACTAAAAGTGCTGCCCTTGCGAAGTTAGCTAAATTCACCGTCAAGGTTGGCTACCCCGATAAGTGGCGCAATTACACGAATCTTGAGGTTACGGCTGGAGACCTACTGGACAACCTGCGCAGCATTGCCATCTTTGAATTTGATTGGAATTTTAGCAAACTTGGAGTTCCGGTCGATCGCTCGGAGTGGGCGATGACTCCGCAGACCGTCAATGCCTGCATCGTGTTTGAACGGAATGAGATTCAATTCCCGGCTGCAATATTGCAGCCTCCATTCTTTGATCCAACGGCCGATGACGCAGCGAATTATGGTGGCATTGGCGCGGTTATCGGTCATGAGATCGGGCACGGATTTGACGACCAAGGATCAAAGTTCGACGGTGACGGAAATCTAGTGAGTTGGTGGAGCGATGCTGATCGATTGGCGTTTGAGAAGTTAGCCGATTCGCTGATTGCTCAATATGGCCTATTGGAACCGTCCGAGACTCCGGGCTCGAAGGTAAATGGTGCTTTGACGGTCGGCGAAAATATTGGTGACCTTGGTGGCCTTCGTATGGCATACCTCGCTTACCAACTCTCACTCAAGGGTGCGCCCGCTCCGATAATCGACGATCTCACCGGACCTCAGCGTCTCTTTTCTTCTTGGGCACAAATTTGGCGCACGAAAATCCGACCCGGAGAAGCGCTCCGCCGCTTGGCGATCGACCCGCATTCACCAAATGAGTTTCGATGCAATGCCATCGTGAGTAACGTGGACGAATTTTACGAAGCCTTCAATGTGAAGGCAGGCGATGGACACTTCCGTGAGCCAGCGGAACGCGTAAAAATCTGGTGAAGCTGTCGAGAGGATTTGTATGACATACAAAGTTTGGTTTATCACGGGAACTTCGCGTGGCTTCGGACGCGAATGGGCGATCGCTGCATTGGAACGCGGGGACAAAGTTGCGGCCACGGCTCGAAATCTCGAAAGCCTGACAGACCTTCGTGAGCAGTACGGCGATGCGGTTCTCCCTATTCAGTTGGACGTTACCGACAGGGCGGCCGTCTTTGCCGCCGTCGGGCAGGCGCATGCAAATTTTGATCGGCTTGATGTCGTTGTCAACAATGCTGGGTACGGACTTTTCGGCATGATCGAGGAAGTGAGCGAAGCCGAGGCACGCGCGCAAATGGAGACCAATGTTTTTGGTGCGCTCTGGGTGACGCAAGCCGCGCTTCCTTATCTGCGCGTTCAGCGCAGTGGTCACATCATTCAGGTCTCCTCAATCAGCGGGATTAGTGCGTTCATCAACATTGGCCTTTACAACGCTTCTAAGTGGGCGTTGGAAGGCTTTTCTCAGTCGTTGGCGCAGGAGGTTGCGCCTTTTGGAATCCACGTGACATTGATCGAACCCGGCATATTTTCGACAGACTGGGGTGGGGTCTCGGCCATCCACGCCGCTCCTTTGGCGGCCTATGACGAGGTGAAGGAAATGGCTGTTGCCTTGCGTAAGAGCCGGGTGGGCAAGTCAGGCGACCCACACGCCACGCGAGCGGCGATCCTAAAGATCGTTGACGCGGCCGAGCCACCTTTGCGGATCTTCTTCGGCGAAGCCCCACTGGCAATCGCTAAAGCCGACTACGCAGCCCGCATCGCGACCTGGGAAGCGTGGAATGCGGTCTCTCTGGAGGCGCAGGGTTAACTAGGCAAAAAGAGTTGATTTGCACGCTGTTCGTGTGAAAACCTGCGCGGCATGGAAAAGGCTGAGAGCCAATCGCAGCCCTCGAAATCCGGCACCGCAGAGGAGCCAAAACCTCGAGGATGGCGCGGGATCCTTGGGGTCTTGGGTCCTGGGCTCGTTACGGGAGCCTCTGATGACGACCCTTCGGGGATAGCCACCTATTCACAAGCGGGCGCACAATCAGGTCTCGGATTGTTGTGGGTCTCGTTAGTGACTCTGCCGCTGATGGCCGGGGTGCAGGAAATTTGCGACCGTACGGCGTTGGCGACTGGAAAAGGGCTAGGCGAACTCGCGGCTCAAAAATTCCAAGGCAAAGCTCGCCGAGTTCTCGCAGTTCTCATAGCGGCTTTGATCGTGGCGAATGCATTGAATATCGCCGCAGATTTAGTGGCAATCGGTAGCGGAATGAATCTCCTTCACGCGGGTCCTATCTGGTTATGGGCGCTAATCGCCGGAGGCCTAATCACAATACTTGTCATCCTAGGTAGTTTCGCTCAACTCGCTCGAATTTTTAAACTGCTCTGCCTAGCCTTATTAACATACTTCGCCGTCATGTTTTCGGTGAATGTGAACTGGGCGCAGGTCGCTAAGAGCACCTTTATCCCGCACATTTCATTTACGAAAAACTTCATCGCCCTACTCGTAGCAGTGCTCGGCACCACAATTAGTCCGTACCTGTTTTTCTGGCAATCTGCCCACAGGCTTGAGGACATGCGCGAGGAGCCAGAAGGTGGAGACCGAGCTGTGCCGCTACGAATGCGCAGTAACCGAAACGCCATTTGGAAGTCACGCACTAGCCGTCTTGATGTGTTTTTCGGAATGACATTCTCGAACCTGGTCATGTTTGCAATCATCGTGTCGGCGGCCTCTACCCTGCATGGCAAAACCATCAATAGCGCAGCCGACGCTGCAGCCGCCCTTAAGCCAGTCGCTGGCAAATGGGCATCTGATCTCTTCGCTATCGGGTTTATCGGTACCGGCATGCTGGCGGTACCCGTATTAGCTGGCGCCGGTGCAGCTGGCATGGCGGGTTTACTCGGAAAGCGTTATGGCTTCTCGCGTTCGGTACGCAAGGCACCGGTTTTTTATGGCCTCGTCGCGGTAGGAACTCTCGGCGGCGCTATCTTAAGTCTGGTCTCGAGCAATCCGATTCAACTTCTAGTAATTGTTGCAGTTATTAACGGTGTTGCGGCCGCACCGTTCCTGCTCCTTGTAATGCTCATTTCAAGAGACAAAACTCTTATGGGCGAGTACCGGAATGGTCGACTTGCTTCTTTCATCGGTTGGGGGACGTTCGTCGTTATGGCGGTCGCGTCTCTTACTCTCTTGGCGCAAGCCGTAGGCCTCTAGAAACGATGCATTAGGCGCTTGCGGATGCTTCGTGCGTCAGGGTCATAAAGAATTCGGTAGATCGGAGATGCCCAAAGGCGCGTCCACCATTTCAATTTCAAGAGGTTGTAAGTACGCAACTGACCGGTCGGGCGTGCTCCACGGCTTCCGCTGGCATGCCAGGAATCGAGATCCATCGCGGTTTTACGAAATATCTCGAAGGTTTGAATAGGGTCCGCAAGATCCGCCATCGACGCGTTACTTCCGAGATGTTCGTGAGCAAGTTCCAGTCGCATCGCCCGTGCCCAAGAGTTGGACGCGTCAGAGCCGATGTGGAGCACAGCGCAACTCAGTTCGCTGTCGTGCGTCCAGGACCTTCGATTAGCGTTGTCCGACCCGACGCAACCCCAGGTGTCGTCGATCACGCAAGTCTTGGCGTGTACATAGATCGGCGTCCCAGCGGTATTTTCAAGACTGTATATGGCAACCCTCGGGCCACCCGCCTTCTGCAGTATCTGCATCGCGGCATCGCGTCCGACCAGGTTGGGAGGCAAGGCACTACCGTCTCGGTCTGGATATCCAGGGATTATGACGATTAGTCGGAGTTTGGGCTCGCGGATAAGGGCGCTTGCGAATACTTTTGCGACGTCGCCTGACCACAAATACTGGTCCTCGATGTAGACCAACGAGCGCGCCTGTAGCAGCGCTTTCTGGTAGCCACGAGCCACGCTCATTTCGCCTTTCGGGGCGAACGGGTAGCCAGATACGCGACGCGGGTACGTGCGCAAAAGTTGTGCTGCGTGATCGCCTCGTGGTTCCGGGTCGGGAAGCTGCGGTGGCAGCGGGCGCGCGGTTCGGACTTCGCCTCGAATTTTGTCCTGGATAAAATGGATTGGGTTGCTGCTGATCGGTGCAGGATCGTTCCATCTTTCGCGGAACACTGTTTCGGCATCGCCGACGGCAGGTCCCTGCACGGCCAATTGGATATCGTGCCACGGGGGGCGGGATCCATATACCGCGGCCATTTCGACGCTCTGAGGATCACCGAAATGTTGGTGGTCGTCACGACGCCCGTGGCAAAGATCTATTCCCCCGATGAAGGCAACGTCTCGTTCGGGATGATCTGGGTGTCGCAGAACGACGAGTTTTTGATGATGAGATCCCAGCGGACGGACCCGCATATCCAGTAGGCACTGCCCACCAGCTTCATCGATGATTTCGTCGAAGCGCCGGTTCTCGCTAGCGCTGAATTCAGCATGATCGGAGTGTGATCGCCACAGCAGCCCTCGGACGTCGACGCCGCGGCGAGCCGCGTCTGCAAACACCCCAGCCACTTCCGTTCCCGGTCCATCAAGGCGCTCATCCGGATCTCCTCGCCAGTCCGTAAACATCAGTAGATCGCCAGCCTTCATAGCTTGAACCGCCATAAAGAGTTCGCGGAAGTAGGTCTGACCGTCGATGAGGGCTCGCACCTGATTACCCGTGGACCAGGCCATTCCATCGGGGTGGCGAGAGTCCAAAATTGTGTGAGTGTTGCCGCGCTCATTTGCACTGAGAAACCATTTGTCGGGTGCGTTAAAGACAATATTGGTCATCTGACCAGATGGCTCTTCGACAATGGGTGTCATGACTGTTCCTCCACACGACATTTTTTAGTCTAAGCAGATAGGCAACGCGACGAGATATTAGCGCAACTGTGCCGGTTCGCTAGAACAAATCTTTGCTTCTACAAAATCCAATGTGCTGGTCGAGTTAGCGATGGTGGCAACCTCGTCGCCGAGTCGCCCTTGGCTGAGTTGAGTTGAGATTGAGTAAGAAAGAAACTAGATGAGAGGTCCGCACCGCTTAAATTTGAGTCTCGTAAATCAGCACCGATCAGATCTACCGCACGTAGATCAGCACCAGATAGATCCGCCCCGGACCGATTTTGCGAGAGCGCTTCGACACCTGCACCTCCGATATCGAACCTGTACGAACGAGTTCGCTAGTTCGCGACAAAATCGCGTTCACCCGTTCTCGATGGGATGCAACATCGACGGAACGAACAAGTTCATCGCGAATCGGACGCGCTTCCAGCATTTCAATCGCTTCGTTCAAATACCAGAGCAGTTCATGAAGTTGCCGCATGACCGGCAGAAGGGCGAACATCAGGTTTCTAGTATCCGGTGCCTGCCGCCAACTTCGCCCCCCGAAACTGACTTGCGAAAGTTTCTGTCCCGCACCGAAACATTCGTACACCGTGCAGCCTTTGAAACCGCTTTCTCGAAGACGTGAGTGAATGCCGCAACGAAAATCCTCCTGCAGATTTATACATGGCTCGCCTGCATCTTTGTCGATTGCGAAGTCGGCTGATTTCTCAAACGCCAAAGCGATGCAACACAATCCGAAGCAGTCGTCGCAATCGGCTTGTAGCAATTCCCGCCTTGCTTCTGGGAGAGATTGAATTTCAGTCAGCGCTCCTATCGACCTTGCACTGCCCAAGCTCGCGCAATCAGTGGTATCGAGCCGTCTGAAGACGAGGGTAGTCCGAGTTGTATTCGATCTCGTAGAGCCTCGCGATGATCGACGTCCAACGACAAGGCCTATCCGGGGGCGGGCGCCTGGCCGCCAAGAAACGGAGTCCAGTAGTCATCGAAATCGCGAAATACCGTGGGTACGTCAATAAGTTGCGATCTAACGTCAGTGAAACCGGCGTCTCGCCAGATTGATTCAAGCCGTTCAGGGTTACAGATGTCGAAACGACGTCCCTCGTCTAATTTTGCGGCCCCTGGATCGAGGGCGACAGCTGCGACGATGCCTTTCGGTGCGACTTCAAATATTTCCTGCGGCAGGTTGGTCGCATCGCCGGTGACGAAGTTGGCGCGAGAATCCTGGATCTGTGCACCTGCCCAGGCCACATACGCCGGCGATGGGTCGACACCGAGTACTGAGGTGGGTTCGCATTGCGTGAGGATCGCCGCACTTAGGGCACCAGTTCCGGATTCCACATCCAGCCAACTCTTTTGAGGTGCCAGGTCGGGCCAGTCCAGGAACTTCGTGGCAACGAGGCGGCTCCACCTTCCGACGTAGGGTTCATAAGCATCGCCGCTCTCCCAAACTTCACTCATCACAGTTCCCCTCTTTTCATGGACCGCGTAACGCTTCCAGTGCCGTCGGATTCATTACTGGTCTGTTTTGTAAACAACCATGATCGCCCAACGTGCACTCGCTCAAGGAGGTGAGCCCTTTCTTCATTGCGCCAACACGAGACTGAAGGCAATGAAGCCAGGCTCTCGGTTCAGTGTCTCGAAGTACTCAGGGTAGGGATCGGCCATTTCTTGGATAGGCCGGGGCTCAATGAGTCGCTGTATCACGAAGCCAGCCTCAGCGAACTCCGCGCACCATCGTTCCAGGGGCTGACGCCACGATTGCACTCGCCAGCCCTGTGACCAGGTCTCTTCCACCTTCGAAATCTCGAAGTACCCTCCGCCAAGCCGCAGCCAGTCCGACGTTGGGTGAGTGGTGGAGATGAGCAAACGCCCACGAGGCGTCAATACCCGAGCCAGATTGCTTAGAGCTCTCACGCGGTTGTCGAGGTGTGAGAGAACCAGAGCCATGACGACCAAGTCCTGTGAACCATCCTCGATCCAATCGAGGTCATCTTCCAGAGACGCACGACGGACCACGGCTCTATCTCCGAGCCGTAATGAGGCCAGCCGTACCATCTCGGTGCTCTCGTCAAAAGCTGTGACTAGAGCGCCTAGATCCACTAATTCCTGCGAGTAGAGACCAGGTCCGCAACCAGCATCGAGAACTCTGAGGCCACGCACGTCACCGGCTAGGTCCAGCAGCGCCGGGCGGTCGTAGTAAGCGTTGTAAGCGCTGTCTTCAGCGTGTACCTCGAATGCCTCCGCGAACAGGTCGTATTGCGCACCGTCATCAGAGCTCGTGGAATCCATAGTGCCACTCCGACGATTTCTGACAACTATTAAGGGCCGGGGCAACTGGTCGTTCAAGCAGCCAACTACCGTTTAGACTTCAAGCCAGACCTTTCCAGGGTTCGACTTTTGTCACGGGTTTTGTCATGGCTTTTGTCGTACTTTTTGATTGGTCCCGGGCCTCTAGCTCAGTCGGTAGAGCAACGGACTTTTAATCCGTGGGTCGTCGGTTCGATCCCGACGGGGCCCACCCTCCTCAATTTTTCGGTGAGCGGCGGGTTGCCTCACCTTGAGCGGCGGGTTGCCTCACCGGGTATCGCTCCCAGTGGCGGCGAGGTCGTCAAAATGCGTAGGAGCATCCTTCGTGCGACGATCTAGTCATGTCACGTTCCTTGGTCTTGCTTGGTTCAGGTGAGACCAGTCCGACGATGGTCACTCCGCATCAGCAAATCTTTCAATCGATTGCCGACGATAAACGCAATTCGTCGGTCTATCTCGACACCTCTTTTGGATTTCAAGAGAATGCCGATGAGATATCGGAGCGCATCGAAAACTATTTTCTGAATTCAGTCGGCGTGAAGCTGAACCGGGCCAGTCTCAAAACATCCGATGACTCTCCGGCCTCCGTTGCCGAAGCGTTGGCTGCGGTTCGTGCCGCGCACTGGGTTTTTGCTGGACCTGGGAGCCCAACCTATGCATTGGGCGTCTGGCAACAGAGCGGGATGGCGGCAGCACTCGAAGACGTGCTTGATCGCGGCGTCGTCGTATTCGCGTCCGCTGCTGCGTTGACCGCCGGTACGCATACGGTGCCGGTGTACGAAATTTATAAAGTGGGCGAACGACCATCATGGCGTGAGGGCATGGATCTTCTAAGCAAAGCGACCGGACTTAAGGCTGCGGTAATTCCACACTTTGATAATGCCGAAGGTGGTACTCACGACACTCGTTTTTGTTACTTAGGTGAACGGCGACTTTCCTTACTTGAAGAACAATTGCCCGTCGACACATTCATTCTGGGGATCGACGAACACACCGGCCTACGCATAGATCTCGATGAACAACTAGCGCATGTTTTTGGTCGCGGCGGTATGACGGTGCGAATGGGCGGTCATCTTTGGACGGTGCCAGCCGGCGAAACGGTTTCCGTCGCAGATATTGCGGCTCATGCAGGCACGCGACTTGCAAATGTAAAAGTCGAATCCGCGGAACGGCTGAACTTGCGACACGTGGAAGAGATGATTGAGTCGGGTCGAGTCAATGATGCGGTCGAGGCATTACTTAATTTGGACGAGATAGATCGAGATATTGATACGCGCGCAGTAGTGCACGCACTCATCACCCGACTTGGACAGTTAGCCGCGAGCCCTCGAGTCGACGTGCGTTCGATCGTTGGTCCTTATGTGGATGCGCTTCTTGAGGCGCGACAACTGGCTCGTCAGAACAAACGGTGGGACGAGGCGGATAGCATTCGCGACCGATTAACTGAGTTGAAAGTCATAATCAAGGATGATTCCAACGAGTCTTCCTGGGAAATTGAATTGACGTGAATCCTGGGCCACTTGCGTTGGTGGGATCTGGCGAATATTTGCCGGTAATGCTTGAAATTGAACGCGAGTTGCTTAATGGGCGCCCCAGCAAATATGTCCAGATTCCCCTTGCTGCTGGGCTCGAAAATGACGAATCGCTTGACTATTGGGTGCGCCTTGGTCAAGTTCAAGCGGAACGTTTAGGCGTCGAATCGGTACCGCTTCGCGTCCGTGATAAAAAGGACGCAGACGATCCCGACATTGCGCAACTGGTCAAAGGCGCAGGGCTCATTTATCTATCAGGTGGCAATCCCAGCCACCTGGCGAAATCCCTACACGAGACGGCTTTGTGGAGAGCAATCGTCAAGGAGTGGCAGGGTGGAGCGGCGCTCGCTGGTTGCAGTGCTGGCGCGATGGCGCTCACGGATTGGGTTCCAGCATTTCGCTTACCTATGCAAGAGCCAACGCGCGGCCTTGGCCTTCTACCGCATCTGCGAGTCCTGCCGCATTTTGATCGCATGTTCACGAGGATTCCCGAATTATTATCACGATTCTCCGACGTGCCAGATGGTGTAATTGTGATCGGGATTGATGAAGATACTGCGATGGTCGGTGGGCCATATCAGTGGACCGTGCAGGGACGGCAATCTGTTTGGTTGCTCAACGGTTCGCACCGGCAGGAGTTCCGCTCCGGGGATGTAGTTACTACACCTAAAATTTAGGCACGTAACGACGGCGTAAAGATTGCGAATCGTCTATCTCAATTAGCTACTTTTATCCACGACGTACTTATAGAGGAGGTACCTTTCTGCAGTGACAACTTCGTGGTCAGATGCCGGTACTCCACCTGTTCCACTCGCGCCTCATACCCACGCGAAGGACTCGATCAGTTACCGACTCAAACGGAAGCTACTCGGATATCCGCTAACAAGGGACGCCCTAGGCCATCAACGGCTCACTAAAGTAACCGCGCTTGGCGTGCTCTCGTCGGATTGCATCTCATCCTCGGCGTATGGCAGCGAGCAGATTTTAGTCGCCTTGATTCCTTTTTTTGGCGTCGCAGCCTTTGCCATTCTGATGCCCATGACGTTGGTTATTCTTGCGGTGCTTCTTGTCGTCACCCTGTCATATCGAGAGGTTGTCTCGGTATATACCCACACGGGTGGCTCCTATGTGGTTGCCCGCGATAACTTTGGTCCCATAGTCGCGCAAGTGGCGGCAGTAGCATTAATGCTTGATTATGTTGTGACGGTCGCAATCCAATCGGCGGCGGGTACCGCAGCCCTTGTTTCAGCTTTTCCCGTATTAGGCCCGTGGAATCTGACCATAACAATTGGGGTAGTTCTCATTCTCTTTTACGGGAATGTACGCGGCGTTCGAGAGGCAGGAAAAGCCTTCGCATTCCCAACTTATTTCTTCGTGGCTTCAATGTCCATCGTTCTGGTCGTCGGCTTGATTAGGGAGGCCACTGGTCATCTAGTTCGATATCCGATCCCCACACATGGCGTAGAGCACATCGGAACAGCGCACGGACTGCTCGCCTTGGGGTCAATTTTTTACTTACTGCGCGCCTTTGCAAACGGCGGCTCGTCCCTCACTGGTCTCGAAGCAATCTCGAATGGGGTTAGCCTTTTTAAGCCGCCTGAAGGCCGAAACGCTCGCAGAACGTTGACCATAATGAGTGCAATTCTCGGTACTCTCGTTCTTGGTGTGTCCTGGTTTGCTTACAAGACTCATGCTTTTCCATATACCAGTGGGACACCGACTGTGATTTCGCAAATAGCGTCAAATATTTTAGGTCGCGGTGTCCTTGGTCACTCACTCTATTTGCTCGTACAGCTCGCGACCATGCTTGTGCTCTACACCGGCGCGAACACTCCTTTCAGTGGCTTTCCGTTCTTAGCAAACTTCATCGCGGAGGATGGCTTCTTGCCACGGCAGTTAATGAAGCGGGGTCATCGACTCGCATTTTCCAATGGCATTATCGTGCTGACCTCTTTTGCGATTGCCTTGCTACTCGTCATCGGATCCCACGTAGATAAGCTCGTTGCATTCTATGCAATCGGCGTTTTTGTAGGTTTCACGATGGCTGGTTTCGGGATGGCAAAGCGTGCTTTTGTTCGGAAAGAAAATGGCTGGCGTCGGCGAATGGCGGTAAATCTTACGTCAGGCATAACGTCGATGATCATCGTCGTTATTTTTGCAGTCTCTAAATTCACCGAGGGCGCCTGGCTCGTGCTTCTAATCTTCCCAATCGCGGTCATTGGGTTGATTCGTTTGCATCGACAATACGTAAGAGAGAACGAGATTCTGGCTGTAAACGCGACGGCGGGTGCATCTACGAATATCGCACGACATGACATAACAGTCCTGGTTGATTCAGTTGATTTGGCCACCGCAGGCGCCGTGAGATACGCGCGGAGTCTTCGGCCACATTCGCTTCGTGCTGTTCACTTTGTCGTCGATGATCAGCATGCTCAAGTCGTTCAGAAGGCATGGGCGGATTCCATGTCGGTCAGTGATATTCCTCTGTCTCTGATTGATTGTCCCGATCGACGACTTTCCAATGCTGTTGCGGATTATTCACTCCGAGTTACGGCCAATCAAGGCGTTGAGTTAACTCTTCTGCTTCCTCGTCGTTCTTACTCGCCCTTCCTGGGAAGACTCCTACACGACAACACCGCTGAAACAATCGCCAGGGGCGTTAGCCAATTACCGCGTGTGGTTGCGACGATCGTTCCCTTTGATGTCGAACGGATCCTCGCTGTTTCAGAAGATGCGTCCGTTGCCATAGAGGCACTCGTTCCGACGGGACCCGTCGTCATTAAGGCGCGCGTCGTGGAGAGCGAGACAGATTGGTCGCCTACTAATACGGGGCCCGAGGGGCAAATTCCGATAGGTGAACTTAGGTGGCGTAAGCGGGCGATCATCGAGGGCAAGATCTCGGCGATGCGTGTTGCACCACAGGCGTCCTCACCTTCCCTGGAGGTAGAGGTATGGGATAAAACGGGTGGAATTACGCTTCATTTCTTGGGACGCGAGCGAATCTATGGACTAGCGGTGGGGGCCTCGGTTAGGGCTGAAGGGATGGTCGGCGAACACGATGGCGCCTTTGCCATTTACAATCCAAGTTACGTCCTACTGCCTGGCGGAACTCCACCGTAATTGACTCTAGGCTGTGACAATGGGCAGCACTCTTTACCTAGATATTAATAATTTTTCGCGGCATACGTCATGGCTGCATACGCCGATGGCTGCATACGCTAAGTACGGTCTCGGTGTTTTTGCGATCCTGATGCTGATCGCTTGGTGGTATGCCCGACGCCAACCGGATCGTGTAATGGCGTCTGCACTTCTTGCTCCAGTTCTTGCCGTTCTTGCTTTTGTAATTAACCAGCCGGTGGCTGGTGCTGTCGGAGAGCAGCGGCCTTACAACAAGATTCCGAATGTCCTTGTGCTGCTAGTGAAAGGTCACGACTGGTCTTTTCCCAGCGATCACGCCATCTTGGCTGGTGCGGTTACGCTCACGCTGTTCTATGTTTCAAAACGTCTTGGCTTCATCTCGCTCGCGTTCGCCCTGTTAATGGCGTTCGCTCGGGTTTACGTGGGGGTGCACTATCCACAGGATGTTTTGGTCGGTTTAATCGAAGGAATCGTCATTGCGGCGGTGCTTAGGTTTGTCCTGATCTCCCCGGTGGCTTGGTTCGTCCGTTGGATGCGTTCGAGCAAATTCAGTTGGGTTTTAATCGCGAGCGATTGAGGCAAGACATGACATTCAGCGTTGTGGTTCTCTCAGGCGGTAGCGCCCGTAGATTAGGGCGGGATAAGGCGAGTACCACTATCAACGGAATCTCCATGATTGAAAGAGTCCTGCGTCCCATCTCGGATGAGGTCCAGGTGATTGTGGTCGGCGAATATTCGGAGAGCAATACCCGCGAAGTCATTATTACTCGCGAAGAGCCGATTGGGACCGGCCCCTTGGCTGCGCTGGCGGCGGGGTTGGGGCACGTTACGAATGACAAGTTTTTACTCTTGGCTACTGATATGCCATTCGTCGGCGAATTGGGACTCGATCTATTGAAAATTTTAGATTGTGCTCCAGATGGAATCGATGCAATAGTGCCAGTAGATAAACAAGGCAAACTTCAACCACTTTGCGCCGCGTATCGATCACAATCGGTACGGA
Organism: Actinomycetes bacterium; assembly: GCA_025355805.1. Classification (GTDB taxonomy): domain Bacteria; phylum Actinomycetota; class Actinomycetes; order Nanopelagicales; family Nanopelagicaceae; genus JANXYY01. Next base: position 13,076 of record JANXYY010000006.1, read on the forward strand.
ACGCGTTGGCACGAATCGGTGATCCGACAAACGGTTCGATGAAACGCCTCGTCGATGAACTGCAATATCAAAGTTATAATCAGCAGGACGGTTGGAATCTCTCAGACGTAGATACTCTGCAGAATCTCGAAGATGCGCGAAGGCACGCACATCTTATTGAAGGAGCGATAACGATGGACGATTGGATTATTGAAGTTAAAGCGGCTCTTGACTTGCAGGTCGACGTTGATGTTGACCTGCTGCTCGATGTGGCTCGCGATGCCGCCCACAATGTGACTCGTCCCGCGGCACCGATAACTACTTACCTTTTAGGCATTGCAGTTGCCAACGGCGCCGACGTAAAAATTGCCGCAGCGGTAATTCAGCAATTAGCGACGTCGCGGAATAAATCACAAGGGAATTAGGCCTTTCATTCCGGCCGCGCGGGGCTACTCTGCTGTGATGACGAGTGCGGAGCGAACTGCGATCAGTAGTGCTGTTGCCACGCTTAATCCCGGTTATTTTGCTCTAGTCATGAGCACTGGCATTCTCTCAGTCGGGATGCACAATGAGAATTTGCCTATTCTTTCGACAGTTTTACTCTGGATTTCGATCATCAGTTACCTCGTCCTGGTGGCCCTGAATATCTGGCGAGCGATCGCGTTTCCTGCACAACTGCGCATCGATTTTGCAGATCCGCGTAGAGGCTTCGGCTTCTTCACCTTTGTGGCGAGTTCCGATGTGCTGGGCACCCGACTCGCCCTCGCGGGTGTTCACCGGTTCGCTTTTTTACTTCTCACCGTGGGCTGGCTCAGTTGGCTCGCGCTCGGATACATCGTGCCTTGGACAGCACTGCTCGGCCGCGCTGATCGTCCAGTCCTTGCCGGCGCAAACGGGACTTGGTTCATCTGGGTGGTAGCCAGCGAGTCGGTCGCCGTGCTGGCCGCCAGCCTAGAGCCGACGGTGATTTTCGGACGGCGCGAGTTGGCGCTCCTTGCAGTTCTCTCGTGGTCGGTCGGAATCTTTCTGTACGGTGCTGCTGGCATCTTCGTAGGCGCACGGCTGATGCTCTATCCGCTTAGTCCGATCGATTTGAACCCGCCCTACTGGGTGGCCATGGGAGCAACCGCGATAACAGTCCTCGCGGGAGCACGCATCGTCGAGATGGCCGAAGCTCCAATTGTCGTTGCCACACGTGGACTTATTGCCGGGCTATCGGTTGTCTTCTGGGCGTTCGGAAGTTGGCTCATACCCGTGCTCGTGGCCGCAGGCTGGTGGCGTCACGTTAAAAACCGGGTTCCGCTCCGCTATGAAGCGACTTTATGGAGCATCGTCTTCCCACTCGGAATGTACGGTGTCGCGGCGTACTACTTAGGTCAGGCCGATCATCTCCCGATCGTCGCCACAATTGGTCACACTGAAATTTGGGTGGCTCTCGGCGCGTGGATTCTGACCTTCGTGGCCATGGTGGTTCACCTACTACGCACTCTGCTCTGGCAGCCGCAAATTTTGTTACCAGAGCAGAGTGCGCCGTTCCAGGCAACCTGAATAGAGAGCCGTTAGTTGGCGTTGTGCCCGATGCGAACTCGCCATACCTTGGGACCAGATTCGAGATAATTCCAATCGAACTTTCCGGTCTCCTCGGCCTCGAATTGGTAATAGAGCGGCTTGGGGTCGTGGTCATTCACAAGTACGAAGGCTTCACCGAGTGGCGTTGCTGCATACGTTTGAAAAATCAACTCATGGCGCGTTGCTGGCGGTTCATTTCGCACGTCTAATTCGTGGTCAGGGCCGGTTGGGGTTGGACCGGCCATTGGCAACAGCCGAGTCGGCTCACGGTAGGCGTTGAATCGTTCTTCCATAAAAGGAAGCAACGCCACTAGATCAACGTTCGGGTCGGCAGCGAGTGCGGGGAGCAGCAATTCGTTTTCTCGTCGCACGTGTCCAACAAAAATTTCTCGAATTGCTCGAGCGATTCCGGATGCATCAACGGCCGAAGGTGCCGTCCCCAGTTCTGCAGCGAGCGCAAGCAGAGTTTCATGTTCGAAGAGCATTCCAGCGACGAGCAAGCGCAACTCTTTGGAGCTCGCCGCCGCATAGAGCACGTCCTCCTCGGCACGTGCGTGCGGCACTATGTCATGAGCGAGTAACGCTTTAAGCGCAGCCAGTGCAGGTCCTTGTGATTGATCGGCTCGAGCACTCTCGATCACTTCTTCGACCCTAGCCGAGAGCGCGGCTTGCAGTTCAGTGTGGTGGTCGGTGATGGCACTGACCACGTCAGCGGTAATTGTCATATTGATACTCCTTGTGTTTGAGGGATTCTGGATTGGGGTTTAGTGAGCGGAGCCGCCGCTCAAGGTGAGCGGAGCCGCCGCTCACCGAAAAGCAGAGTGAGCGGAGCCGCCGTTCACGGAAGGGGAAAATCAATGGGTCCAGCCAAGCAATTTTTTAGCTTGATCGCTCATGTCGTGTTCGGGGTCCCACGCGGGTGACCACACGACTTCCACCTCGACATTGCTGATGGTCGTGACTTGCCCAAGCAATTGACGAATCTCTTCGGTGATGTAAGGACCAAGCGGGCAGGCGGGTGTAGTTAGCGTCATTACGACAAGGACTCCACCATCGGGGGCGATAGAGATATCGCGGAGCAGCCCGAGGTCGACGATATTGATGCCAAGTTCTGGATCGATTACCTCGTGCAGAAGTTCCGTCAACGTACCTTCCGTCGCCGGTGAGGTGAGTAGTTCAGTGAGTAACATTTTTGCGTCCCTGCGCTACGGCAATACCGGTTGAAGCGATGAAGACGAGTACTGCCAGTTCGTTGAGAATGCCACCGATCTGCCAACAGAGGCGGTTGGCGGCGAGGTCGCCACCGATGATCCGGAGTAACAAAGAGAAGTGGAGTAGGAGGAAGTGCCAGTAGAAGCGACTGCGATACGGCACCGCTGCGTGGAACACGGCCGGAACAATTACAGGCGCATGCGCGAAGACCATGCCCATCACGAATCCGAGAAAAATAGCGTGCAACATTGCATCAAAAGCTGCGCCATCAGAAAGGTTGCCGAAAGACAACCAAAGAAGGCCGCCGATTGCGAGCCAGGCGTAGCCGGTGAGCAGGCAAACCGCCATGTATCGCGTCAGACCGGATTGGCGAACCGTGCGGCGCGCAACGTCGTGCTTAGCAAGCCAAGCCGCAAGCCCAACTAGTCCGACACCGGCGATTCGAACACCGAGCGAGACGGTAGCCAATGAGAGGGTAACCCCGAAAGCGAAGATCCCTCCGGCAATTACGAAACTGAGTCGAGCTTGGCCGGTAACTCGGATGACGCGAGCTAACTCAAGTCGTTCCCCTGCGATTGTCAGCACAAGGAAGGCCGCCAACAGTGGGACGAGAAGCGCGACATCTCGTCCGCTTATCCAGGCAAGAACCGCAACAACCCAAGCGAATGCACCGACTGTCATAACCGCCATGTGAAGGCTCATCTGTCGAAGCGAAGCAGCGACGTATAGAGCGACGAGTCCAAAGCCAGCCAACGCGAGGAGAGATTCTCCGACGATTAAAGGTAAGCCACTTATCAGGGCAACTCCGCCGAGGCCAGACAAAGTCGGTGCTAGGTATCCCGCTCGATAGCCCAGAGCTACGGCGCGCTCCAAGGTGATCAGAGTTCCAAAAAAGCCCAGGACCATCAGCGGTCCATGTACATCTTCGAAGTGCGCGCGTGGGCTCGCTACGTCAAGTTTGAGCAGAATCAATCCCGCCCACAAACCGGCAAGAAGCGCCAAAACGCCTAGCCCGCCGAGAAAGAGTCGAGGACGTGAGGTTTTTCGTCGTGACCCAACGGTATTCACTACCTGGGCGGTCACGTCGCATCGACCGAAATGATCCGAAGTGCCGCCGTGCATAAATTCGTTTTCACGAATGGCTTTACCGAATCGGCTTCGATTGGCGCGCCCAACTCGAGCAGAGCGCCTTGCATTAGGCCAAGGTGCAGAGCACATACGACGTTCGTGTGTTTTTCTGCCACTTCTTGGAACGGGCAGTGGTGGAGAAGCACCTCTACTTTTCCCGCCGTTGTGGTTGAGAATTCGGGCTGAAATCCGATCGCATCGAGCACCCCATGAAGGCTCGCCAAAGCTTGGTCGGCGCTGATTGATTCTGTGGTCAGGGGGCGCTCAACCAATCGACGTCCCCACGTTCGCCCGACGTCCAAAGACGTTGACACAGCGCCCTCAAGTGAGGAGATCAGACCGGTGAGCATTTCCGCGAGCAAGCTAAAGCTGCGTGGCCCGCTCATGCCAACTCGAATGGAATACAGAACTCGTGGCCGTCCCGGACCGTCTCGCTCTTCGATAATTCGGGTCGCAATCCGGTCTCGGACTAGTCCGTCCAGATGAAACCGCGCTGTGTTGAGATGGAGTCCGGTGAACTCTGCGACCTCGGCAACGCTCAGTGGCTGAGCGTTATCTCGCAACTTCGCGATTACATCACTCCGACTCACGCCAAAGACAGTCTCGACGCTTTGATCGGTCAGGCTGCCGGTTTCCATGTTTCGAATACTTCACCTTGCCGGCAATAAAAACAAGTAATTATCGTTTCAAATGAATTCTCACCCGTCCGATGCGCGGGAGATGAGGTGCAGATCACCTATTTAATTACAAGCGAAGGGATTAAACCCGGTGAAAATCCAATACGCTCCAGTTGTGACGAACATGGAATTCCAGAGACCGACTTCTTCCACTTCCTCGGCCACCCCCATCCGCCCAGGTGCCTATCTGCAATTACTGCTGGCAACGATGGGATTTGGTCTCAACTTTTGGGCCTGGGCTTTAATTGGGCCACTCGGGCCTGCGTATAAAAACTCCCTCGGCCTAACGTCCTTCCAGCAAGCCTTAGTCGTCGCCCTCCCAGTCCTGGTCGGCTCCTTGGGTCGGATCCCCGTGGGTGCTTTAACCGATCGGTACGGGGCCCGGGTTATGTTCCCGGTTATTAGTTTCTTGACAATGCTCCCACTGCTTTATCTGGCTTTTTTCGGGGAAAGTTTGAACCAACTCCTGATCGGCGGGTTCTTCCTCGGACTCGGCGGAACCACCTTCGCGATCGGAATCCCACTTGTAAACAGTTGGTTCCCACCCGAGCGACGAGGATTTGCCCTTGGCATTTTTGGCGCTGGTATGGGCGGAACTGCGATCTCTGCATTTACGACGGTGAAGCTGGCCGAGGCGCACACCCGCTCATTCCCATTTTTGCTGGTCACCGTGGTACTCGCGGTCTACGGGCTTCTTGCGATTATTTTGGTTCGAGATGCCCGGACACCGGGAAAAATTGACGGTGGGTTCTGGAATCGCACGTGGACAACGATGCGAATGGGCATCACCATGAGGCTTTCCGCCCTTTATGCAGTTGGATTTGGTGGTTTTGTAGCCTTTAGCGTCTACCTAGTTACCTACCTGAAGAATGCCTACGGATTGACCCAGGCGGATGCCGCTTCGCGCACTGCTGGGTTCGTGGTTCTCGCAGTCATCGCTCGACCTATTGGCGGTTGGCTCTCCGACCGCTTTCATCCGGTTCCGGTTCTCACAGGTTGTTTCACCCTCGTCACTCTTCTCGCGGGGGTGGCCTCCTTTCATCTTGAGCTTGTTCCGCTGGCGACGCTGGCCTTTCTGGGCATGGCCGCGGGTCTCGGAGCGGCAGCCGGAGCCTGCTTCGCGCTCGTCGCTCGGATGGCCCCAGCCCAATCCGTCGGATCAGTAACCGGGGTCGTTGGCGCAGCTGGTGGACTAGGGGGCTTTATACCGCCGCTCGTTATGGGTCTAGTTTTCGGCCGGACTGGAAGTTACACGATCGGATTCATCTTGCTCACTGCGGTCGCTCTCTCGGCGGCGATTTATACCTGGTTCGGGATGAGCCACCAATAATCACGGTGCAAAACAAATTGATCACAATTCGATGCTAAGTTCCGGTGCTATGCAGACATTGGGCAGCCGGGCGATCTTGCTTGAGTCGATCCAAGGCCGACGAGAACTCGTGAGTATTCAGGAACTCTCGCTCGCCTCAAGACTCCATCCAAATACTGTGCGTACTCATTTAGATTCGCTCCTTGCTACCGCTGAGATTGAGCGGGAGCAAGCACCCTCTGCAGGTCGCGGGCGCCCCATGTGGCTTTACCGAGCCGCCGTGAAGAAACCCTCACCTTATGAGATGCTCGCCGACGCGCTCGTGCATCAACTGGGACAGACCGATGACCCCGCGCTGATGGATCACGCAGCGAAACGCTGGGCTGATGCCGCCGCGGCAGGTGTCTCAGGAGTTACGCCGTCGGACGGTGATGAGGCTGTTGATCAATTGATGAAAGCTTTGCAAAACGTGGGTTTTGCGGTTTCCGGCAATGCTGTCGGTGATGAAATTTCGATTACTGAGTGTCCGTACGCTGCGATCGTTGAAGCGCAACCACGAGTGTGTGACGTACATGCCGCGCTTGTAACGGAATTACTTTCGCGGTCAACTCAACCTATCACCCTCAAACGTCTTGATGTTTGGGTCAAAACAGGAATTTGTGTAGCACACTTGAGTCGAGTCGACCTAACTCCGGCTCGCACAATTGATCCAACAAATATCGCAGGAATCAGCGCAGAACGGATTGATGATGAAGAGTAAGAATGAATCAAGTCCCGCAGTCGCAGAATTTCTCGTAAAGGCTGGACGGTTCTTTAACGCGGGTGAAACGTCACCGGATCTGCGAACGATCACTAAAAAAGGTGGGCGTGATGGTGATGTTTTTTACCGCGATCGATGGAGCCACGACAAGGTAGTGCGAAGCACGCACGGGGTTAACTGCACCGGATCTTGCTCTTGGAAAGTTTATGTAAAAGACGGAATCATCACTTGGGAAACGCAGCAGACGGATTACCCCTCAATTGGTCCTGACACACCGGAATATGAGCCTCGAGGTTGCCCGCGTGGGGCAGCATTTTCTTGGTATACCTACTCTCCAACTCGCGTCCGCTACCCGTATATCCGCGGTGTTCTCCTCGATGCATATCGCAAGGAGAAGGCGAAGGGCCTGGACGCAGTTGACGCCTGGGCGGCTGTAGTGCAGAACTCCGACACCCGTAAGAGGTATCAACGCGCACGAGGTAAAGGTGGCTTGGTTCGAGTTGGCTGGGATGAAGTCGCTGAGATTATTGCAGCGGCGCATCTCTACACCGCAAAAGAGTATGGGCCCGATCGAATCTTCGGCTTCTCGCCGATCCCCGCAATGTCTATGGCATCTCACGCGGTTGGCGCACGCTTCATCTCACTCATGGGTGGTGCGATGCTTTCGTTCTACGACTGGTACTGCGATTTGCCCGTGGCAGCGCCACAAGTTTTTGGTGATCAGACAGATGTTCCGGAATCTGCTGACTGGTGGAATGCCTCTTACTTGATCATGTGGGGCTCGAATGTTCCGGTGACTCGCACACCCGACGCTCACTTCATGGCGGAAGCGCGTTACCGTGGACAGAAAGTAATTGCGGTATCGCCGGATTATGCAGATAACACAAAATTTGCCGACGAGTGGATGTCGCCGCACCCGGGGACTGATGGTGCTCTTGGGATGGCGATGGGCCATGTGATTCTGAAGGAATTCTTCATTGATCGTCAGATCCCGCGTTTCGTCGAATATGTAAAAACGTACAGCGACTTGCCATTTCTGGTGACCCTGCGGGAGAAGAATGGCGCTTGGGTTCCAGACAAATTCGTTACTTCGGCTGATCTCGGCGATGAGAACGAGGGTGCTGAGTTCAAGACAGTTCTAATTGATTCGCAAACTGGGAAGCCATATGTGCCGAATGGCTCTCTGGGTTTTAGGTTTAATGAATCAGGTAAAGGGAAGTGGAATCTCGATCTTGAGGGGGTTGATCCAGCACTCTCATTCTTCGGGTCACAAAATTCCGAAACCGCTGAGGTCTTGCTCCCGCGCTTTGATATTGGACAAGATAAAGACGAGAAAGGCGGCGTTCTTTCACGAGGCGTGCCTGCAGCGCGTCTTGCGACAAAAAATGGCGAGCGCCTGGTCACCACCGTCTTTGATCTAATGCTCGCGCAGTATGGCGTTAAGCGCGACGGGCTACCTGGTGATTGGCCAAGTGGCTATGACGATCCAAAGCCCTACACGCCTGCCTGGCAAGAAGAAATCACCGGAGTGCCGGCGGAACAAGCTGCACGTATCGGACGAGAATTTGCGCAGAATGCAGCAGATTCAGGTGGTCGATCAATGATCATTCTCGGCGCTGGGACAAACCATTGGTTCCACTCCGACACGATTTACCGCACTTTCCTCGCCCTCATCACGCTCACGGGTTGCCAAGGGGTCAATGGCGGCGGTTGGGCTCATTACGTCGGTCAAGAAAAGGTCCGCCCAGTTACCGGTTGGGCACAGTTGGCCTTTGGTCTCGATTGGTCACGCCCACCACGCCAAATGATCGGCACTGGATTCTTCTACGTGAATACCAATCAATGGCGCTATGACCAAATAGGTGCGGATGCTCTCGCCTCGCCGTTAGGTGAAGGACGATTTAAAGATCGCGCACTTATTGACACGCTCGCCCAATCTGCGCGTTCGGGTTGGATGCCCACCTACCCAACCTTTGATGTAAATCCCCTTGAAATCGCCAAGCGCGCTGAGGATCTAGGCAAAACTCCATCAGACTTCTTGGCCGACGCTCTTCAATCAGGTGATGTTAAGTTTGCAATTGAAGATCCTGATGCGCCTGAGAATTGGCCGCGCGTTCTTACGGTATGGCGGGCGAATCTACTTGGCTCCTCGAGCAAAGGGAATGAATACTTCCTTCGACATTTGCTTGGGGCGGATAACTCGGTTCGGGCTAACGAGAGTGTGCAAGAGGTACGACCTCAGGAAGTCACTTGGCGCGAAGAAGCGCCAGAAGGAAAACTGGATTTATTGGTCAGCATTGATTTTCGCATGACAAGTACGGGTCTATTCGGCGATATCTTGCTTCCTGCCGCGACTTGGTACGAGAAACACGATCTTTCGAGCACTGACATGCACCCATACGTCCACGCATTTTCCCCCGCGATCGATCCACCGTGGGAGACAAAGACCGATTATGAAATTTTCCAGGCGCTTGGCCGGAAAGTGTCAGAACTCGCGCCTGGTTATCTGGAATCAGTCACTGATGTCGTCGCGGTGCCGTTGCTTCACGACACTGCGGATGAAATGGCGCTGCCAGGCGGCGTCGTACGCGACTGGCACAAGGGTGAAGTCCCACTCATACCGGGCAAGACGGCACCAAAGTTTGTTACCGTCGAACGCGATTACCGCACGATCGGTGCGAAGATGTCATCGCTTGGACCGCTGGTTGAAAAACTTGGCACGCTGACCAAAGGAGTTCACGTCGATCCAACCATTGAGGTCGGGATCCTTGCGCGAGTAAATGGGGTGATTAAAGATGGCCCTGCCGCGGGACGACCATCGTTGGTAACCGATACAAATGCTTGTGAGATGATCCTGGCCCTTTCTGGAACCACTAATGGGCGAGTCGCCGTGGCTGGCTTCGAATTTCTTGAAGAGCGCACTGGTCGACCACTCGCAGATCTGGCACGCGATAACGAAGGGAAGCGAATCACCTTCGCCGATACCCAATCTCGACCGGTGCCGGTCATCACGAGCCCTGAGTGGTCAGGGAGCGAGCATGGTGGTCGCAGATATACGGCTTTTGCGATCAACGTTGAAAGACTAAAGCCGTGGCACACTCTTACTGGTCGTCAGCACTTCTTTCTTGACCACGATTGGATGAGCGAGATCGGTGAATGTTTGCCAACCTTCCGACCTCCGCTGAACATGCACAGGATCTATGGTGATCAGGGTCTTGGTGCTGGCAAAGAAGTAACCGTGCGATATTTGACGCCGCACTCAAAATGGTCGATTCACTCCGAGTACCAAGACAACTTATTTATGCTCTCACTTTCGCGTGGTGGACCCGAGATCTGGATGAGTCCGCAAGATGCAGAAACTATCGGCGTGAAGGATAACGAATGGATTGAGGCATATAACCGCAACGGTGTTGTGGTTGCGCGCTCCATCGTTTCGCACCGGATGCCGGCTGGCACCGTATACATGTATCACGCGAAGGATCGGACGATAGATGTACCGAGAACCGAGATCACCGGCCTGCGTGGTGGTGTTCACAATTCGCTTACCCGATTGATGATCAAACCAACCCACCTTGTTGGTGGATACGGCCAACTGTCCTTTGCATTCAACTATCTAGGACCGACGGGGAATCAACGTGACGAAGTAACTGTTATTCGCCGTCGTTCGCAGGAGGTCGTTTACTAATGCGTGTTATGGCCCAAATCGGCATGGTAATGAACCTGGACAAGTGCATTGGCTGTCACACCTGCTCGGTCACTTGCAAACAGGCCTGGACGAATCGTCCTGGGCTTGAATACGCGTGGTTTAACAACGTGGAGACCCGTCCTGGCCAGGGGTATCCACGCACGTATCAAGACCAGGAGAAGTGGCAAGGCGGTTGGGTTCTAAAGCGCGGCAAGTTGAAACTGCGCTCGGGTGGAAGACTTTCGCGTCTTGCCAAGATCTTTAGCAATCCGCGTCTACCCGGAATTACGGATTACTACGAACCATGGACGTACGACTATGAAACGTTGATCTCGTCCCCACTTGGTGAGCACACACCAGTCGCTCAACCTAAATCGTTACTCACAGGTAAACCAATGAAAATTTCATGGTCGGCAAACTGGGACGATGATCTCGCGGGTGGACCCGAACTCGCAGTTGACGATCCGATCTTGAAAAAGATCAAGAATGAGGTTGGAGATCGAGTAAAGCTCGAATTCGAGCAAGCTTTTATGTTTTATCTGCCACGCATCTGTGAGCACTGCCTAAATCCTGCCTGTGTTGCCGCATGCCCATCTGGTGCTATGTATAAGCGGAGCGAAGATGGCATTGTTCTCGTAGATCAAGATGCCTGCCGAGGCTGGCGCATGTGCGTCACCGGCTGTCCCTACAAGAAGGTCTATTTCAATCACCGCACGGGCAAAGCCGAGAAGTGCACCTTCTGCTATCCGCGCATCGAGGTGGGCCTACCAACCGTCTGCGCCGAGACATGTGTTGGTCGGCTCCGTTACATAGGACTCTTCCTATACGACGCAGACAAAGTCACTGCTGCGGCAGCGACTGAGGATCCGCAGGCGCTTTATCAGGCCCAATTGGATCTCATTCTTGATCCACATGACCCAGACGTTCAAGCGGCGGCGCTTCGAGATGGGATCGCGGCGGACTGGCTTGAGGCAGCCGAAAAATCTCCGGTCTATCGCTTGGCCAAGGAATTCAAGGTTGCCCTTCCCTTGCATCCGGAATATCGCACGTTGCCAATGGTCTGGTACATCCCTCCACTTTCGCCAGTCGTTGAAGCACTTCGCGATACCGGGCACGATGCAGAGGAACACGGGAATCTCTTTGGCGCCCTTGATCAACTGCGGATTCCCATCGAGTACCTTGCTGAACTCTTTACCGCTGGCGATATCAAACCGGTAATGCACTCGCTCAAGATTCTTGCATCGATGCGCTCATATATGCGCGATGAAAACCTCGGCCGGCAGACCCGTCCAGAAATTCCCGCCAGCGTCGGTATGAGTGAAACCGAAATTCGTAGCCTTTATCGTCTCTTAGCAATTGCAAAGTACGAAGATCGCTATGTCATCCCCAAGGCTCACGCGGAGATCGGCCACGAATTGGAAGAGCTCGCATGCTCTGTTAGCGACTCTGTAGGGCCAGACATATACAAGTCGGGGCCATTCGGAGAATCGTCGGGGCGACCAGTTCCAGTTTCGATCGAATCCTTCCATGCTCTAAAGCAACGTCAGACTTCGGAGGTGATCGTTCCGGTTGAAGATCTGAGCGGACGCGCCAATCTCCTCAACTGGGATGGAAAAGGGGCTCCAAATGAGTAGCGAGTTAGCAGCAGCACGACTTGCTTCGGCTTGGCTGCTCTACTACCCGGACGAAGAACTGTTAGCGAAGTTGGATCTCATCGCTGGCGCGGTTGGGAGCCTTCCTGGGAAGATGCGCATTCCCCTCGAATCGTTTCTTGCTCACCTTCATGACACTCCACTTCGAGATATTCAGCAGCACTACGTAGGCATCTTCGATATGAAGCGGAAGGCATGCCCATACTTGTCATACTGGACGGATGGAGACACGCGTAACCGAGGACAGGCCATCTTGCGTTTCAAAGAGGTTTATCGGGACGCGGGGTATGACTTAGACAAGCGCGAACTCGCCGATCACATCGCCGTCGTCCTTGAATTCGCATCCGTTGATCCGCTAAATGGCGAGGCCTTGCTTCATGAGCACCTGGCCCCGATCGGATTGATGCGCGATGCGCTAATGCAGATGGGATCCGTCTATTTCCACGTTCTTGATGCGGTGCTTGCCACCTTGACTGAAATCACGCCCACCGTGCGCGCGCGCATGGCCGAACTAGCTAGCTCGGGCCCGCCCGTGGAAAGTGTGGGACTTGAGCCATTTAGCATTACTTCGTTTGCCCAAGGATCGGGCGCCCGACGATGAATTCGAACCTGAGCACCCCTGATGTCCTCTTGTGGGTAGCGTTGCCGTACGTTTCGTTCACCATTTTGGTTGTCGGGTTAATTTTGCGACATCGATATGACAATTTTGGTTGGACTTCACGCTCCAGTGAGCTCTACGAGAAGCGGATCCTGCGAATCGCGAGTCCCCTCTTTCACTACGGAATGTTGGCAGTTGTTGGTGGGCACGTCGTAGGTTTACTAATTCCCGAATCATTTACGTCCTCGCTGGGATTGAGTGATCGCCAATATCACCTCACCGCTGTGACAGCGGGTCTTGGCGCGGGCGTGGCCACCATCGTTGGATTACTTCTGCTCATTTACCGTCGTCGGACAGTCGCTTCAGTCTTTGCGGTCACGACAAAGAACGACAAGGCGATGTACATATTTTTACTTGGTGCCATAGTTCTAGGTGTTCTGACCACGGTATTGGGCTCGGGCGCAGTAGGCAAGGCGCACAATTATCGAGCTGATGTTTCTCCGTGGTTTAGATCGATTATTTTTCTACATCCGAAGCCTCAGTTAATGAGTGGCGCCCCGTTGTCTTATCGAGTCCACGTGATCGGCGCGCTGCTGCTCTTCATGATCTGGCCCTTTACCCGGTTGGTACACGCGTTAAGTGCGCCTGCGCAATATCTATTTAGGCCCTACGTGATTTATCGGAGCAAGGATTCGCAAGGGCTTGGTAATCGGGAGAGGCAGCGTCGGGGTTGGTGAATTATCGCTTGGGCGGCCAAGGGAAGAATCCGCTGGTTTTTAGAATGTAATCGCGGTAGCCAGGGCGAGTTTGCTGCAATTGGTTTTCGAGCATAGGTTTTCCGGTCTTCTTCATGAGCAGCCATGACATGAAGATTGGTGCGGGGAGAGTCCAAATGCCTAGCCCATGCTCGGCACCAATTAGGAACAGACCCCACCAAAGTGTGAAGTCTCCAAAATAATTTGGGTGACGGGTGTAACGCCATAGTCCGTGATCCATTACTTTGCCTTTATTCTCGGGCCGAGATTTGAATCTACGCATTTGCCAATCCCCGACGCCCTCAAATGAGAACCCAACAAGAAAGAGGATTATCCCTATCCCACCGACAAGACCGATCTTTCCCTGCGAAACCAAACCGAAGTTAAGCGGGAGTCCGATGAACAGCAAAGAAACCGTTTGTAATAGATAGATGATCCGAAGGGCGTACCAATCTTCTGAACCTCGCGTCCGCGCCAGCATCGCTGTGTAACGCGGGTCTTGTGGCAGACCATGATTTCTTACCGCTAGATACGTTGAGAGCCGAAGACCCCAAATGGTCACAAATAAGAGAAGTAACAATCGACGCGCACCATCTCCATGACCTTGCGTTGCGAAGGCCGAAGCATAGACAGCAGCTATGAAACCCAGACCCCACATCGTGTCGACGACATCGTGCTTATGAAATCGAACTCCGATTCTCCAGGTAATCAACGCCACAACTAGGGTCGCTGGTGCGGCGTAAAGCAAAGAGTGGAAAACGAGCGAGAGGGAGGGGTTCATTAGTAAAATCCTAGCTAGGGCGAGCTAAGAGAATTTGCGAGACGTTTAAGTATCGAGATCGGAATCCGGCTTCACTGTACGCCAAGTAGAGGCGCCACATGCGGCGAAAAGTTTCATCAAATCCTAAGGCCTCGACGCGCTCTGCAGCTGAATCGAAGCGTTCACGCCATAGGCGCAACGTTTCTGCGTACTGAAATCCGAAAGCGTAATCCTCGATCACTCGCATCGAAGTGTTCTTTTCTACATCTTCGCGGATACCACGCCGCGAAGGCAGAAATCCACCCGGAAATATGTACTTTTGAATCCACGTGTAAGTGTTCGCGGTGACCAGCATCCGCTCATGTGGCATCGTGATGGCCTGGATCCCAGCAAGGCCATTTGGCGCCAGATGTCGATCGATAGTTTGGTAGTACTCGACCCAGTGTTCTTTACCGACTGCTTCGATCATTTCAACGGATACGATCGCGTCGAACTGACCCTCGGCTTCTCGGTAGTCGCGGACTTGGACTTCGATCAACTCGCTTAAGCCTTCCGCGGCAATTCGATTCTCAACGTAGGCAGCCTGCTCTTTAGAGAGAGTCAAAGTTGTCACGTTTGCACCTCGTCTGGCGGCGCGGACTGCGAGTTCGCCCCAACCACTTCCAATTTCTAAAACGCGGCTTCCTGTCCCCACCCGGGTTCGGTCAAGTAATCGGTCGATCTTTCGACGAGATGCGTCGGCTAATTCATCCCACTCCGCGACCAAGATTGAACCGGGAATCGGTTCTTCTTCAGTGAAAAGTGCCGATGAATAAGTAAGCGTCTCATCCAGAAAAGTTTGGAATAGTTCGTTAGATAAGTCGTAGTGAGCTTCGATATTTTTGCGCGCGCTTTCAATTGTGTTTACGTGAGTCTCCGGGTGTCGAGGCAAGAAAACGGCACGTAGCTTCGCCAACGCGGGTGGAACCAGATTTCCTAGACGTTCCGAGAATCGCCCTAAAGCGGCTGGCAAATCCTCTGAATCCCATTCGCCAGCCATATAAGACTCGCCGAGCCCAATTAAGCCCGCATGGCCAAGACGGGTAAAAAAGGCCTTCGGATTATGAATTCGAATTGTTGGTGCCCCGGCCGCCGCGCGCCAGGCCGAATCTTTATCTCGATCAAGCAAAATGGTCACGCCTGATCTTGACGACGCGACTTTGAAGAGCCGTTCTGCGACGAATGTCCGAATATTTTCGCGTGGAATGTTGACCACATCTGGCCAAGTCATCGTCGAAGATTCGACCTGTTCGCTGCTCATGGACGGCTCACCACTTTTAATCCTTTTGCCCATAACCAAACTCCATGCTTTCTAATTCGAATCCAAACGGGGATCGCCGGAATCAATTGCTTGGCGGCCGACCTAATGAGATTGGGGAAGTTCGCTGGGACACCGCTCCCATAGAGCGAGGCGGTGAAGTCTTCCCGTCCCTCTCTCTTGAGCGTGATTTTGAGCTTCAAATCCGGTGCAGGGAATGGCAAGTTCAACTCGTAACTCCCCTCAACCTCATTGAATGGTGATACGTAGAACGCCTTAGGCAGCACAATTCTTCCGGCTTCGCCCGTCGAATTATCAATGAAGTATGCGTGTTCTCCGCCGTAGGTGTTGTGGACCTCAGCGATGGTGGCTTTGAGCGTTCCATTGTTGAAACACCAGAAAACGCTCAGTGGATTGAAAACGAGACCAAATGATCGTGGCATCGAGAGCATGAGGATTTGCGGTGAGGATCCCAGATCGATCCCACGCTCGGAAAGCAGCGTCCGAACATTCTCGGCGATGGGTTTGTTCGGATCTCCGAGATGATCTGACGGCTTGAATTTAACTAGGAAGTTGAACCCAGGAAAGGTCGGTAGTTCCTCTACGTCTACAAGCCAGTGGATTGTTGAATAAGTGAAACCGTGTTGAAATGGATCTTTTCTCAGATGCGTCGTTTTTGCGAAGTAGATTGCGGGAATCACCATCTCCCTCCAATCGCAATGGCGGCAGCGGCTCCGGATCGCGCCCCATCTTCATGAAATCCCCACCCGTGGTACGCGCCTGCGAACGCGATTAAAGGTGAATTGAGCGCTGCCAATTCTTTCTGTGCCGCAACAGCTTTCAACGTGTAGATCGGGTGTTCATAGATCATTTCACTGATAACTAGCGACGGATCGAAGCGGTTGGGATCGACGAGATCAGAGTTAAGGGTTACGACGTGAGGCGTTTTACCACCAAGATTCATTAGGCGATTCATGTCGTAACTGACCACCACTCGCTCTGCGCTTGCGCCACATGTTGGAATCGCGTAATTCCAAGAGGCGCCGGCCCGCTTTGATTTTGGTAGGAGTGCAGGATTGCGATGGAGCGACGTCTGATTTTTGGAATAAGTAAAGGCAGATAAAACTTCTTCTTCTTTTGTTGTCGGATTGACGAGCATCTGCAGTGCCTGATCCGCGTGGGTTGCAATCACAACCTGATCGAAAAGTTCTAACTCTCCTGACGCGTAGCCAATTTCCACATCATGTGTGCCCCGCTTGACCGAAACTACCGGCTGGCCGCTTCGTATCCGAGGCAGACCTTCGGCAATTTTGGAGACATATTGCTGAGAACCGCCAACAACGGTCCGCCACTTTGGCGAACCAGTCACGCTGAGCATCGCGTGGTTATTAAGAAAAGCAAATAGGTAGCTCGCTGGGTACTCCATGGCTTGGCTTTGGGAACACGACCAAACCGAACTTATGAGCGGGACGATAAAATGGTGCTTAAAATAGTTCGAGTATTGTCCGTGCGAAAGAAACTCACCCAGTGAAATTTCGGCATCTTCAGACCTAGCCAAGAGTTTTTGCGCGGCACGATGGAAGCCTTTGATATCCACCAACATTTTAAGGAAGCGAAAATCTAGAAGTCTCCGTTTTCGAGCGAAGATCGCCTTGAATCCCGCACCGCCTGCGTATTCGAGACCACATTCCTCGCAAGAGATTGACATGCTCATCTGCGTTGCTTGGGTGAGGACTCCCAACTCCCTGAAGATCCTCATCAGCGTCGGGTAATTGGCTTCGTTGTGGACGATGAAACCTGAGTCCACGTTCACGGGTTCTAGGGTCAATGGATCGATCAGCTCGTGAGTGTGGGCATGACCGCCAAGACGCGAGTCCGCTTCGATCAAGGTCACATCGCAGGTTCTTTGGAGAATGTAGGCAGAGGTCAGACCCGCAACACCACTCCCGATGACGGCGACCTTAGATCGCACCCCTTCGAGCCTCTGAGCAGGCGGGTTAGAACTTTCTTTGGACACACGATAAAGATACGTCCGAGAGTGCCTGGCTGCATCTTCTGCTAAAAGTGGTAGATGCGAATGGATTGCAATAACCTTCCTGCGTGACCGCCGCCCTCCAACCGGCAACTGCGCGCCCAAGCCTGCGCCACGCCCTCAGATTTGACCGGCACGAACTGCCAGCCCTTTTTGGTGTTCTTGGTTTCGTTCTTCTCCTACACGTCCTCGGTTGGGGTTTATTTATTTATTACAATTCTCAGCCATCATTTCACGCGCTGACGGATGCCCATGGCGCCCTCATTTACGCCGGCGCGGGTGCTTTGGCCTACGGCTTCGGGCTTCGCCACGCCTTTGACGCGGATCACATTTCGGCCATTGATGACACGACCAGACTGATGCTAGCCAAAGGCAAGAAGCCGCTTGGAGTTGGCCTCTTTTTCTCACTCGGCCATTCTTCGATCGTTTTGGCAATGTCGGTGGCCGTGGCATTTGCGGCGAAGAAGGCGATCGAATTTCAAGCCTCATACGCCGATCTCGGTAGCACGATCGGGGCAAGCGTTTCTGGGTTTTTCCTCTACTTGGTGGGAATTTTGAACCTGATCATTTTGGTCGGGATTATAAAAGTGTGGCGTCAAGCCAAGAGTGGAAAATTTTCACATGAGCACCTGGACCAGATGCTCAACGATCGTGGCTTAGTCAAGCGCTTGTTTAAAGGAAAATTCGCAAGAGGCTTCGATCATTCTTGGCAGCTCTACCCCATCGGGCTGCTCTTCGGTCTAGGTTTTGACACTGCAACTGAAGTCGCACTGCTTGCCCTCTCGGCCACAGCTGCCGTTGGAACGGTCGGCGGTTCATTGCCGCCTTTGGCGATTATTGCTCTTCCCTTGATTTTTGCAGCTGGGATGTCACTCATGGATTCGCTCGACGGTATCTTTATGACCAAGGCATATTCATGGGCCTTTACCAGTCCATTGCGCAAGATCTACTACAACTTGACCACAACGGGTCTATCGATCTTCGTGGCCCTGGTAATCGGCACCATTGAGTTAGTTAGCGTTTTGGCTAGTAAAACCTCGCTCGGGGCGCACGAGCCCTTCAAGCGCATCGCGGCAATTAACCTCGGTTCGATGGGGTTCTTTATCGTCGCCTCATTTGTCGGGGCCTGGGTGCTGTCCGTCACAATCTGGAAGATTCGTAAGTACGAGACGCGCTTTGCTTCTGGAATCTCAGAAACCTCGCATGAGCATTCGGAAATGCATTTGAAATAGTTGGTGGTTTTTGGGTTAGGGTGGGATTACCAACGATCACAATGAGGTCATCGTTATGCCTGCAGTGCCTGTCGAAAACCCACTTACTACCGCGCTCTCCGAATTGCGGAAGGCGGTTGAACATCTGGGCCTACCTGAAGACGAGTGGACAACGCTGTCAACGCCGCGCCGCATATTGGAAGTCGCGGTTCCACTTAGACGAGACAATGAATCAGTCGAAATGTTTAAGGGTTATCGCGTGCAGTACTCCACCACGCGAGGTCCATCTAAGGGCGGAGTTCGTTTCCATCCGGATGTTGATCTTGACGAGACAATTGCACTGGCGATGTTGATGACCTGGAAGTGTGCGCTCACTAATCTGCCATTCGGCGGCGCCAAAGGCGCGGTTGCAGTTGATAGTAAAAAACTTTCTCTGCGTGAAAATGAACGCCTCACGAGACGCTACACAAGTGAAATCCTGCCGATCATTGGTCCAGAGCGTGACATTCCAGCACCCGATGTCGGCACTGATGATCGCAACATGGCCTGGATGATGGACACGTATTCGGTCAATGCCGGATATTCGGTTCCGGGTGTTGTGACGGGCAAGCCGTTGGTTTTGGGCGGATCGCTCGGGCGCAATTCGGCAACTGGCGATGGTGTCGCGATTGCAGCTCGCGAGGCGTTACTGGCGAAGGGGATACCCGTAGAGGGCGCTACCGTTGCAATCCAAGGTTTTGGAAAAGTGGGGTACTGGGCCGCCATCGCAGTAGAGAAAATGGGCATGAAAGTCATCGCTGTGAGCGATGTTGAAGGTGGCGTCACTGGCTTTAACTCACTGGATGACGTATTCAGCCATCTGCAATCCACCGGTTCGGTAGTCAATACACCTGGCGTGGATCGGATTACGCAGACTGAATTGCTGCATCTAGACGTTGATGTTTTAATCCCTGCCGCACTTTCCGATTCGCTGACGGCAGCCACTGCACCTGGGGTTAAGGCTCGGGTCGTCGTTGAAGGGGCCAATGCCCCAACTACTCCTGAGGGAGATGCGGCCCTAGCCGACAACGGCGTCCTCGTCGTGCCTGACATTCTGGCGAATAGTGGCGGGGTTGTTGTCTCCTATTTCGAGTGGGTCCAAGACAATCAGGTCTATTTTTGGACCGAGGCTGAAATCGCTGAGCGATTAAATACGCTGATGTTAAAGGCTATTTTCGAGGTCAGGGAGTACTCTGCCAAACATGGAATTACCTGGCGCGAAGCGGCGAATGCAATCGGCGTTGGCCGAGTCGCCGAAGCACACCGACTGCGAGGGCTCTACCCTTGAGTAGTCGGATCAGCGTTGCTAGCATCCTTGCCGAAAGCGCCAGACGCTACCCGGCTCACGACGCGCTTGTTCTTGGCGACGTTCGAATCTCATATTCCGTGGCGTGGGAACAGGCTCGTCGCTATGCAGCCGTTCTGCGAGATCGCGGGATCAATCCGGGAGATCGCGTCGCAATTTTGATTCCAAACGTTCCGCAATTCGCATTCGCGTATTACGGCATCCTTGCCCTCGGTGCCTGCGTGGTACCGATCCACTCGTTACTGAAGAGTGAAGAGATCGCCTACGCGTTGAAGGACTCTGATGCCAAGATGTTGATTGCCGCGGCACCCCTGATTGGCGAAGGGCTCCCCGCAGCTCTGGAAGTTGGAGTCGATATTCTTTCGGTTCTCGATGGAGGACCAAGCGAGGTATTGCGCCTTGAAGCACTCGCAGCTGCCATATCACCGATCGAAACTTATTTGTCTCGCAAGCCAGAAGATGAAGCGGTAGTGCTTTACACCTCTGGCACCACAGGTAAACCCAAGGGTGCAGTGCTTACGCATAACAACATTCTTTGGAATGTGCAGACAATCGCATTCGACACAATTGAACTCAAGCACGAAGATGTCTTGATCGGTGCACTTCCACTCTTCCATTCCTTCGGCCAGACCGTTGTTTTGAACGGCGGTTTTAGAGTCGGCGCCACCATTGCATTGGTGCCAAGGTTCGAAGCCGGTGCCGTCCTAGACCTATTGATGAAAGAGAAGGTAACGGTCTTCGTTGGGGTCCCAACCATGTTCATCGGCTTGCTCGAAGCCGCTAAGTCAAATTCGATTCGACCACCCCTGCGAATTGCTGTGAGCGGGGGTTCGGCTTTGCCTGTAACGATCATCGAAAAAGTAAAAGACGTTTTCGAAATTGATATTTTTGAAGGGTATGGACTGTCAGAGACTTCGCCAGTGGCCACTTTTAATCAGGCGCGCTACGGACGTAAGCCCGGCACAGTGGGATGCGCAATTTGGGGTGTCGACGTAGAAATCGCGGACATCGAAGTCCTTGAGCGGATTGATTTCATGCCAACGGGAGAACGTGGTGAAATCGTCATCCGCGGGCACAATATATTCAGCGGATATTTAAACAGACCAGAAGCGACCGCCGAAGCGGTTATCGATGGTTGGTTCAGATCAGGTGATGTTGGAATTAAGGACGAAGATGGCTTCATCAGCATCGTCGATCGGACTAAGGACATGATCATTCGCGGCGGATTTAACGTATATCCGCGCGAGGTAGAAGAGGTCGTTAATCGATATCCTGGAGTTAAACAAGTCGCGGTCATCGGTATACCCGACGATGTTCATGGCGAAGAAATTGTTGCGGTGGTCGTTGCCGATGAGGGCGTAGACGCCGACGAAGTGCGTGAGTGGACTAAAGGCCACATCGGTAGTCACAAGTACCCACGTCGGATCGAATTTGTTGACGAGTTACCTTTAGGACCAAGTGGGAAAGTTTTGAAGCGAGTATTGGTGGAGCGATTCTCCTAGAGGGTTGCTAGATCGATCACTTCGCCCTTTCCGGTTGCCACCTCGACTACCAGAAGTGATCCGCTGGGTAACTTAATCCCGTTTTTATCGCTGACGCCAGATGACCAGGCTGTTGTAATGCCACCGGCATCTGTCCAATTTAAGTCATAGTAATCCCGGTCAGTTCCAGCGGGACGACGTTCTTCGCGATGTTGGCTCAGTACATAAAGGTGCGAGCCAGTTAGTGCAAGGGAGTTGATTGAAGAATAGTTGAATGGTTCGACATTTCGGACCGTCTTGGCGAAAGCGGTCACTAAATCACCGCCAGAATGGCGTGCCTGCGTGATCAGCGCTGCAAAGAAGCGCTCAGAGTCGGTATCTCCTTCGAGTTCCGCGAGCAGGTCTTCATCAATTAGTTCATCAAGTTTGGGCCCTCGGGGGATGCCCCCATTGTGTGCGAAGGCAATTGCACCGTCAGGTCCTTCTTTGAGAAATGGGTGCGTATTGGGGATACAAACCTGCATCGCCTCTGTAGCCCAGCGTAAGTGAACGATTGCCGCACGACTTCCTACTGTTGTTGCCGAAGTACGGAAAGTCCCACTTTCAAATGCCGGCAATTCATCCCGTATGAGTCGAACAGAACCATCATCTTCTTGCCAGGCGATACCCCAACCGTCGCGATGCAATTCACTCAATTTGACGAGGTTATCGCGGTCGGTTCCAAGAGCTTCGTCGAGAGTTAGTGCGGCGGGTGCTGACCAAGCAAAGAGACGACACATGTCCTCTATCTTAGGCGCTAACCTCGGGGTATGAGTCTTCACATAGGAGCTGAAAATGGCGAAATTGCTGATCGAGTTCTCCTTCCAGGGGATCCGCTCAGGGCCGAGTGGATCGCAAAGAAATTTCTGAAAGACCCAATCTGTTATTCACGAATCCGAAATATGTTTGGATTCACCGGCAGTTTCCGGGGTCAGCGGGTTTCAATCCAAGGCAGCGGCATGGGCGCTCCTTCCATCTCGCTCTACCTTCACGAACTCTTTGTTGATTACAACGTACAAATCGCGATCAGGGTGGGCACTTGCGGTGCAATCCAAGAATCGCTTCGACCGCGTGACTTGATTTTAGCTATAACTGCTTCAACTGACTCTGCCATCAATCGTCGGGCGCTCAACGGATTAGACCTCGCGCCCAACGCCGATTTCGGCCTTCTATCTTGCGCGGTTACGGAAGCCAAGCAGCGCGGTTTAAGTCATGTCGTTGGTGGTGTGGCGTCGATGGATTTGTTTTATGACACCACCGATGCTCTTGACCGATTTAAAGAGTATGGAGTTCTTGGGCTTGAGATGGAGACGAGTGCTCTTTACTCCCTAGCCTTAAGGCACCGACGCCGGGCACTTTCGATTCTCACCGTTAGCGATCAGATTCTTACGGGCGAGAAATTATCGGCAGAGGACCGAGAAAATAGTTTGGCTGACATGGCGGAATTGGCGCTGATGACGGCGATCTCAGCCTAACTAGTTTGAATGTTTTTGTTCACCCGTCGCACAATTTTTTCGGATTCATCGCAAGACACAATCAGTCGATCAAAGGTTTCATCGCGCAAATAGACCACAACGGCATTCCGGTTCTGGTAGATCGCGCAGAAATCTTTTTTCTTCTTTGCCCTCAGCGTGCCCAACCTAATAAAACGGCGAATTCCAAGTCCGGGTGCAGGGATCCCACGCAGGATTCGCCATGGCTTCTCTGCAATTTCTGCCTTTATGACGTGGCTGAAAGGAACCCGAATATCCGCGTGAATTGCACCGAGTTGTTCCCATCCGCTCAAACTTAGATGAAGACCCTCCCGACTTATCAAGAGCCTTGCCATTCGTGCTCACCAACTTTTCGGCTGTAGCGGGCGATTTGTACGATTCCGATTGCCCAGATCGGAAATTGAACTGCGAAAGCGAGTTTAAATGCATTGAGCGAGTAACTGCCTTGTAATTGCAAAACTACACCCACCCCGAACATTGCAACCAATGCCGCGAGAAAGCCAGCTCCGTTTATGAAACCATCTGCGGTTCCAATTCGTTCAATGGGTATCCAGCGCCTGGCATGGGCAAAGCCAATGAGTGAGCCAGGACCACCGGCAGAGAGCGTGATTAGGAGGATGACGATAAGTGTTGTAGGAATTCGACCAGGCCAAAATAGTGTTAAGGACCAGGCCAGGGCCTGAGCAGCCGTAATTGAATACGTCATCTTTGTTAAGTGCATAGGGTGGCGAGAAGTCAGATACGCCAGCGTCAGGCCGCCGAGAGCGCCAAAGATTACGATGATTGTTAAGAACATAGAAGCCGCGTATTTCGTGTATCCCTCTGCCTTAACAAGAAACGGAACTCCCCAAATTAAGGTAAAAACGCTAGCGGAGAACGGGGTTGTCCAGTGCGACCAGAAGCCAAGCCGCATCGCTGGATGACTCCAGACCGCACGGAGATTTTCGCTGATTGATTTTTTGGTGGGCCACGAAAGATGCACATTTTTCCCCGGCGATTCGCGCAGAAATAGCAGCGTGATTGCCGCACTGCTCAAGGAGACAATGGCCAGTGAATTAAAGGCAGTGTTCCAACCGCGCAAATGCAAGAGCGCGGCGAAGGGGATTGCGCTCAGAATTTGGCCAAACCAGCCGAGAAGACCCGTGATCTGCGTCATCAACGGAACCCGTCGAGCGGGAAACCATGAAGTTGTAAGGCGAAGGACGGATATAAAACTCATGGCATCACCGAGACCGACGATCGCGCGTCCGAGAATAGCTGGGACGGCAGAGTGTGAGGTGGCTAGGAGGAGTTGACCAAGAGCCATCAAGATCGCGCCACCCGTGATCATGCGCCTCGGACCGAAATGATCTATCGCAAGACCAACCGGAAGTTGGGCGAAGGCGTAGACCAAAAGTTGAAGGACGGTGAACAAACTGAGCACCGTTGGCCCGATGTGGAAGCGATGAGTCGCCTCGATCCCAGCGACCCCAAACGAGGTTCGATTCGTGACGGCACAGATGTAGGCGAAAGCGCCGAGAGCCCAATAAGTGGTTGGCGCGAAGCGATTCCAATTCCGCGGGTTCCCACGGTGGCCAGTGGTTAGACTGGCATTGGTAGAAATCACCCTCCCAGCCTAGGTCAGGACCCTAAAGCGGCATGGAGAGCGATCTCAGTTAACTCTCAGGGAAGACAGGCAGGCTCACGCTATGTCCGCAGGCCACCGCACTCAGCGACGTCTGCAGCGGGGCGGGGATTACTCCGCCTTGGCTGTTGGCCTTGGGCTTGGCATCACGATTGCAATTCAAATTTCAACAACCACCAGCCACGATTTAAAATCCACGGCTAGCCTCATCACCAGCGCGAGTCGACTAGCGGCACTTAGCGGCACTTATTTCGCCCTCGTCGGGTTGTTGATGGTCGCTCGAATTCCATGGGTGGAAGGCTCGGTCGGCCATGATCGCCTTGTTACTTGGCATCGAAAACTTGGTCCTTGGTCGCTTTACCTCATCGGCTTGCACGTTGTACTGGTTGTTCTCGGGTATTCGATGAACGACAAACGTTTCTATCCACGGGAACTTTGGATTTTGATCACCACTTATCCCTGGATGTTGCCCGCAACCGCCGGCTTCGTTCTGTTGGTCATGGCTGGCGTTACTTCTTATAAGAAGGCACGCGCACATATGAGTTACGAATCATGGTGGGTGATTCATCTTTACACTTACCTAGCAGTTGCGCTCTCTTTCATGCACCAAATCCTTACGGGCGTGATGTTTTTCGGGCATCCATTGAATAAGGCTTGGTGGATTGGCCTGTACACGTTCGTAGGCGCATCGATGGTTGCTTGGCGGATTTTCCTTCCACTTTTTCGGTCAATTCGCCATCAACTTGTAGTTGATCGCGTTGTCGTCGAGGGTCCAGGTGTCGTCAGCATTCACATCAAAGGTCGCAAACTAGACAAAATCGGAGCACAAGGTGGCCAGTTTTTTGGTTGGCGTTTCTTAACCCGAAACTTCTGGTATCAATCTCACCCCTACTCACTGTCCGCTGCTCCTCACGACAAACTGATGCGCATAACCGTTAAAGATCTTGGTGATCATTCTCGATCATTAGCCAATCTGAAGCGAGGAACTCGAGTTTTGGCGGAAGGCCCGTACGGAATTTTCACGGCTAATCGAGCGGTTAACAAAAATGTTTTACTAGTAGGTGGTGGAGTTGGTATCACTCCGTTAAGGGCGCTATTAGAAGAAGTTCCGCCTGGCAGTTCCGTCGATGTAATTTATCGAGCTGCAAAGGTTGAAGATTTGGTACTGAAGAAGGAACTCGATTACTTAGCGGAGCAAACCGGCGCTCGGATTCACTACATGGTGGGTCCTCGTGATCAGTTCCCATTAACTCCAAATCACTTAGTGAAAATTATTCCGAATGTGGCCAAGTGCGATGTGTTCGTCTGCGGCCCTGAGGCTCTCGTTCACCGTATTCGACACTCCGTTGAAGCACTTGGAGTGCCAAGTAGCAGATTCCACGACGAAGCATTTGCTTTCCACTCGATCTAGTCAGGAGTAGAGAAATGAAGCGCGCCTTACTCATTGGTGGCGGCACCCTCGCTGGTGTTGCTGCCGTGCTCTCATACTCACCAATAAATTTTGGAAATTCGTCGCAACCTCCGCTTACGGCCCCAAGTTTGGGCAGCGGAAATCCTGTTGCGACGACTCCTCCGACACAATTGCCAGGGAACACGGCAACTCCAACGGCGAGTAAGACTGCGATGGGGAGCAGTTACTCCGCGTGTGGCTATGGAAATGTCCAAGTTCAGATCACGGTCGCGAACGGGGTCGTCACAAAAGTTGGCGCCATTTCTCTGCCAAATGCTGATCCGAGGTCGCAAGATATTAATCGCCAGGCAAAACCGTGGCTCGTGCAACAGACGTTGGCCGCAAAAAACAAGGCAGGCATTGCCGGTGTCGGGGGCGCAACCTGTACGTCGGGCGCGTGGGCTCGTTCGCTGCAATCTGCATTAACTGCCGCTGGAATCTAATGTTTCGGTTGGTTCACCCGGAAGAAGTCTGGGGCACCGTGGTGGTGATTGATTTACGTTCTGCAATACATAGTGAACTCGTTCTCGAGTCGGTGCGCGATGAAATCGTCGTCTACCTGCATGAGGTAGATCGGCTCTTTTCAACATATAAACCAGAGAGCGAAATCAGCGCGCTTCGCACGGGCCAGTTAGCGATACGCGATGCCTCGCTTGTTGTTCAAGAGATCTGGCGACTCTGTATGGAGGCTCGGGAGTACACCGGAGGGGCCTTCGATGCCTGGGCTGCGCGGGGTGGTTTTGATCCAAGTGGCTATGTGAAGGGGTGGGCCGCCGATCGAAGCCTGGATTTGGCCCGCAAAGCTGGCATTGAACATGTGCAGATCAACGCTGGCGGCGATCTCTCATTGCTTGGTGGTTCGGCACAAAATGAGCCGTGGAAGATCGGCATTCGCCATCCGGATGATGAGCAGGCGATCGCTCAAGTCGTCACCATTAACGATGGCGCAATCGCAACGAGTGGTACGTATGAGCGCGGTGCTCATATCATCGATCCAGCTACCGATTTGCCTGCGCTCGGTGCCCGGTCAGCAACCGTTGTGGGTCCTGATGGAGGCGTCGCAGATGCGCTCGCGACTGCGCTCGTTGTCGCCGGTCGAGACGGTGCCCACTGGTTCGTCGAGTTGAGCGATTATTCTGCGTGGGTCGTTGATCGCCACGGTGACCAAACCTGGGCCATTGGTCCCGCCTTTAGTTAGTTGACTTGGTAAGGCAAGATGAGTGAGTGACCACGGAAAATCTAAAAAGCGCAGAGCTTCTTGCCGACGAGTTGCTCACAACTCTGAACCAGTTGTCTAACGACGACGCCATCGACCTTGGGCTGCTGACTCTAAAATTTGCCCGGGAGCGGCAACTGCCGATCGCATTCGAGGTCCACCGATCAGGAAGAATTTTGTTCCGAGCGGCCCTGGCTGGATCGACCCCGGATAACGAACGCTGGTTGGCGGGCAAAGCGCGGGTGGTGGCGAACTTTCATCATTCAACTTTGTATGAGCGAGTAAGACACGAAGAGAACGGTAGTGATTTTTACACCGCCACCGGGTTATCCGCTGAGTTGTTCGCGGCACATGGTGGAGGAGTTCCACTTGCGATTCGAGGAACCGGGGTAATTGGCGCGCTCATCGTAAGCGGTTTACCCCAAGTAGAGGACCATGCGTTTGCAATCGAAATGGTATCCAGATACCTCGCGGGCGAGAGGGCTTAGCAAGTGATTGCACCAGTTTGGGTCAGTGGTGAGGCATTAATTGATCTGCTACCGGGTAAAAACTCTGAGACATTGCGTGCCATCGTCGGTGGAGGTCCGGCCAACACTGCTCTGGCTTTGGCCAGGCTGGCGATTCCAGTTGAATTCGTCAGCGGACTTTCACATGATCGATTTGGTCAGCAAATTTCTGAGCAATTTTTGGCTAACGGCGTGGGAATTGAGCTGGCCATCTGGAGTGATTTGCCCACCTGCCTCGCGATTGTTTCACTCGATGACCAAGGTGGGGCCACCTATCACTTCCACATCAAAGGTACGGCGACTTTTGATTTCGATCCAGCACTTCTACCAGATCCCGCCCTATCACCACCGAGCGCCTTGCATGTTGGCACCTTAGCAACGTTGGTTGAACCTGGTGCCAGCCACTTGCTTGAATGGGCGAGTCGGGTCGCGGTTCACGCGCCAGTCGTTTTTGACCCAAATATTCGTCCATCCGTCCTTTCTGATCGCGCAAAGTATGCGTCATCGGTACAGCGGTGGATTGAGATTGCCAATGTGGTAAAAGTGAGTGAAGACGATTTACGTTTTCTGTTCCCAGATCGCGATTTCATTACGAGTGCACGCAGTTGGTTGGCGCCATCGCGGCCCTTGGTTGTCGTGACGCGAGGTGAAGATGGCATCGTCGGAGTAACTTCCGATGAGATCGTGGAAGTTCCCGGAGTACGGGTTGCCGTCGTCGATACTGTCGGTGCTGGAGACACTGTTGGTGCGGTGATTGTCGAGGCCCTCACGACGAATAATGTTATGAATTTGAAGGGTGAAATCCTACGAACGATTCTTGCTCGTGCTGCGAAAGCGGCCGCGTTAACGTGCAGTCGTCAAGGTTGCCAGCCACCAAGCTCGGCCGAATTAGATTGAGGTTTTGAAATGAAAGATTCGATCACTGTCGCCTCGTCGGATGTAAGCGTGACCATGGATTTGGCCCACGGCGGGCGTCTTTCGTCGGTGCAGTGGCGCGATCTCGAATTAACGGTCGCCCAACGGCCTGGTCCGTTGTCTTGGGGCTGGTATGCGATGGCACCCTGGGCTGGTCGCATTAGAGACGGGATACTCAATACACCGCATGGCGCAGAGCAACTCCCGACCAATCTGATGCCGCCTCACGCGATTCATGGTTTGCTTTTTGATGCTGAGATTCGCACGGGGGACGTCGGCGATTACGAGGCGATGGTCTGGTGCGATTTGCCTTCGCCATATCAAGGCGGACGCGTCGAACAGCGGATTGTGGTTGGCGAATCAATGATGACCTGGAGCGTTTCGTATAAGAACAGTGAGCGACCAATGCCCGCGTGGCTGGGATTTCATCCATGGTTTCGACGGACCCTTAGTCGTGGCGGTGAAGCCGAGATATTCAACCCCGCCACTTTCATGATGGAACTCGACGATCAGGGCATACCCGTCGGAAATATTCATGGAGTTACTCCGCCACCTTGGGATGACACGTTTGGCGGAATGAATGGGGCCCCGTCGGTTACCTGGCCAGGAGCCATAAAGATGACTTGTATTTCTAAAGAACCGTGGTGGGTTATCTATACACGGGATTCAATGGGAGTTTGTGTCGAACCGCAGAATTCGCCACCCCATGCAGCAGCCCTTGGACTAGCTCCGATTCTTGAACCTGGTGAAGAGATACGTGTTGATTACCGGTTCAATTTTGAGGTTGCATGAGCAACTGGCGCACCCGAAATTTGTGGGCCTTATCGCTTGTCTCTTTGGCGCAAGATGCCGCGAGCGAATTGCTATATCCACTCATGCCGATCCTCCTGACATCTGTGCTCGGTGCACCCGTGGTGGTTGTTGGCGCAATTGAGGGCGCCGCAGAAGGTGCAGCCGCACTAACCAAACTCGTTTCAGGGAAGCTCTCTGACCGAATCCGGCGTCGGCCATTGATATTCATCGGTTACGGCGCAGCGGCTGTCGGCAAGATAATTATTGCACTTGCGTTGGCCTGGCCAGTAGTTCTTCTCGGAAGAGTGATCGATCGATTA
Source organism: Actinomycetes bacterium (assembly GCA_025355805.1). Lineage (GTDB taxonomy): Bacteria > Actinomycetota > Actinomycetes > Nanopelagicales > Nanopelagicaceae > JANXYY01. The sequence continues at coordinate 42,881 of JANXYY010000006.1, forward strand.
GGTAAGGGCGTTCGGTCTGCGCCTCGAGATGCGTTGCTTGTTGAGAACGTAGCGAGAGAGAATCGAGGAAAAGTAATTGGATTTCACCGAGCAGCGGACACGCTTGGTGCAGTCATTGGACCGCTTCTGGGATTACTCGCACTCAGCGCATACCACGGCAATATTCGTAAGGCGGTTTGGATCGCAGTCATTCCAGCCGTACTCTCGGTCGTTTTTGTTTTCTTTGCACACGATTCGCGGCCCAAAATTAGCAAATCGAAAGACTTTCCAGATCCTGTTCCGCTACCAGCACGACTCAAGCGACTGATTTTGGTCTTAGGAATATTTGGTCTCGCAAATTTTCCTGATGCGCTGCTCCTGTTGCGCGTTCACGAGGTCGGTTTTTCGGTGACCGGTGTCGTCGTCGCTTACGTGCTTTTCAATATTTCCTATGCAATTTTGGCCTTTCCTGCGGGCGCTTTGAGCGATCATTTGCCGCGGCACATCGTCTACTCAATCGGCCTGCTCTGTTTCGGGTTTGCCTATCTAGGTCTTGCACTTACGAAATCCCATGTGGTCGTCATCCTGCTCCTCGTGCTCTACGGCGGGTTTGCGGCTTGCAACGACGCGGTCGGCAAGGCCTGGGTATCGACCTTGGCTCCCGACAACGCGCAGGGTTGGGCACAAGGACTCTTTCAAGGCGTGACCGGGGGTGCGATTCTGGTGGCTGGGATTTGGGCCGGCTTAACCTGGAATCTGGGT
>JANXYY010000042.1 GCA_025355805.1 Actinomycetes bacterium
CCGCTTACATATCCGCCCGAAGCGCCCCCCAGAGCTTTACCAAATGTCCCGGTGACGAAATCGATACGACCTTCGACGCCTGCTAATTCTGGAGTTCCACGACCGTTTGCTCCGATGAATCCCACTGCGTGGGAATCATCAACCATAACAAGTGCGCCATATTGTTCTGCAAGATCACAGATTTCACTTAGCGGCGCAAAATAGCCGTCCATCGAGAACACACCATCTGTGACAATCACACGCTGTCTTGCATCCTTCGCGGCAATGAGTTGCACTTCGAGGTCTTTCATGTCGCGGTTGCCATAGCGATAACGCTGAGCTTTCGAAAGTCGGATGCCATCAATGATCGATGCATGATTTAGTTCGTCAGAAATGATCGCATCCTCAGGCCCAAATAGAGTTTCGAATACTCCCCCGTTGGCGTCGAAGCAGGAGGAGAACAAGATGGTGTCTTGAGTTCCGAGGAATTCGCTCACTCGCCGCTCGAGTTCGACGTGCAACTCTTGAGTGCCGCATATAAAGCGGACACTGGCGAGACCGAAGCCCCAGTCATCCATCGCTTTCTTCGCCGCAGAAATGATGACGGGATGGTTTGCCAAACCTAAATAATTATTGGCGCAAAAATTGAGAACATCTTTGCCACCGACCTGAATATGTGAGGATTGAGCGGACGCGAGTTGACGTTCGCTCTTGAATAATCCCGCGGCCCGAATCTCATCGAGAGTGCTCTGCAATTGGGCCTGCATTGTGCCGTACATAAGTGTCCTTAGTGTCGAATTGTTTTAAAGGGTGCTCCAGTCGAGCACAACTTTCCCACCAGTTCCGGCGCGGGCGGCGGCGAAACCTTCACTCCAACGACGAACTGGAAAGCGATCGGTGATTACGGAAGAAAGGGCTTCGCGAAGCCACGCACTCGATTGGAGCATGGCACTCATTGCCACCCAAGTTTCGTACATTTCGCGGCCGTAAATTCCCTTGATCGTGATCATGTGGGTCACGACTTTGGCCCAATCGACGTCAATCGATTCGTTAGGGAGCCCGAGCATCGCTACTCGTCCGCCGTGGTTGAGGTTGCTGATCATTTCCGGCAACGCGCTTGGGTTCCCAGACATTTCGAATCCCACATCGAATCCTTCAAGCATGCCAAGCGTCCGCTGCGCCTCTGCAATCCGAGACTGAGTCACATTCACAGTGAGGTCCGCTCCCATTCGACGCGCCAACGCCAGTCTGGGCTCGGAAACATCCGTCACTACGACGAAACGAGCACCGATGTGTCTGGCAACTGCCGCAGCCATCAATCCGATCGGCCCCGCCCCAGTGATCAGAACATCTTCACCGACTAGCGGGAAACTGAGCGCCGTATGTACGGCATTTCCGAATGGGTCGAAGATTGCGCCTAAATCCGGGTCGATGTCATTTTGATGCACCCACACATTGGACTCGGGTAGAACAACGTATTCGGCGAATGCTCCATCACGGTTCACGCCAATTCCCTGAGTACGGATGCACATGTGGCGACGACCTGCGCGACAGTTTCGACAAATTCCACAGACGATGTGACCTTCACCGGAGACTCGAGCTCCGACGTGAACATCCCGTACGTCGGATCCGATTTCGACCACTTCACCAAAAAATTCATGGCCAGGAATGATCGGAGGTTTGAGAGTGCTCGATGCCCAAGCGTCCCAGGATTCGATGTGCAGGTCGGTGCCGCAAATTCCAGTGCGCAAAACACGAATTTTGACTTCGTGATCACCTGGCTGAGGTTCGGGCCGTTGGGCTAACTCCAGCCCCGGTGCACTGGATGGCTTGAACAAGGCGAGCACGTCATTGAGTCTATGCGGTTACCGCCAGACCCTCCTAAGAGCGCTCGTCGAGCAAGAGTTGCACTAGATCTTCAGGGGCAAACGAGTCAGGCCAGCTGGGATTAGATCGACCAACTCCCACGGCAATGACGAAAGAAGCGCGCTCTTGCGCACTGTCACCGCCGTGTCCGCCTTCATCCACGTGTCCATGATCGGTGGTGAGCACGATTAGCCATCTTTCCCCGTGTTCTTCGGCACGTTTCGTTACCGCCAGATGAAGTCGAGCTAGGTGAGCATCGACACGGCCAATGGCTTCCACATAATGCGTTCCCATAACTCCATTGCTGTGCCCGGCATCGTCGGCATCGCAGAAGTAAACGAAACTTACGTCGGGGCCTGCTTTTGTTACTGCGTAAACCGCAGCGTCGGCAATTTCGGCGTCGATTCGGCGGTAGCCGTAGGTCTCTCCGTCGCGCGAAATAACCCGATGCTGGCCCGCTCGTTGCTGATCACGTCGCTCGTGAATGACCGGACCGATCCCGGCAGGATCTACTAAGGGAGGCCAACCCGCGGCGGCAAAGGTGGTCGTGGACTGGTCTGCATAGAAAGCGCGGCTGAGTAGGTCCGGTCGGATGAGCAGGTTGTGTCCGCTGAAACGATTGTCGGCTACCGCGTGTTGAGCGTTGGTTGATCCCGTGAGCAGCGTTGACCAACAAGGTCCTGAGAGGGTCGGTGCGTCCATGGTCATTTCAGTGAAGTGGCCCGCGTGCTTTAGCACGGTAAGTGCGGATGCCTGTCCAGAGTCCAAAGCGATTGGCAGAATCAGTCCGTCAATGCCAACCAGCAGAATTTTAGTTTTCATTTGCGGCCCGGTCCTGGAAATCTTCTTCCGCTATTTGAGTTAATTGGCCGGTGTGAACGTCGTAGATTGCTCCACGTACTTCTAGCGTTTTAGGCATGAGCGGGAACGAGCGAATTCTTGTCAGGTCAGTGATGGCCGCAGCGCGTTGGTCGAGTACCGTGCGCATTTCGAATGCGCGCGTATCAACGCCGGCGGATTTCCAAATGGCTTGATGAATCTCTTCCTCAGTCCCACTCGCCATTCGACAATCGGTATGTGGCATAACCAGAACCCGATTAACCCCGAGTAGGTGAACGGCAAGCAACAACGTGCGAAGTACGTCCTCGGTTACTCGAGCGCCTGCATTTCGAAGGATCTTGGCATCTCCGGCACTCATGCCCACGATGCGCAGCGGGTCAATTCGTGAATCCATACAAGTAACGATGGCCAAACCTTTTTTTGCCTGACCTGTCAGGTCACTCGATTTGAATTCCAGCACATACTCCCCATTCGCACGGAAGATGTCTTCAAAGGGGTCATTCGGAATGCGAGGTGTGGACATTTCAGGGATGATACTCAGGTGAACCTGGCCGCACCGCGTAGAACGATAATTGACTATCTGGAACGTAAAGGTGTGGCCATTCCACGCCCGCCCCTGATGAACTCGCGCCTGGACCTCACAACCCCCGATCCAGGGTATTTTGGCCCTGACAGCGCCAGTTGGAAGATTCATTCATCGCGCACTGCAACCCTTGGCGGCGTGCGCGCGGTGCTGATGCAATCTCTACTTCCCGAGGTTATGGATGGTTTTGTCAAGCATTCTGCCTATCGCTCGGACCCTTGGGGACGATTAATTCGGACCGCTGAATACATTGGCGTAACAACCTTTGGAACGCGAGCCGAGGCAGAGGCTGCGGGACAACAGGTACGCAAAGTCCACCAACATCTCGGATTAGACGACGAAGCGATGCTGATTTGGGTGCACATTGGATTTGTATCTTCACTACTCGATGTATATGAAAGAACCACGCGCAAAGTTGATTCGGAATTGCGCGATCAGTATCTTCGAGAGCAAGTCATTGCAGCAGGCTTGGTTGGGATCGATCCGCAAAAAGTCCCTAGTACTTATGAGCAAATGACCTCCTATTTGGCGCAGATGGCTCCAAAACTTCATGCCACGAAAGAAGCCAAATCTGCCTTTCGATTCCTCCTAGCTCCCCCGCTAAGGGGTGCCTTTCTCTTCACACCAGCCAGGGCGTATTGGGGAAGCGTCGTGTGGATTTCGTTTCTTGCACTCCCCCGCGATTGGCGGGTCAAACTAGCCGGCGAGTTCTTCGCGGGGCTGCCGCGGCTGGTTGATTTGCAAACAAATCTGAGAATCGGACTCTTCGAGAAAGCCTATGGTCGGCTACCTTCGATACTGCAGAAGGGGCCGCATATACGCGCCGCCGAAGCGCGATTGGGCCTAGGTGGAACCGATTTTCTTTATCTCACGACGAATCCACGAGTTGGGGATTTGGTCAGCAACGGCTAATAATTAGAGATTCTGTAGTCGCACACCCAAGTAGGCGATCGTGCCAACTAATATCCATGAGAGCACTCCCAAAATCAGTGCCCGACCGCCGGTGCCACGCATTTTTGAAAATTGAATGCCGGTTCCTAGACCGAAGAGCGCTGCAACGAGGAGAACTTGTTGAACAGTTTTCGCCATGCCAAGGAACGTAGGCGGAATTAGATTCGATGTTCGAAGCAGGAGTGCCGCCACGAAACCCATCACAAAGAGCGGAACTATAGATATACGTCGATCAGATCCGTCACCCTTGACTTTGCGCTTGTGTCGCATAGTGCCAACAATTGCAACCATTGGTGCTAAGAGAATTACGCGCGTGAGTTTGACTACGATCGCAAAGGACAGGGCTCCGACGACTCGATTCGCCGTTGCGACCGTCTGCCCGACATCGTGAACACTTGCGCCGACAAAAGCGCCAAAGGCGGGCGCATCAAGTCCCAGGAGACCCTGCAGCGCTGGTAATAGGATGATTGCGATACTCCCGAAAAGTGTGACCAACGCGATCGCCACGTAAACCTCATCATCGCTCGCGTCAGCATTCCCCTCCATCGCCTTGATCGCGGACGCTCCACAGATCGAAAATCCAGTGGCTATCAATAGAGATTGCGACCGACTGACTCCCAAGGCACGACCGATTGCTTGCGTTCCGACAAATGTGGCGGCGACGGTGATGATTACAACGATGAGCCCTTTCGTGCCAAGATGCGCTACTTCTCCAAGGGACAGTTGAAATCCCAAGAGCACAACCGCGATACGCAAGAGTCGATGCGAAGCGAACTTGGTGCCGATCTTGAAACGTTCTCGAAGCAGACCAAAGTTCACTGTAATCGCACCTAAGGCAACTCCTACCGTCGATGCGTTTAAGGAAGGAACGAATTTGGCAACTCCAAATGAGAGCACCGTAGCCAATGCCGTTAAGGCTAAGCCATGAAAATAGTTTTTAAGCACTTTCATGAGAAAAGGAGGAGCTACTTGCCAGCAGTAGCTAGACCGTCGGCAACCGCAGCCTTTGTTGTGGCTCTACGCATGTGATGGCGACGACAGAGAACTTCGTAAGCGACCATATCTTCACCGGCCGTATCGGTATTGCCAACCGCGACCTGTTCTCCTTCGGTCACCATGTAACCATCAACAGTGCGCGCGTTGTGCGTTGCCCGACCTCCGCACCAACAGAGCGCTTCGACTTGAAGAGTGTGAACTCGATCAGCCAATTCGACGAGTCGCGCCGAGCCTGGAAAGAGAGAGGTTCGAAAATCCGTAAGAATTCCGAATGCGAAGACGCCGATCGCGAGTCCATCGACAATGTTCGCTAATTGTTCGATCTGATCCGATGTATAGAACTGCGCTTCGTCACAAACTAGGTATTCAACTCGTTCGCCTTGAGAAAGCAGGTCGACAACATAACGCCTAAAATCCAGATTCGCATCGACTTCGATCGCATCTGAATGCAATCCCAGGCGCGAAGAGAGAATTCCAGAACCGGCACGATCCTTACTTGTGAAAAGAAGTCCTCGCCGACCCCGACTGACATGATTGTGGGCGGTCTGAAGAGCGAGCGTGGATTTGCCGCTATCCATCGTGCCGCAGTAATAGATCAATTCAGCCACGGGTCAGATCTTGCCATTTGGTTCCCGAAATACCTAAGCGTGATCTGGTATTAGAAAAGGCGCGATCCCAGGTAGAGGGAACTGGCCATGCCGATGCCGAAAATTGCCCAGCGAAACACGGTCGGTCGAATCGTTGAAGCAAAATGTCCGCCGATTGAGCCACCAACTCCCGAGCCCACAAATAGGAGGACAGCCTGCGGCCAGGCTACGCGCCCGCTCATAATAAAAATCGCGGTCGTGACGATTCCCGTGAAGCCAATTATGAAGTTCTTGATCACGTTGATCTCGTGTGAAGTCAAGCGACCATCATGAGTGAGAGTGGCCAGGACCATAACTCCTTGACCCGGACCGAAGTAGCCCGAATAGATACCACTTGCAAAAATATTTGGGACCACGTGGCGAGGTCTTGGCTCGTAGCTTCGTTTAGGTACCGGAACGCGAATCAGCACAGAGAGCGCGGCAAAGAAAAGCAAAACGGGTACTGCAAAATCGAAGATACGTGTAGGAAGCGTGAGTAAAAGATAAATTCCGATCACTGCTCCCCCCGCTGACGAAATCGCAGTGCCGATCCAAGAACGCAATTCAACTCTCGCACGTCGCAGGCTGGCTGCTAGGGCGAAAAGATTTGCGCTGCTCACGCCCACGGAGTTTGTGATGGTCGCTGCGATTGGATTCAAACCCGTGGCCAACATCACTGGATAAGTGATTACGCTTCCACCACCAACGACACCATTGACCATCCCGACCACAACGCCGCTAATGAGCACGCCAAAAAATGCGAGCGGAGAGCGCATTCCGATAGCCTAGGTGGCACCGCACTCAGAACAAAGGAATCATCGTGATCCAGACCCGTGGCTACGCCGCAATCGCACCACACACGCCACTAGCACCATTTGAATTTACCCGCCGCGACTTGGGCGCACGGGATGTACAGATCGAAATCGGTTATGCCGGAATTTGCCATTCAGACATCCATCAGGTGCGTGAGGAGTGGGGTCCGTCAATCTTCCCAATGGTGCCTGGACACGAAATTGTTGGGAAAGTGGTCGCCTTGGGGAGCGAGGCCGGCAAACACAAAATCGGGGACACCGTCGGTGTCGGAGTGTTTGTGGATTCGTGTCGCAACTGCGCAAACTGTCTCGCGGGCAACGAGCAGTACTGCTTAGAAGGTCTTGTCCCGACCTACAACGGGTATGAAAAGGACGGCACGACGCCCACTTATGGTGGATACTCGAAAGTAATCGTCATTGACGAACGCTATGTCTTGCGAGTTCCCTCATCGCTTCCTACTTCTGGAGTGGCACCCCTGTTGTGCGCCGGAATCACACTTTATTCGCCCTTGAAACACTGGTCAGCGGGCCCGAACAAGAGGGTCGGAATAATCGGCCTCGGCGGTCTTGGCCACATGGGCGTGAAATTCGCACACGCACTGGGTGCAGAAGTGACGCTCTTTAGCCACTCACCAGGCAAAGAGTCGGACGCCCGTCGGTTCGGCGCCGATCATTTTGTGCTCGACACCGATAAAGAAGCTCTCAAGAAGGGTCGCAATTCTTACGACCTTATTCTGAGTACTGTCTCTGCTGAAATGGATCTCAATCCGTATCTCCAGTTGTTAGGCATGGATTCAACGCTTGTAATTATCGGACTTCCAGGTAAGCCACTCGCGATTGCCGCCGAAAACCTACTCAGCCAACGACGTAGCGTGGCGGGCTCAATGATCGGCGGTATTCAGGAGACTCAAGAGATGCTCGACTTCTGCGGTGAGCACGGAATCGTCAGCGATGTGGAAGTGGTTTCTGCCGGCGAGATAAATCTTGCCTATGACCGAACCGTGAAAAGCGACGTCAAATATCGTTTCGTAATCGACGCCGCCACTTTCTAGTTAGTCACCCTTCGAATTCAGCCACGTCGCTGAGGTCAGTCAATTTTGTTGAGGAATGAACGAATTTGCTGACGACACCAAGCCAAATTGCCACCGATCGCCCGATCAGAAAAGCGAAGGCGATCGTTCCGATCCCAACTACTCCCCCGAGTAACCAGCCGATGCTTAGGACTAGAACTTCTATCGCGAGTCTCACTCGCGCCACCGAAATTCCAGTTCTAAAATGAATCGCTGTCATCCAGCCATCGCGCGGGCCAGGCCCTAAGCCGCACGTTAAATAGAGACCACTTGCCGCACCAACCATCACGATGCCACTCAAAACCATAAGGATCTGCAACCAAAGCGCATGAGCGGCTGGAATCACAGTAATGCCAATTTGAAGCGATCCAGAAATAACAAGCATGTTCGCAATAGTGCCGAAGCCAGGGCGCTGCTTCAACGGCCACCAGAGCAGCAACACGGCGGCGCTAACCAGTAATGAGGCGACACCTAGAGACAGACCCAGTTGCTTGCCAACACCCTGAGCAAAGACGGTCCATGGCCCATTCCCGATGCCTGCCTGGACGAAGAGCGCGTCACCAGTGCCGAAGAGATAGAGCCCAAAGATCAAAATCAAAAAAGTTTGAAATGAGGGTCGCCATTTCGAGGGGGCAGTCCACCTCGTAAGCGGAACCGAATGCGAGCCACGCCAAAAACTCCGAAAACGAACTAATAACGAGTTTGAGGCTGACATCCAGCAAACCCTACTGCTCGGCTGGTTATGTCTTGCAAAATTATTGAGGGCCTACCATTTTCGGCAGGCCCTCAATAATTATTTACGTTTGGTATTTAGTCTGACTCAGATCCGCTCGTACCTTGCAAATCGGTAGAGATCGAGACGGTGGCATTACCTTGGCTATCGCCTTGGTTATCGTCACCGCTATCAGTTGAGTCGACTTCGACCGCAACATCAGCGCTATCCGTCTCATCTGCCGTATCGACAGCGTCGCTGTCATCGTCTTGGTCGCCGACAGGCAGACCAGCAATTGAAGGCCTAGGAGCCTGGGTATTCGGAGTGTCGGTTGGTGTCACGATCGGGGTGGGTGTTGGTGTCACGATCGGGGTCGCCGTCACGTCATTGGCGATGACTACCTGGGAAACACTTTTGAAAGATTTGGCTTTGTGGCTTGCTGAGGTTGCCATAGAGGCGGCACTGACTCCCACCACGATGGCGGCTATCGCGGCCGTGGTAGCCAACGCAGATTTCACGGTTGATCGCATGATGGGCTCCTTCTCGTTCAGAAATTTTGCTTACGAAGGTTTAAGCGTTGGAGAACCTGTGCGCATTACGTCAATTCATGAAGAATTTTAATTGCCGCTTACCTGGTCTGTTTCGCTCGCTCCAGGGCTTGTCGAAGGTTGTGAACCATCCAAGCCATCACTAAGTCCTGAGATGGATGGTAGACCATCAACTTCGACGCTTCCGCGGACCGAAAGATTGCTATCGAGAGCAGGAATCACGCTCTGCGCTCCGTGCTCATCGTGCGCACCGGCCCCGCCGTCTCCGATCAAAGGGAGAGTGGACGACTCAGAATCCGAGTTCGAGTTGGTCTCTGGACTTGATTCACTTGAAGGCTTGCGGGTTTGAACTTCGTTAGGTGATTGGCTCTGCTCACCATCCGGTGCTTCATTTGATGAACCCGGAGTTAACTCGTCGGAATTCGACTCAGAGGCCGACGGGCTTGGAGCCGCAACTGATGGAATTTGAATCGGCAATGAGATCACGTTAAAGACTCGCTGCACAATTCGCGAGACAGGCGACGGAAGAACCCCTGCATAGGCAAGGCTTGGGATTAAGATTGCGACCCCAAATAATGCGCCCGAGCCCGCTCTAATCTTTCTACGGCGGTTAACTCGCTTTTGAGACGCATTGAAGGCCTCGAGGAGTAATACCGGGACAGCACTAGGCAGTAAAGGAGAACTGGCGAACTCGCGAAGTGCGGCAAAAATTGGCTCGCCGGCTAAGTCATCCCCCAACTGAGTGCTCACAGTTACGTAAGCGTCATGAGGGGCGATTTTATTACGTAGCCACGCCCAAAGATTGCTCATTCCTCCACCCCGCCAATCTGTTCGCGGAGATTGGCCAATGCGCGGTGGACCAGAACCCGGATCGCATTGGGAGTCTTCTTCATCGCCTTCGCTGTCTCCTCAACGGATAGATCGCCGATAATTCGAAGCATCAGAACTTCACTTTGAGCTGCTGGCAAGGCCCGAATCTTTTCAATAATTTCTTTCAATTCGGCACGATTAACGACGCCCTCCGAGAGGTCCCCTGGCGCCCCCATTGGCTCAATATCGTCAATGTCGACCGTCGCTTTCGGCCGTCTGGCCTTGAGTCTGGCCGCATCAATCATTCTGTTACGACCCACTTGATATAGCCAGGCACGGAAATCTCGGTAATCACCCTTAAATCGCGGAAGGTCTCTGACCACTTGTAGCCAGGTTTCACTTGCCACATCGCTGGCCGGTGGGTCGCCCATCGCTCCTTGGGCGTAAAGGAATCGCTCCAGACGGGGATTCAAAGCGCGCCACAACTCGCCAAAACAAATTTGGTCACCCTTGATTGCAAGCCGCAAAACGGCGTCGAGCGCATCGGCTTCGCTTACGCTCGCCGCTTCGCCCACGAGATCCTCCTAGTTAAAAGGGAAAGATTACATCTGATTTCAACTTGCGCGGCAGGATACGGCACGATCCGCAGAAAAGCCCTTGAACAATTTACTAATGCAATTGCCAATCAATTGCTCCTGCACCGAGGGAGTTTAAAAGTGCGTTTGTTCGAGAGAATGGTCTGGAACCAAAAAAGCCACGGTCGGCTGACATCGGGCTTGGGTGTGCACTGCTGATGATCGGTGTGTCATCAAGTATGACTTCCACAGTTCTCGCGTCCTTTCCCCAAAGAATCGCAACCATTGGGCTCCTGCGAGCAACGAGGGCGCGGATCGCGCAATCAGTGACAAATTCCCATCCCCGGCCTCGATGAGATCCCGGGCTACCTGGCGAAACCGTCAGGACCCGATTTAGAAGGAGAACCCCTTGCGCACTCCAGGCAGAGAGATCGCCATGCGCCGGAGTTGTGATTTCGAGGTCGCTTCTCAATTCCCGATAAATGTTCTGCAGACTACGCGGAAGTGGACGCGTGTCGCTGGCTACCGCAAAAGATAGACCGATCGCATGACCAGGTGTCGGGTATGGGTCCTGACCAACAATCAACACGCGCACCAAATCAAAATCGGTTTGAAATGCACGGAGAATATGTTCGCCATTCGGCAAATATCCTCGACCTTCAACAATTTCATTGCGTAAGAATTTGCCGATGGAATTAATGTTCATCGAAGCTTCAGATAGTGGATCACGCCACGACGGATGAACTTTAGCCAGTGGGTCACGCATTGGGCTAAACACTTTCTCGAGAGAGCGCATACATGGCTACCGCCGCCGCCGATGCCACATTGAGCGAGTCGATTCCCTGTTTCATCGGGATTCGAAGTAAGAGATCAGCGATGCCACGAGTCCCAGCGCTTAGGCCATGGCCTTCGGTTCCCAATACCAACGCAAATCGTGACGGCAGGGAGATTTCACTGACACTGCTCGCAGAAATGTCTGGGGTGAGCGCGACGATCGCTAACCCTGCGTCGCGTATAAGAGGAGAGCTATCAGGCCAAGCTGTCAGGCGACTCCAAGGAAGAGAGAAAATAGCCCCCATCGAAGTTCTAATAGCTCGACGGTAAAGCGGGTCGGCACACTGCTGGTCGATGAGCAAAGCATCGAAACCGAATGCTGCGGCACTCCGGACGATAGCGCCTACGTTTGTGTGATTGACCAAGCCCTCAAGAACAATTACGCGATCCGAACTCTGGAGCAAATCTTCTGGTTCAGGCAAAGCGCGTCTAACCATCGACGCGAGTGCACCGCGGTGCACGTTGTAGCCGGCAATTGTTTCCATCATTTCATTTGATGAGATCAAAATCGGGGTCTGCGCATCCACCCAGGGAAGGACAGATTCGAGCCATTTCTCTTCGCATAAAACTGAGCGGAACAGGTAACCGGCCATGGCGGCGCGTGAAATCACGGTCTGACCCTCTGCAATGAATATTCCGAATGTCGATTCATTTTTCGTCCGAAGTGCGACGTCCGTAAGGTCTCGGTAATCACGGAGTAAATCGCTCACAACATCGTTCGGTGCCTGATCCAGTTTGATAATCATGGTCTTCAGGCAAGCCAAAACCGAAAAGCTGCAGTTAATCCGACTACGCCAATCAGGGCCCGATACGCGTTCGTGGGAATCTTCCGACCGTACTTGGAACCAACCCAGGCCCCCAAGGTGGAACCAATTGAGATAGCCAAAACGATAGACCAATTTACCGGAGCAATCAGCGCAAAAATGATTCCCGCTATGAGGTTCGAGGTTCCCGCCAATGCGTTTTTAATTGCGTTCGCTCTGAAGACAGTTTCACCAGCGAATGCCGTCAATAGACCGATTAAAATAATTCCTTGAGCAGCCCCGAAATAGCCGCCGTAAATTCCAGTCAAGAAGATTCCCACTCGCACGGATCGAGAGAGGCGCATAACTTCCTGAGTTCGATGGAATTTGATGATTATCGGCTGGGCAAGCATGAGCGCTACGCCCAAGAGAATCAGGAAGGGCACCACCAGGGTAAAGTTTTTAGCTGGAAATTTTAGCAAGGCCAGGGCTCCTACTAAGCCTCCGCCGGCGCTCCACCCCAGCATTTCAGTGAGCCGACTCTTTGCGCCGATCAATTCGTGTCGACTGCCGCGAAACGCAGCAAAAGCGCCAGGCACCAAGCCCAAATTATTGGAAACATTTGCTGTAATTGGGGGAAATCCAAAGGCAACGAGAGTTGGAAACGTGAGAAGTGTCCCCGATCCGACCATCGAATTTATAGCGCCTGCACCGAAACCTGCGAGGGTGATCAACGGCCACATCCAGACGTTTGCCATTAGCCACCCAACCTGGCGAACCAGCGCTGGTCATGATTATCGATGATGATTGGTAATTCGAAAGCGTCACTCAAAACATCGCTGGTCAAAACACCCTCGATTGCCCCAGCTGCGATCATCGTCCCCTTTTTAAGGACCAATGCGTGAGTTATGCCTGGTGGAATTTCTTCCACATGATGAGTAATCAAGATTGAGACCGGAGCCAACGGATCTCGGGTCAATTTGGAAAGTCTGGCGACCATATCCTCACGACCACCCAGATCAAGGCCCGCAGCGGGCTCATCTAAAAGCAGCAGCTCTGGGTCTGTCATGAGCGCCCGAGCAATTTGGACCCTCTTACTCTCCCCCTCGCTTAACGTGCCGAATGTGCGGGTGGCTAAATGTTCGACCCCCAGCGCCGCCAGGAGTGCCAAGGATCGAGAGGCATCCCATAAGTCGTAACCCTCACGCCAGCGGCCGAGGACCCCCCAGGCGGCCGTTAGCACCACATCAGAAACGGCTTCTTCGGGTGGGATGCGCTCGCTGAGGGCCGAAGAGCAAATCCCGATTCGCGGCCGTAATTCGAAAATATCAACACTGCCGAGTCGCTCGCCCAGTAGGGTGACTTGACCTCGAGTCGGAAATAGACTTCCGGCCAAAATCTGCATCAGCGTAGTTTTACCGGCGCCATTGGGCCCCAAGATGACCCACCGCTGATCGGCATCAACGGACCAATCAATCCCGGTGAGGATGGAATTTCCACTACGAACCACTCCGACGTCGACTAACTCGATGACTCGCACGGGGAAAACTTACCCGCCCGCCGGGTAACCTGACGACGTGAGCGAGTCGACAACATTGATTACGGTTACCGGCACTGACCGACCAGGAATTACGGCCGCCCTATTTTCACTCCTGGCCGAGGACGAACAGATACGTGTTCTCGACCTTCAACAAGTCGTGATTCGCGGCAAACTCACTCTCGGCACCGTGATCTCCGAACCCAGACAGCCGACACTTTTACTCAAACGCCTCGAAGACCTAGCGCTCGCCGAAGGTGTCCATCTCACTGTGGTCCAGAGCGACAATGGGCAACCCGCTTCGGTTGAAGAAGACCATCTCTACGTGACCGTCATGAGCGCAGAACTCAAACCAGTTGCCCTGGCCTTGGTGGCCGGGAATTTGGCTAAGAGTGGGGCAAACATCGAAAGAATCATTCGAATCGCTGCCTACCCGATTACGGCGATTGAATTCCAAATTATCGGTGCTCCCCTCGATCTCTTGCAACGAACGCTAAGCGAATCCCCGAGGATTCCCGGAGTTGACATCGCAGTTCAACGTGGTGGGCTCTCCAGACGCGGCAAAAAACTTGTGGTTATGGATGTGGACTCCACTCTGATCCAGGATGAAGTTATCGAACTGCTGGCTCAGGAGGCTGGCGTCTTTGAACAGATTAGGGAGATTACAGAAAAGGCAATGCGCGGAGATCTCGATTTTATCGAGGCGCTAACGGAGCGGGTTGCACTTCTCAAGGATCTGCCAGTCTCAGCCATTGAAGCGGTGCAAAAGCAAATTCGATTAACGCCTGGCGCCCGTACTTTGATTCGTACGTTGAAACGCCTCGACCACCGGATCGGACTTGTTTCTGGAGGTTTTCACGAGGTTATTGACCCATTGGCCGCCGAGCTTGGAATTAGTTTGGTCGCTGCAAATCGCCTTGAAATCTTTGACGGGTTACTAACCGGCCGAGTGATTCCACCAATCATTGATCGTGCTGGGAAAGCCCGAGCCCTCCAAGACTTTGCGAAACAGGCCGGCGTTCGGCTTTCTCAAACCGTTGCGATCGGCGATGGGGCCAACGATTTGGACATGCTTGCAATCGCGGGCCTTGGAATTGCTTTTAATGCAAAGCAAGTTGTTCAGGATGCGGCCGATACCTCTGTGAGCGCTCCATTTTTGGACGGAGTTCTTTATTTGTTGGGTATCACGCGCGAGGAAGTCGAGAACGCGGATCGATCTAGTGGGGTCTAACTTGAATATTTGAAGGAGGTTGCTCCCTCGCCCTGTAGAACGTCAGAATAGTTTTTGAGCAATTCCAGATTTCGCTCTGCCAAGTGATCAAAGGATTGCCCCACGCTAGAACCAGGCGTGAGATTCTGCATTGCCTTCACTGGATCCAAGCGCGCGCTAACCCACCCCTCGTGAGTTGCCCCTCTGGCGATAACTTCAGCAATTGGGGTAACGATCATGGAATTACCAAAATAGAGTGCACCACCAGGATCGGCACCAACCGCATTCGCACCAATCACAAATACATGATTGTCATAAGCTCGTGCACGATTGGTTAGTTCCCAAATATCTGCCGAACGCAAAAGCGCCGAAGGGCGAGCGATGATTTCTGCCCCCAGTAATGCCTGGATTCGAGAAAGTTCGGGATAATCACCATCGAAGCAGATGATCATGCCAATCTTGCCAAGCTCAGTGTCGACAACGGCAACCTGATCGCCAGGAGTTACCCATCCCCCACGCGAAAATAATTCCGAGCAAAACGGATGCGTCTTGCGATAGCGCCCCAAGATTTCACCCGTTGGACCAATCAGAACCGACGAGTTAAAAACTTCCCCGCGACGATCTCCCCGCTCGTATGTTGCATGCACGAGGTGAATACCAAGCCGAGCTGCGACATCAGTGAATGGCGCGGTTAATCGACCTGGGATGACATCAACCAGATCCCACAGTTGCTCAGGTGAAATTCCCGGAGTGAATCCAGTCGTCACGGTTTCTGGAAGCACCACAAGGTTGGCCCCGGTGCTGGCGACGCACCGCTCAATAAAGTCGATCGCTTTCGCGATATTGGCTTTGACAGATGCTGCAGTCAAAGGCCCTGGTACCGGCGATATTTGAATCGCAGCTGCTGTAAATTCGCGCATTCGTCAAGCCTTTCAGTGAGAGATAAGCCAACCAACGATAACGCCAATCAACGCGATAGCTGCGCCGATTGAAAGAAGTGAAAGATTGCTCGATTGCGTGGCTGTCAAGGCATCGGAGTTAATTGTGAGTGGCTGTAATGTCTCGGTGCGCGGTAAAGCCTGGACCACCGAGGAGGTTTGCGCTCTGGTATCACCCGAAAGATAACGATCAACGCTTTTAAAGAATTCGCCAGCAGTCTTCTTGGCCACTCCCCCAAGAACTCTTTGGCCTACACCGGCTATCACTCCGCCGACCACCGCATCGGCGTCGTAAGTTAGAAGCGTCCCGGCGCCTTCGGCAGTGAGTGTTATTTGCACTTCGGCTTGAATAGTTCCCGGGGCACCCGAACCTGAGGCACGCATCGTAAAACTGTTGGGTGGTACCCGATTGCTTAAATCAACTTGGCCTACGTAACTACCCTTGATGGCCGCCACGCCTGCGCTGATCACCATTTTGTAGGAATCGGGACCGATTTGTTCCAAGGATTGACACCCGGGCAAAGTCCTCGTTAGAACTGCCGGATCAGTCAGTGCGGCAAATACTTGTTCAGGGCTCTGGCCGATGTTCGCGGATCCGGCAATTTTCATTTCTGCTTCTCCCCTATTTTTAAAGTTGGCACAAGACCATTTTGATGATCAATTCGGAGTTGCCACAATTCGCTCGGCGAAATTGGCATCTTTCTAATCTCGAAACCTTCGGCATCTTCGATGGCAGAAGCCAGTAACGCCGAGCCTGGGATGACCCCAGCTTCGCCAGCACCCTTGATTCCGAGTGGATTAAGTGGAGATGGCGTTTCCAAGTGACCGGTTTCGATGAACGGCACCTCGGTCGCATATGGCATTAGAAAATCCATAAACGACGCATTGAGAAGCTGCCCATTCTCGTCATATTCCATGCGTTCATACAGCGCTCCGCCAACACCCTGCGCTACTCCCCCGTGAATTTGCCCTTCGACAATCATCGGATTAATCAGACGTCCGCAGTCATGCACGACCACGTATTTGAGTATCTTGATTTCTGCGGTCTCTGGATCGGTCTCAACGATCGCCGCATGCATGCCGCTGGCAAACGTCGATTGCAGCGGAGAATAATAGTCGCGGGACTCGAGTCCCGGCTCTTCGCCCTCAAGAATTGGGGGCTTTGACGTGTCGCCCACTGCAAATTGAGTCGCGGCTTGAGCAGACTCGTCGAAGGCATACCTCAAAGGATTCGAGAGCACCGCAATTGTTTTTAAGGGAATGCAGTTGGTGGGGTCGCCCTTAACTTGCACGACTCCACCGATGATTTCGAGATCTCGCGGGTCACATTCAAGGGCATCGCCGGCAATCCGAAGCGCTTTCTCGCGGACACTCCTGGCAGCAAGAGCGATCGCGTTGCCACTCATAACAGCTGCCCTCGAAGCAAATGTCCCAACCGCGTAAGCAAATCTTCGGGTATCTCCAGTTTCAACAAATACATCCTCGATTGGAACACCTAACTCCTCCGAGACGATTTGGGCAAAGGCTGTCTGATGACCCTGGCCTTGGCTGGTAAGACCCGTTGAAACATTAACTCGCCCACTTGTTTCGACTTGGACGAAGCCGCCCTCATAGGGTCCGACACCAGTCCCCTCGACGTAGCAAGCCATACCGATGCCGACTTTGCGTCCAGAGAGCCGGGCCAATTGCTGGTATTCCTCGAAGTCGTCCCAGCCAATCATTTTCTTAAGCATTGCCATGGATGCTGGGTAATCACCCGAATCGTAAATCAGTGGGCGACCATCCTGGAAGGTCAAGTGTTGGTCGTACGGCATCTCGCCTGGCTGAATGAAATTTACGTCGCGAACTTTATCTCGACTCATACCCAGATAATTGGCGATGGCGTCAATCGTTCGCTCCATCGCAAAAACACCTTGCGGTCTTCCCGCACCGCGATAAGGAGTGACTATCACCGTATTTGTGTAAAGGGAGGTAAATTCAACGCGGTATGAACTCGGCTTATATGGCCCGAGAAGTTGGGTTGAAGTGATAATCGGAACGATGATTCCGTAGGGTGTGTATGAACCGTTGTCATGAAAAAAAGTGACATCAAGCCCAGCAATCCGGCCGTCGTCATCAAAGCCGACTTCGACATGATGTGATTGTTGTCGTTCATGTGCACTTGAGATGAAGTGCTCACGACGATCCTCGGTCCATTTCACTGGATGATTCAAAATTTGGGCTGCCCAAGGAATCAGCACTTCTTCCGGCCAGGGGTGCATGATCTTTACCCCGAAACCCCCACCAACATCAGGAGCAGTGCACTCAACTTTCTGCAGGGGAAGGTTCAGTTTGGCAGCGACGGCGGCTCGCACGCCGGTAGAAGTCTGGGTCGAAGACCAGAGGCGCATCTCTTTAGCGTCAGAATCCCAGACGGCGTACACCCCTTTGCCTTCAAGAGGCATGGAAGCACTGCGTTCAATCTCAAGATCTAAAACGATCTGGTGTTTTGAGTTCGCGATCTCGCTGCGGGCATCTCCCACTTCTTGGATCATATGTGCGGAAATGTTGTCGGAAACATCTGCATGCACTAAGTGATCGGCAGCGCGCGCAGATTCGATACCAACTACGGGAGGGAAGATTTCATATGACACTTCAATCAGACCAACTGCATCCTCGGCAATGTAGCGATTGCTCGCCACCACCATGACGATTGCCTCACCGACGTGCCTCACGTACTCCTTGGCCAACGAATATCCAGTTCGACCTGCAGTCAGGCTCGGGTGTGGAATTAAGAGCGGAAGACGCTCCGCCATTCGGCCTTCAAGATCCTCATAGGTATAGATAGCAATGAGGCCATCGACGCTGATGGCTGCCGATGCGTCGATTTCCAGTATTCGAGCAGATGCATGTGGGCTACGAAGGAAAGCAACTTCATAGGCACCTTGGCCTAAATCATCCAGATACCTGCCATCCCCCCGAACCAAGCGTGGATCTTCGCGGCGTAATATTGGTTCGCCAAAAGTTCTTGTGGTCATGGCTGCATCATTTCGTTACGGATCTCGGCAGCCCGCAATACGCTTTTGATGATGTTTTGATATCCGGTACATCGACACAGATTTCCAGCTATTGCTTCCCGGGCCTGGCCCTCTGTGGGATTTGGGTGTTCGTCGAGGAACGCACTTATTGTCGTGATGAATCCAGGGGTGCAGAATCCACATTGCAAGCCATGACACTCATGGAATGCCTGCTGAACAGGTCCGAGAGATCCATCCTGATTCGCAAGCCCTTCGACTGTGACAATCTCACCGCCATCAACGCTCACCGCGAATAGCAAGCATGACCGAACCGCTTTGCCGTTGAGTAAAACGGTGCACGCGCCGCACACCCCATGTTCGCAGCCAACGTGAGTACCCGTTAGTTGAAGATCATGTCGTAGAAAATCTGAAAGTAGCCTCCGTGCTGGAACGCTACCTGAACGTGGAAAACCATTCACGGTCATGCTGACGTCGATGTGCTTCTCGCTCATTGTTTTACCGCCACCCTGTCCAGCGCATTCTGGTAGGCACACTGGAGTCCCCTTTTCGACAAAACTTCCACCAGATTTTTACGATATGCAGTGGTAGCGTGAATATCACCATCGGGGTCCACGCTTGAAGCAATAAAGCGCGCGGCTTCGCGCCAGTGCTTGCTATCTATTCGAATTCCTTTGAGTATTCCACTCACGTCAATGACGATAGGTGTTGGGCCAACCGAGAAAAGCGAGATTCGAGCTCGGTCGATCTGATGGTCCTCACCAAGGACTATGGCAGCACACACTCCAACGAGTGCATAATCACCATGTCTTCGTGATACCTCTACGCACGCTGTGCCCATCGTCGTCGGCAGCCTGCCAAAGGTGACGCGGGTCGCCATCTCTCCAGAATTGATCGCGGATTCAAGAGGACCAAGAAAGAAATCAGAACCAGTTACTTCGCGGGTTCCGTCTTGCCCTTCAATGGTCACGACTCCGTCTAGAAGGGAAAGGACCGCGGTCAATTCACCCGATGGATCGGCATGAGCAATAGATCCAACGCTAGTGCCACGATTACGGATGACCGGGTGCGCCACGTACGAAAGGGCTTGAGCGAGCAGCGGTACGGCTTTGCGCACTGCTTCAGAAGTTAACAATTCTTGGTGACGTACCGTCGGGCCGATTTCAACATGTGTAGGTGAGATTTTGAGAGCAGAAAAATCCGGAACCAAATTGATATCAACGAGTACTTTGGGGCTGGCCAAGCGCATTGATAGCAAGGGGATCAAACTCTGTCCACCGGCTAGAACCTTCCCATCCTCGCCGGCCGCCGCCAATGCAGCCAGGACACCAGCACGCGTCCTCGGACGCACATATTCAAAGGGTGCAGGTTTCACGGGACAATGTTGCCCTTTTCTCTGTCGGTACGCGTTGTGAACTTACGCCGATTACTAGGCAAAGTATGGTGGAAAGGATACGGGGGTCGTCCCGATTGGAGCGACCCCCGCCTAATACCTTGCGCTTAGTGGATTTGCGACATCGATTCTGCACCGTGCTTGTGCTTCATTGATTCTGGCGCCAGGAAGTTTGCCAGGTGCCAGCCGAGAACCGCCACGATTGTTCCTGCTGCGATTCCAGCGATGGAGAAGGTGTTGGTGATCTTCATCGTGACGTCTCCGACCGCCAAGATGATTCCCGCTGCGAGTGGAACAAGATTGACCGGGCTGGAGAAATCTACTCTGGCTTCAATCCAGATTTTGGCGCCAAGTAAACCGATCATTCCGTAAAGAATTGCCGTGATCCCCCCAAGAACTCCTCCGGGAACCGCGGTGATGATTGCACCAAACTTTGGCGAGAGCCCAAAGAGGATGGCAAAAATGGCTGCGATGTAATAAGCAAGTGTTGAATAAACGCGAGTAGCGGCCATGACGCCAATATTCTCGGCATAGGTGGTTGTTGGTGAGCCACCCACCGCAGAGGCGATCATGGTTCCGACACCATCGCCGATAAGGGCTCTACCGAGTACATCGTCCAGGTTTTCGCCAGTCATTTGGGCGACTGCCTTGACGTGTCCCGTGTTCTCGGCAATCAGCGCAATCACCGCTGGGATGACGAGAAGGACGAAGGAGGCATGGAAAGTCGGGGAGTGGGTGCCCGGCATTCCAAACCAGGCAGCATCTTTAACGCCGCTCAAATCAACACGATGTGTTCCCGTCGGAAATGGCTTTCCGGTTGCTGCACTAATTCGGTCGTATCCGTTGAGCTTGGCAATATCGAAAAGCCAGGAGACAATGAATCCGAAAATTAGGCCCAAGAAGATCGTGATTCGAGAGAGGAAGCCCCGTAGCACGACCGCCATGATCAAGGTGCCCACCATGGTTATGAAAGCCACCCATTGGTCTTGGGGCCAATAGATTTTGGCGGCTACCGGAGCCAAGTTAAAGCCGATCAGCATCACCACTGCACCGGTTACCGCTGGTGGTAAAACCTTATTTACCACTGCACCGCCCACGAAGTGGACGAGTACTCCAACCAGTGCCAAGAGCAGGCCTGCGATCAGAATTGCGCCAGTGACTGCGGCGCTATTGCCACCTCCGGCTCTAATAGCCGCCACACCACCGACGAAAGAAGCTGATGTGCCTAGGTAACTGGGTACTCGGTTACCAACGATCAACAAGAAAAGGATCGTGGCAACCCCGGACATCATGACCGCTAAGTTCGGATCCAACCCCATGATAAGAGGAAAGACGAAGGTGGCACCGAACATCGCCATCACGTGCTGTGCACCAAGACCAATCATGCGACCGTAACTGAGTCGTTCGTCCGGGCGAATGACTTCACCCGCACCGACATTTTTGCCGTCCCCTGCAAGTTTCCATCCAAAGGCCATGGGCGAGCCCCCTCCTAAAAGGGCGTGGTATCGAGATATGCGTTCCCGACACCCCAATCGTGACCCACGTCACGAACTTTTTCGCTGGTCGGAATCTACGGTCTATCCTGCGGTTCAACTTCTCTTAAGAATGACAGGGAAAGTCACCGCTTCTTGTGAATAATTACCAGCGTGTCACGGTCAGATTTATATAGTTCAAGCGCTAAATTAAAGACCGCGCATCGTCAAAATTCGAAGTGCCAAAGCGAGTGACAGTCTTAGGTGGGCATCCGTCGTGAACGGGCCAAGCATTCTTTCCAATTTGCCGATTCGGTATCGCAACGTGTTGTAGTGGAAATGAAGTAGTCGCGAGGTTTCTGCCACATTTAAATTTGTGTCTAACAGAGCTTGGAGAGTTCTACGAAGGTCGGCCGCCTCGGGGTCGATGCGAGTTGCCAACTCCCCCAAGGTCTCATTCAAAAATGACCTCAGTTCCGCCGAATCGGGTACCAGGCTCAGCACCCGAAACACTCCCAGGGAGTCGAAATCAGCTACCCGCCCAGGCCCGTTCACCTGACGCCCGACGCGAACCGCCTGGCGAGCCTGCTCATAGGCAGCCGGGAGTCCATCTGGGCCTTTCGTTATGCGCGAAACGCCCGCCGTAAATTTTCGTCTACCACCGCCACCATCACCGGAAACCGCGGCGGCAATTTCGTTCAGCGTGGCGATTGGCGTCGCTCCTTCTGAACTGCCAAGGATGGCAACTATTTCGCTACTGAATCCGACCACAGCTGCTCGTGAGTCCCTCGCATGAACTACCGATTCCCAGGCAAGGGCGAAACGATCCGAAGCGGTCCGAAATTCACTCGCGGTATTGCCGCTTCCCTGATCCAATTCTGCAACAACCAGTATCAGCGGACGATCCAGGTCCCAGCCCAATGAACTGCTGTACGGAAGAGTGTGTTCGGCGCCACCGGCTCGTCCTGCGAGCAAATCTCGAAGAAAATCGCCCTGATATTTACTCTCAACGGCTGCAATCGCTTGACGTTTTATGAGAGCGAGCGCAGCAACGGTCGCGGATCGCTCGAGAATCGTCACATCCATCGATGAAAATGCTCGTTGCGCGAAAACTGCAATCCGACCTTGCTCCCCCTGGGCGGCAACAATTGGAGCGGCTGCGACGAAGGCCATTGTCCCGTCTTCATAACGCACTTCCTGAGCACCGTAGCGTTGGTGTTCGACAATCAGCCGTCCTGTTGCATCAAATGCTGCCCCCGGAGCGAGACTGCGCTCACCTGCTTCGGCTAAAACGCGGCCGTCGGGGGTTGTGACGATGGCCAAGCCTTCGAGTAGGCGGGTGACCTCTGTGACAAGCTCGGGTAATCCACCTCCTTCGAGCACGATAGCAACGAGGGCTCGATGGACGGCATCGGAGCGTTCAAGTGTGGCGACATGTCGCTCAAGAATTACCGATAGACATTCATTAAGAATGTCGTCGAAGCCCACTTGGTCTGGTAGCTCGATAATAGGGAAAGCCAGTCGGTCGGCTTGAACCAGCATGTCGAGCGGAATTCCATCTAAATATCGACCTACTTTGATTGCGATCCCAGCTAAGCCGAGGGCGTCCAAATCCTCAATCAGAGTTGCGGTGGTCTGTGGGTGTTCGCGAAGGGGGTAGCCAGTGGTCAGCAGGAGTTCGTCAGGTTTGACCCAGGACTGTATGTCCGGCACTTCCATCACGTTTAATCTGGCTACCAATCTGGAGAGCCCGGCCGCGCCGGCCACCACCTTCGCATTGGAAAGCGAGGGGGTTTGGAGCAACTCTTCTAGCGGTACGCCATAGCGACCGCTCTCTCCACTGGGCATCTCCTGGAGCGAAGTTGGCATTTCGTTGGCAATGCCTGACATGGGTAGCACCGTAGCGAACCGGATACCTTCCTGTCATGGAGCATCTGGTGGCATCTTTTCTCCTGAGCCCATTTTTGACCCGACCCTGCTCGAATTTGGAAATCCTGGGGTCCTCAAGTTCTCTCATCTGGCTGGCCCTCGACGGCCAGGCCGTAACGATTCAGCGTTCTGCCCCTGACTCTCAAATTGCCTTGCCAAGTTCGATTTTCTTGGGTGGTGAAAAACTCTTGACGGCTCTGGAAATATCGCTGTGTGATGGGCGTCTAGCTTTAGACCGTTCACCGCTTCTGATCACAAGGTGGTGGCGTCCACCCAGAGCACCATTGGTTCACATCGAGCTCTCCTTTACTCCCGCACCGAAAATTGAGGCTCTGCTAGGTCTTGGCCGTGGCCTGACTCCCGAGGGTGATGACCTGCTCGCGGGTTGGTTGATAGCGGCGCGTTCAATCGGGCACCCAGAATTCGAAGAAGTCCGCGCCCAGATTCTCTTGAATGCATCCCGTAAAACCACCACTTTCTCAGCGGCTCTTCTAAAATTCGCAACTGAGGGATATGGGATTGCGCCTCTCATCGAGTACGTGAACGCGTGTCTGCGATGCTCGAATAAATCTAATGAGATCAGAAGGCGATTAGAACGCGTTGGTCACACGTCAGGGGAATCGCTAGCGATCGGCGTTGAGATCGCTTTAGGGTTCCACAGCAACGGGATAGATTTCGGTAAATACCCTCTTCTACAAGGAGCAATCGCATAATGGCCCAAGTACATATCGAAGTTAGACCTGGGGCATATCGTGACTCCGTGTCGTTGCTCGAAGTGAGCCGTGCTGTTGCTTCGAGCCCCGGAGTGGAAGATGCCATCGTCGCGATGGGGACACCGCTAAATGTCGACCTGATGCGCGAACTTGGTTTTCATCTCGATCAACCAAGCCCCAACGATTTAATAATTGCGATTCGAGCGATCGACCAAGCAGCAATTATCAACGGGCTCTCCACGATGGCGGCGGAATTTTCGTCAATCGACCAGCGTGCGCGATCTGCAAGTGGTGATGGCCAACTCGCTCCTCCAAGGAGCGTGGGTCGCGCGCATGATGCAGATTTAGCCCTCATTTCGGTCCCGGGGACCGGTGCGTTCGCGGAAGCAATTGACGCACTCGAAGCTGGTCAATCAGTCATGCTCTTCAGCGACAATGTGCCCATCTGGCAAGAAATTATTTTGAAAGAGTTTGCCTCAAGTCGCAACTTAATCGTGATGGGACCCGATTGTGGAACAGCCGTGATTGGCGGAGTCGGTCTCGGTTTTGCAAATGTAGTAAGACCAGGACCCATAGGGATTGTGGCGGCGTCTGGAACCGGTGCCCAACAAGTACTGGCTCTGTTGGATTTGGCCGGTGTTGGGATAACGCACTGCATAGGTGTTGGCGGACGGGATCTTTCTGCAGAAGTTGCCGCTCGGTCGACGATGAGTGCAATCGCGGCACTCGCCGAAGATCCCGACACGAAAACGATAGTTCTCATCTCGAAACCGCCAGCGGCGGAAGTCGCCGAATTGGTCAGGTCGAGCACTAGCGCGATTTCAAAGCCCGTCGTATTTGCCCTCTTAGGTGAAGGTTCGCCAGATCTGACAAAAACTACGGAAGAAATTCTAGGGACAATCGGCGTTGTAGTACCCGATTGGCCGTCCTGGGGCGAAGTGTCCACGCTACGAGCGACCGGGAAATATCTTCGTGGACTGTATTCGGGCGGCACCATCTGCGATGAGGCAATGGTGATCGCAGCGAATCAGTTGGGCCAGATTCGTTCGAACATTCCGCTACGAGCGGAGTGGAAACATGATCCATTCGCAGAATCGATTGAACACACTTTCATTGACTTCGGTGATGACGCGATGACTGTGGGACGGGCGCATCCGATGATTGATTCAACATTGCGAATTGAACGTCTGCATAAGGAGATGGCCGATCCGAGTTGCGGAGTCATCATCATGGATGTGGTTCTCGGACATGGAGCAGACGCCGACCCAGCACCTGCTCTCTCATCGGCGATTAGTGAAGCACACGACCATGGCCAGAAAACACCTGTAATTATTTCTCTCATCGGGTCTTCAGGCGACCCGCAGGGGCTTATTCGACAGGCTGAGATCCTCAGTGGTGTGGGCGCTTTCGTCACCGTAAGCAATGCCACCGCCGTGAACATCGCAATTTCGCTAATCCAGATGAACGAGGCGTCATGAACGAACTCCGTGGCTTGCTACAGAATAACAATCTCAAGATCGCCACGGCCGGAGTCCCTCTTCTGGCTGATGCACTGTCCGACCAATTAGTGCCAATCTCCCGGATCGACTGGCGCCCCGCGGTTCCCGGTTCGCAGGAGGCACTAAACCGAGTGATGGCCGATGGACGTCGCGACGGAGCTAATTCGTTAGCACTTGCTCGAATGTTGGCGGCGGGGGCGTTGTTGGTAGATGTGCGGCAGGCTAAAGATGCTCTTGGACTCGAACCTGGAACATTTCTTCACGCAGGTCCGCCATTGACGTGGGAGCGTGCTTCCGGTCCAATGCGCGGCGCACTCTTGGGTGGAACGATCTTTGAAGGAATCGCCTCCGATGCCGAAACTGCCGAGAAGATCTTGTCCAGCGGCGGTATCGATTGGGAACCCTGTCATCATCGCGATGCCGTAGGCCCAATGGCCGGGGTTGTTACACCCTCAATGTGGATGTTCGAGCTCTTAGATCCCACCACTGGTAATCGTTCATGGTGTTCCCTCAACGAAGGACTTGGCAAAGTATTGCGTTACGGGGCCTATTCGGGCGAAGTTATCGATCGATTGCGATGGATGAGAGAGGTTCTCGGGCCATTGCTCAAACTTGCGGTTCAACGCCGTAACGAAAGTCCTGCGGGACCAATCGATGTACAAGCGATTCTTGCTCAAATGATTCAGATGGGCGACGAAGGGCACAATCGAAATCGAGCAGGGACTCTTATGTTTCTTCGTGACCTGTTGCCTGATCTCATCGAATCCGGTGCGGCAAATTCAGATGTAGCGACGTCGGCTCGATTCATGGGTGGAAATGATCATTTCTTTCTGAATTTGGTAATGCCGGCCTGCAAATTACAGACCATGGCGGCACGCAATATCCCGGGGTGCTCCGTCGTCACCGTTATGGCCAGAAATGGCACTGACTTTGGGGTACAGGTTTCGGGAACGGGCGACACTTGGTACACCGGGCCCGCCGAGATTCCAGTGGGACTCTTCCTTGGTTCTTACACCGAAAAGGACGCGAACCCCGACATCGGAGATAGCGCAATAACTGAAACCGCTGGAGTAGGCGGATTCGCAATGGCGGCGGCTCCTGCAATTGTCCGATTTATCGGAGGTACGGTGCCGGACGCACTTGCGGCAACTCGTCGGATGTACGAGATCACCGTTGGCGAAAATGTGAGTCGCGGAATTCCTGTACTTGAGTTTCGAGGATCTCCCACCGCAATCGATGTAACTCGAGTGATTCGCACCGGAATTTTGCCGCAAATTAATACCGGAATGGCCGGTCGGATTGCCGGGGTTGGTCAAGTTGGTGCCGGGTTAGTGAACCCGCCTATGGAGTGCTTCGAAGGCGCTATTCAGGGGCTTGCACAGGCCGCACCTCAGGTGGGTTGAAAATCCAGATCATCGCCAACTGCAAGGTCATCGATCGCGATTTCATCCACAAGCCCTCCTTGGTTCCGCAAATAATTGCGGGCTCCCTTATCACCTGAGAGCGAATTCAGGAGCGGTCTCCAGTGTTCACGCGTGATTACGACTGGATGCGTTGGTGCGCCGCTATAGGTTGCGGTGGCCAATCCGCGCTCGCTAGCGAGTACTCGGGTGAAGGCAGCAGGCGTCAGACCAGGAAGGTCCACCAGCGTCAAGCAGATCCGCTCGTAGACCGAATCGATGGCGTACTCGATCGCAACTCTAAGCGAGCTAGAAATACCCTTTTCCCAATTCGGATTGATGAGAGTCTCATCTGCGTCCGGGACCTCGCCAATCCAAGCCCCAAGTACCACCACAACTGATTGGCAACCGCCTAGACGTAGATTGGCAACCGCCCGATCAACTAACCGAATGCCTTGGTAATTGAAGGGCGCTTTCGGTCCACCAAAGCGAACGCCTGCTCCGGCTGCTAAGGCAACTCCCAACGTTTTCATTTAGAGATGGATTGGCCCTTCGGATTCTCGCAAAGGCAGACCAGTTCCACCCCATCGATATTTAACTATCTCAGCCGCGATCGAAAGCGCCGTTTCTTCTGGAGTTCGAGAACCAAGATCTAAACCAATGGGTGAATGTAGGCGGGCAATCGATTCAGGACTGACTCCTTCCTCACGAAGCCTGGCTACGCGATCGCGGTGAGTTCTTCTAGATCCCATTGCTCCGACGTATCCGGCGCTCGATTCAAGGGCAATCTTTAAAACTGGAACATCAAATTTTGGGTCATGAGTAAGCACCGCGATGGCCATGCGCGGGTCAATCGTTTGGGTTGCCAAATATCTATGTGGCCAATCGATGACGACCTCATCGGCGTCGGCGAAGCGTTTTTTAGTGGCAAAAATTGAGCGAGCATCACAAACCGTCACGTGGTAACCCAAAAACTTGCCCAATCTGGCAAGCGCTGCTGCAAAATCTATTGCACCAAAGATTATTAGGCGGGCCTTTGGTGCTGATGAATTAACAAATACTTCGATTTCAGTCTCAAGGCGTTGACCATCAATGCCATATCTGAGGAGTCCACTATTGCCGTTGGCCACCATCCCCAGAGCATCATCGAAAATCGCCTCGTCGAGTCTCTCGCTGCCGGTACTACCGACGAAGCCTGTGGGGGAAATAACCAAGTGAGTTCCTACCCAAGCATCTCCGCGGACGACAGTAGCAACCGCGAATCCCTCACTTTCGCCACGATTCCGGAGCAACTCGGAAACCCATTCATCATTCATGCATATTCGTTCGGTAAAAACTTCAATCGTTCCACCGCAAGTTAAACCGACGGCGAATGCCTCGTCATCACTCACGCCGTAGGTGCTGTACGCGCATTTGCCGTCTGCCAATACAAATTTTGAGACGTCATAAAGCGCGCCTTCTACGCAGCCACCACTAACTGAACCAACAACCTCATCGTCACCTGTCACCATCATTGAGGATCCTGCGGGTCTGGGCGCTGAATTCCACGTTTTAACGACCGTCGAAACGACGAACGCGTCCCCATCGCCCGCGTGGTTTCGGATTTCGGCAATCAGCTCGATCATCTGGGGTCGGCAATCTCATGGCATAGATCATCAAAAGAATTGAATGAATGACCACTGACGAGCCGATCAAGATGTGGCAGTGCGATCTCCATCCCTGCAGTTAGCGGTGCAAATCCGGGTCTATGCATATGCGGATTTACCCAAATGATTCGTTTGGCAAGACGCGAAAGATGAGCGACTCCGTCGCCTAGCATCTGCACATCGCCTCGCTCCCAACCATCGCTAGCGATTACGACGATCGCCCCGCGAGCAATACTTCTGGCCCCGAATTCGCGAATGAACGAACGCAATTGGCTACCAAGCCTGGTACCACCAGACCAATCGGGAATATCATGGAGGGCCAAATTGATTGCTCTTTCTACGTTTGATTCGGAAAGCGATCGGGTCACGCGAGTCAGACGCGTCCCGATAGTAAACACTTCGGTCGACCTACGAGCCCTCTTCGTCGCGTAGGCAAATTGTAAGTAGGCACTTGCATACGCCCGCATGGATCCGCTGATGTCAATGAGGAAAAGAATTCGGCGCGGTGTTCGACGACGATCACGTAGAAATATATCGGACACTTCTCCTCCGGCTCTTAAAGCCGCACGCACCGTTTTACGCCGATCAAAATAATCTGATCCTCCAATTTCAAATCTACGAGAACGTCTGGTTAGTGCCGCTGGTCGAAGTTTGGCTATCCAGCCTTCGACTAGCGCTCGATCGGTAGGCGAGAGCAGCGCTATGTCTGCCTCGCGCAAGGATTCAACGGCCGAGGCAGAAACGACTGGTTTCTCACGAGGTCCTTGGTCCAGATCTGCCTCCCCTAGATCTACGCCCACCGGAATCGCGCGCTCACTCGTTGCGGCATTTGGTTGATCCGCAACGCCGAGCAAACCTCCAAACCAGGCTTGAAAGGCTCGGTCATAAATTGGCAAATCCTCTTTGCGTGAACAGAAGGAGAGCTTGCCCGCCAGGTAAACATGATCACGGTCGCTTGAGCCCAGAGCCAAGACCGCGCGGTACAGGGTTTGGACTCGATTCTGATCAACCTGGATACCTAAGGAGCTCAACGTATGAGCAAAACCGAGGAGCACTCGGTCGATCTCAGGATGCGAGTAAGGCTCGGACTTGGGCAATGTCATCTTGATACTTAAGGAGTGCGCCCAACGAGAGGCCGGCAAGTTCTGGTGAAATATCTCGTGCCCCAAGCGCAAGTAGAGTTGCTGCCCAGTCGAGTGATTCAGCGGTCCCCGGCGCTTTGATCAGATCCAATTTACGAATTCGCTCAACCGTGGTAGCGATCTCGTGTGCCAGTGCCTCACCTATCCCGGGCAAGCGAGTTCGAATAATGGTGATCTCCCGTTCGATGCTTGGGTGTTCCAGGAATTGATAGAGACACCGACGTTTGAGTGCATCATGGACGTCGCGCGTGCGATTAGAGGTCAAAATGGTGAGAGGCGGTGATTGTGCGGCGATCCGTCCGAGTTCGGGGATCGTAATTGCGAAGTCGCTTAATATTTCAAGCAGAAAGGCTTCAAATTCGTCGTCTGCTCGATCTACTTCGTCGATCAAGAGAACACATGGTTCTTCGAGTGCGCGCAACAATGGCCGAGCCAAGAGAAATCGTCGGTCATAAAGATCGTGTTCAATTTGATCAACGTCGTGCATCCCTGCACTTTCAGCGGCGCGGACGTGCAGAATTTGCCTTGGAAAATCCCAGTCATAAAGTGCTTGCGAGGCATCTATTCCTTCATAGCATTGCAATCTGATGAGCGGCAATTCCAACACTTCGGCCATCGCTCGAGCCAGTTCCGTTTTACCAACGCCCGGATCTCCTTCGAGGAAGAGCGGTTTGTTCAACCTCATCGCGAGCCAGAGCGCCATGGCGCTGCTCTCCTCCGCTACATAGCCAGTCGCGGCCAGCGCGACGCGAATTTCTTCGGCATCCATGGTGGCTAGATTACCTGTTGATTCGGTTGGCGATCTCAAGTGCCATCGCACGAGACCTGGCACCATCGGAATTCTGAATTGCCATCGTGTTAAGTCGTGTTCCATCCGCGAGGTCAAGACTGGCCCATGGGGCGTCTTGGGCGAACCGAACGGAGATAATTTGGCTCCAATCGAGACGTTGTTGGCGCAAAATGTTGACCACAAGAAGTCCACTCGAACTGATCTCAAGCCGGGGTCTCGCGACTAGAAGCAGAACCAATATCACAATGGAACTAACTGCCGGCATAGTTACGCGCCAGACATAAGAGAAGAGCGCTCCGCCAGGTTCGGCGACTGCTGCAAAAATGGTCAGGCTTAACACGACAACTGCCAACCATAAAGGAATCTTCCTACCTAAATTTGGTCGGAAGATTTGTTTAGCCTCGTGATCCACTGGCCATCACTGGAGCGTTCAGAGTCGACAAGCGTGGATGTCAGTGACCAAAATGCCACGTGCTCCGAGATCCCATAACTCATCCATGACTCGGTTGGTTTCCTTGCGCAGAACCATCGCGCGCACTGCGGCCCAACCTGAATCGTGCAATGGAGAGACCGTGGGCGATTCGATGCCTGGCGTTATGTGACAGGCGGCTGAAACTAGTTCTTGGCGCACGTCGTAATCCATCAAAACATATTGACGGGCGATGATGACGCCTTGGACTCGACGAATCAACAACTCGATCGCAGACGAACGTTCGACGCCATCGCGCATAATGAGGACTGCTTCGCTTAGCAAAATCGGTTCACCGATTAGCTCTAACCCGGCCTGGCGCAGAGTGGTACCCGTGGAAACTACGTCAGCTATCGCATCGGCCACTCCGAGGCGAACAGCGCCTTCGACTGCACCATCGAGGCGCACAACTTTGGCCTGAATTCCATTGGTAGCTAAGTGTTTTGCGACGAGCACCGGATACGAAGTAGCTATTCGTAAGCCGGCCAAGCCTGAAATATCTTTGGTACGTTCTGGAGTTGTCGCGTAGCGAAACGTTGAGCCGCCAAAACCGAGGGGCAAAATTTCATGTGCGGGCGCTGCGGAATCTAGCAACAGGTCACGCCCAGTGATTCCGGCATCAAGTTGTCCTGACCCGACGTATACAGCGATGTCGCGTGGCCGGAGGAAGTAGAACTCAATATCGTTTTCAAGATCCTGCAAAATTAGATCTCGTAGATCGTAACGCTGACGGTATCCAGCCTCTTTCAGCATCTCTACTGAAGCCTCAGAAAGCGATCCTTTGTTCGGAACGGCGACACGCAACATGCTTCCCCTAAAGTTTTTCGTAGACATCAGTTGGGGTAATGCCACGAGCAAGCATCATCACCTGCAGGTGGTATAGAAGTTGGCTGATTTCAAGAGCAAGATCGGCACCACTCTCGTACTCGGCGGCGAGCCAGACCTCCGAGGCTTCCTCCACAACTTTCTTACCAATCGCATGTACACCGGCATCAAGCAATTCAACAGTTCGCGAACCGGTGGGACGATCTCTGGCTGCGGCTTCCAATTGGGGCCACAGTTCGTCGAAGGTCTTCATTTGTTAAGTCTAAACGGTGATCCTTGTTCCTCTCTACTGATTTTTAACCATGAGACGAAGCCCCAGATCACAAAGGCGCCGTAAATTAGGTAGAGCGTGGCCGAGGGGTAATAGCCAGCCTTGACTAAGAGCGGAACGCCGACAGCGTCAACGGCCAACCAGACCAACCAGAATTCCACGTAGCCGCGGGCCATTCCATAGGTTGCCAATGCACTCCCGGTGAAAATCCACGCATCTGCCAATGGCCCCCATGATCCGAGTAACTTCAATACATAGTAAGAGCAGATGAAAAAGAGAACCGTAACGGGCAGAATCTGCAATTTCTCGCGAGTAGTCGTCCAGTGCGGAACAACCGAACTGTGTTCGAGCGTTTCTCGACGACTTTTATGCCAGGTATACCAGCCGTAAATACTGAGTGCCGCGAAGAGCACCTGTCGCCCAGCTTGGCCATAGAGATTCTTATCCTGCGGCGTCTGGAAAACCGCACCAAGAAATACCGTGAAAAGGAGAACGTTCCCAATAATGCCGATCGGCCACGTCCCTACTCGCCGGCGCATTCCAAGAACGGCGCTGGCTAAGCCAAATAGGTTTCCAATGACCTCGCGCCAGAGAATGGCTTTACTTCCGAAATGAATCTCAGCGGCGAAGAGCCAGTGCATTAG
>JANXYY010000056.1 GCA_025355805.1 Actinomycetes bacterium
GCCCGTACACATGTCGCAGGGGGAGAGGGTCGTGTATAGCGTGGAACGTTGATATACAGCGGCAGGCAATCGTCCAATATTTTCAAGACAATCGGTCTCTCCATGGCGAATTGCGCTTCCCATCTGGACTCGTTTGTTATGTCCGACGCCTAGCAACTTTCCGTCGACGACCAGCGCCGCTCCCACTGGTACTCCACCTTCGCTCCGCCCCAATTTGGCCTCGGCAAGGGCTGCTGCGAGGAATTCTTGGTCGCTCATCTACTCTCCTATTTTGGTTGGTCTGGACAGGTCTGCGACGTTAGCGCCTTTGTTTCAAAAGGCAAGGGAATTATCGATCGTGGTCTGAAGCTTTCGCCACGCTTTGGCGAAAGCAGGATGGAGGTCGTAGTCGACGACCTCACTAAGGGCCACCCACCGAATTTCAAGTGACTCATGATTGGCCACATATGCGGTGAGTCCAATTTGGGTGCGCGCGATGACCGTGTCGTACGCCCAATTCCCATGATCTTCGCGTTCGACGAGCAGAACGTCGACCAACTCGGCTTGAATGCCCGCCTCTTCGTTGGCTTCCCTGAGCGCTGCCTCGATCGACGTCTCGTGGGAGTCTCTAGCACCGCCTGGCAAACCCCAAGTGTCTCCATTGTGACTCCAAGGCGCCCGGTGTTGAAGCAAAATGGAACCCTCTTGAACGAGCAAGAGCCCAGCGGCGCCATTCAACCCCCAGTGACGTCCGCCGCAGGTGCACCCAACCCAGCCATCGCCATCGCCACCCACGCCATAAAGTATCCTCCACAGGCCCGCGCGACTCCACCACACGACAAATGGCAACTGAGAGACGCGCGCCGAGCCGATAACTTCGAGCGCGTGCCCCTAAAAATTATGTCTATTGTTCTCTTGATTCCGATCCTCACCTCGTGCACGGGCTCAACAAACGCGGGTGCGGCTGCTCCGCTCGCCCTTTCTTCAACAGTCCCCACAATTTCACGTGCTGAATCTCCGTTGCTAATTCCTGAAAATGTCCCGACAGCCGTGGCAACTGCAATCTTTGAATATTTCCGGTTGTTTAATCTGGCGCTTGAAACTGGACGGACCGGAGATTTAGTGCAATTAGTGGCTAAGGACTGTCCTTGCTTGAATCCAGTCGGTGCGATACACGCGATCTATCATGATGGCGTTTTGCTCGGTGCCAGATATCGAATAACGCGATTAACTCTAATCTCGCAAGAGCGATCTTGGGCGACGATCCAGGTTGAATCAAAACGGGGTATTGCCACTCAGGTAACCGCGTCGACCGGAGCCCGACATCAGTTTCCGGAACATCAAAATATAACGAACTTCATTCTGAAAAATATCGATGAATCCTGGCTCATTATTTCCAGTGAGGATCCGCGATGAGAATCGAAAGGCAAGTTGCTTTCGGACTATGCATTTTCTCACTCCTCTTCATAGAGCCAGCCGAATTTCAGGTGGCAAGTGCCACGACACCCGAGTGCGTTTCGACATCGTGTTTTGATGTAGTTACCAATCCGCTCACTGGCGAAATCATCGGTCACGGAACGGCTATTCATCCTGGCACCGCGGCTCGCCGGCACACCAGCCCTAAGCGTCGCGTGACCAAGAAGAAGCCGTCGCGAATTTCTAGCCCGGTCATCAATCCGATTTGTACCATCGATCAGTTGGCGACCTTCACCTGTATCAAGACAACGGCTCCGATCGTTCTTACGGCCTTTGTCCCGCACACGAGCGTCACTCTGGCAAAACCAAAGGTCATTTCCACTGAAGAGGTTCGACGCGCCTTACCTCTTGCCCACCTTGGCTTTCAACCTGGCGTTGGAGCAGTCGTGAACGTGCCAGTGATTTTTTGGTCGGGAGTCGCTACTCCAGCGCAATTCGCACTAGCGCTCCTGGATGAATCAGTTGACGTCGCGATGATTGCGCATTTTCGTTGGTCATGGGGTGATGGATCATCGCCCGCGACGACCTCATCACCTGGTGCTCCCTTTCCCGATCGGAGTCTTACACACACCTTTCTTCG
>JANXYY010000081.1 GCA_025355805.1 Actinomycetes bacterium
GGTTCGGCCTGCAAGATCAAATGTTGTGGGGGCCGCGACTAGCGAGAGTTTGCGAATGGCACCCGAGTGTGGCCTCGCTGCCTCCGCGGAAGCGATGGCGGACGGACCAACTAAGGTCGCTCCTTTTGAACAAGCAGCGAGACCGACCATGGCGCCTGCCCCGACCAATCCGCCTAAGACAGTACGACGAGTTACGTTTGACATCAGCGCTCCTGATTGTCAAGAGTCGGTGGTGACTGCTCATGTTGAGAGTGATCGCTCCCTTTGCCATGCCCGCCGTGCATCCCCATCATCATCATCGGGCCGACAACGAGGAATGCAAGTGGCAAAACACTTGTAACGGATACGCCGGCGGCCCCAAGTACAACTAGCGCGATTGGGATTCCGACTAACGCCCATTTCAGATTAGTCATTTTCATTTTGTGCCTTCCGGTGAATCTTTTAACACGGGATCTACTTGTCGTGGTTTTTCTCCCGCACCCGGATCAGGTAGACGCAGTCGCTTAAGCGCGAGTGCGTTCACGGCAACTAGAAGTGAAGATCCAGACATGGATAACGCCGCTATCTCTGGTCGAAGCCCAAAACCAAAGGCGGGAACGAAGACTCCAGCAGCAATTGGGAGAGCGATTAAGTTGTAACCAATCGCCCATCCCAAATTCTGGCGCATTTTACGAACTGTGCCTCGACCAATTCGAAGCGCTAAAGCAACGTCTAACGGGTCGGAGCGCATCAGCACAATATCGGCAGTTTCGATGGCAACGTCCGTGCCGGCACCGATGGCGATGCCAAGATCGGCCTGCGCCAAGGCTGGGGCATCGTTTACGCCATCTCCCACCATCGCCACGCGTTTTCCCGCACTTTGCAGAGCTTGAATTTCAGCCGCTTTACGTTCCGGCAAAACCCCTGCGATGACTTGATCTATTCCAATCTCATCAGCGATACGCCGAGCAGTCTCTTCATTATCTCCGGTCAACATGACGACTCGAATCTGATCGGCATGCAATGCCTCAATCGCCTCCTTTGCCGTCGGACGCGATGCATCCGCTAGCGCGATCACGGCAACAACTTCGCCAGCAACGCCGACAAAGACGGCCGTGTGCCCGCCGATTGCCTCTTGGTCACGTGCCTTGATTAACTTGTCACTAAGAGTTGCCTTCTCTTGCTCTACTAGCCGACGAGATCCGACGAATACTCGTCTGGATTCCACCGTGCCAGTCGCACCAAGCCCGGGAACGTTGAGAAAATCGATGGTTTTTGGAATCGATATTTTGGATTCCGACACATAGCGAACGAGGGCTTGGGCCAGGGGATGCTCTGATTGCGACTCAATCGCCGCGGCGAATGAGAGCGCCTCTTCGCGCGCCATCCCATCGACGATCACCTCGGTAACCGCCGGTTTTCCCTCGGTCAAAGTTCCCGTTTTGTCTAACACGACCGTATCAATCCGTGCCGATGATTCAAGGGCGGCCGCATTCTTGAATAGCACTCCGCGCTTGGCACCTAGACCCGTACCGACCATGATTGCGGTGGGCGTCGCCAACCCGAGCGCATCTGGACAGGTAATTACTACGACGGTGATTGCAAAGAGCATCGCCTCTTGCGGAGATCTTCCCGCTGCAAGCCAGATGAAAAACGTAAGTGTGCCACCGACGAGCGCCACCAGAACTAGCCAGAATGCGGCTCTGTCAGCGAGACGTTGTCCTGGTGCCTTTGAGTTTTGTGCTTGCTGGACCATGGCAATGATCTGAGCGAGTGCGGTGTCTGCACCAACTTTGGTAGCCCTCATCTTGAAAGCTCCGGTTGTGTTAACCGACGCCCCAATAACAGTCGACCCAATAGTTTTGGCCACGGGCAGGCTTTCTCCAGTAACCATCGATTCGTCAATTTCGGAGACCCCCTCCTCAATAACTCCATCAACGGCGATTCGGGCACCAGGGCGTACGAGCAAGAGATCACCAACGACAACCTCACTCGTAGGGACTTCTCTCTCGTCACCGTCGCGAAGGATGATTGCCTTTGGCGGCGTCAACTCAAGCAGTGTGCGAAGCGCTTCGTTAGCGCCGCCCCGAGCTCGCATTTCAAACCAGTGTCCGAGAAGAACAAACGCGGCGAGCACCGAGGCTGCTTCG
This sequence comes from Actinomycetes bacterium, assembly GCA_025355805.1. Taxonomy (GTDB): domain Bacteria; phylum Actinomycetota; class Actinomycetes; order Nanopelagicales; family Nanopelagicaceae; genus JANXYY01. Next base: position 2,130 of record JANXYY010000081.1, read on the forward strand.
TAGAAGACTTCGCCTCCGCCGGTCAGAGTAATAAAAAGGCTGTAACTCCATCCAGCGCCTATTGCGACAGCAACGAGAACCATCATGTCCAGAGTGCGCCGCTTCAGTGCTTGAACCGCTCCTTGAAAGAAAATGGCCGACGAATAGCCGACCACAGGAAGACTCAGGAGCAATGCAAAGACGTCATCGCGAACTCCGAATGGAGCAGGGACGCGGAAGCCAAGAACATTTCGCCCGATCGGAGACCAGAGCAGGATCGGCACGGAAAGCACCGCGGCGACTAAAAATCTCCTGCGCATATCTTTTGCCATATCAGCGATCGACATCCCGGAATGATGGCTCCCGTGCCCCATCGCGTCGTTAGGACTCAGTGGTGCCGAAGGAATTGGAGCCTGGTCCATCTCCTCGTGCTTCATGTTCGTGTGGTCCATTAGTGCCCCATTACTCCGACGATGCGGGCGTTGAAAGTTGCGCCGCTATCACTTGAATAAAAGACAGTTGACCCAGTGAGAAGAGCTATTTCATTGCCACGCACCGACAGGGCACTTGGCTCACCAGGAACCTTGCCAATATTTCCCCAAGTGAGTCCGAGATCCATTGATTCGTAGACAACGCCATTGGGGGCAACGCCGACCAGGCGAGCTCTGTCCCAACTTATAAATGCAATCAGCGGAGCGCTTGGAATCGTGACAAAAGTTTTTCCTCCATCGCTACTGCGAATCGGTCCGGCTTG
>JANXYY010000097.1 GCA_025355805.1 Actinomycetes bacterium
GACCTGGTCTTCACCCGGAGCACCCCACCGCGGTGGAGGGTTGCCGACCAGCTAGCCGGGGCTAAACGCTGGCACTCATGACCTGAGCGAAAAGATACGCAATCACTGTCTAAATTGTCTAATCAAGAATGATTCGCATCAGCCTGCTTTTAGCTCGTTCGCTATCTCCGAGTGCAAGTCATCGCGCATCTGAGCGAAAGTCTCGGGAGCGAACCCGGCTGTGAAAACTCGTCGCAGCAGATGAGCCAGTGAATATTCGGGAGAATCGAGAAAAGCTCGGTCGAGAGCTCGTTGCGCTAGCGCCCCATCTCCTAATTCATACGCGGTGGCCGCCGTGAGGCAGGCGACCGGAGCGACCGTTCCCGCCGGTGCAAGGGTGAGCAACCATCTCCAGAGCGCCATGGCCTGATTGAGGCTCTCATCTGAATGAATTCCCAATGCGTAGTCGCGCAACATGATCCCTTGAATTCCGATCACCACATCGGCTAGCAGAGGTATCTGGCCAGCAAACAATTGCGTGTTTCCCTGAGACTGACACCAAAGGTTAAAACATTCATCCAGTGCCGCTCGTTGCCTGCTTCGAATATCGTGCAGCTCTTCTTTCGAAGATTGATCCATCAATTCATCGACTCGCGTTTCTATGGCCTGCTCTAAACATTGGGCCAACAACGAATCCGAATGTGCCAGCGATGCAATGAGGTCACCTTCGCACGCAAAGGGCATCGGTCCACCGCGTACCACGACCTCGGCCGCAACTCGGGATTCCCCGATCGCAGCTAGGGGCGTCCCAGCCAGAGGGCAACAGGAACCGTCGTTACAACGAGTCGACCACCATCGTGCGTTTGTCACAAGGAGCGCCTCACGCACATCAATTCCGGAGCCGGATGCGGCCCTTTCAAGTATTGCCAGCGCCTCATCTACCGGGCGCTCAGCCGGATCCAGAATGCACTCGGGCGGATAGGCGATCAGGATTACACCGCGCGCTTCGTCCCTCTGTAGGTGGGTCACCATATTGAGCGCCGCATGTTCGAATAATTCGAGATCAGCTTCAGCCGGATAATCCGTGCGCATCACAAGACCTACTCGCTGGCGACGACCTCTAAGTGAAATAGCGACGAGCGAGTTTGCTGGTTCAAAACCAAGTACGAAGGGCACGGCAGCCAGAACATCGCCTGGATGATGGAGTTTGAGCGGAGATTCTTCTGAAATGGGCTGAGTAGACATGTATGGAAGGCTGGCTTCTCTAACTTTAAGTGCGCCACTCGAGTGCGACTCGATGTGTACGACGGACCACAGTGTGCATGACCAACGTGCCTAACGAGTCCGCATTCAAGTCCGCTTTACGGAGAGGTCGTGAGACTGGTTGGTGCCTGTCCAACAACAACTTCGAGTTGTGAAAGGCTTTCAATTGGAGCCCCAATGATCTCGATCGATGTCTGTCCCAGATGGGCTGAGCCACTCCAAGTAGTGAGCATCGACACCTGGTATCGACCTGGCCGAAGAAAGGTGTGTGTAAGACTCCGATCGGGAAAGGGAGCACCAGGTGATGAGGTCGTCGCGGGCGATGATCCATCACCCCATGACCAACGAAAATGCGCAATCATCGCGACGTCAACGGATTCGCCTAGGAGTGTTAGCGCGAATTGCGCTGGAGTGGTGACTCCCGACCAAAAAATCACTGGCACGTTCACGACTGCGCCAACGCCAGGTTGAAAGCCAAGGTGGGCAAGAGGTAAGGCGCGTCGAACCTCTTCAGTGGAAATGACCTTTGGTTTTGCCGGAGTGACGCTCGTGTGCGGGACAAAGGCCGTAAGAACGATCGGAGCCGTTGTCTTGATGCAGGTGAAAGTCGCCAACTGGTCAATTGTGCAGATTGGATTGATCACAGGTTTGGAAATTCGAGGCGGCTTCTTCTTGGTCACTCGATGTTTAGATCCGGTTTTTCGTCGAGCCGACGTCCCGGGGTGCGTAGATGTGCCGTGACCGATGATTTCGCCAGTGAGTGGATTGGTAACTACATCAAAACACGATGTCGAAACGCACTCGGGTGTCGTGGCACTTGCCACCTGAAATTCGGCTGGCTCTATGAAGAGGAGTGAGAAAATGCATAGTCCGAAAGCAACTTGCCTTTTGATTCTCATCGCGGATCCTGACTGGAAATAATGAGCCAGGATTCATCGATATTTTTCAGAATGAAGTTCGTTATATTTTGATGTTCCGGAAACTGATGTCGGGCTCCGGTCGACGCGGTTACCTGAGTGGCAATACCCCGTTTTGATTCA
>JANXYY010000101.1 GCA_025355805.1 Actinomycetes bacterium
GTTGGTGTCCTGCCTGCTCTTGGTGATTGCCCATGCTGCTTTCAAAACCGTCCTCTTCTTGGGAGCTGGGGCAGTGCTCAAGGCAACTGGCGAAGGAGATCTCGACAAATTAGGTGGGCTCGGAGCGCGGATGCCAGTTACTTCGGCAACATTTGCGATTGGGGCTCTAGGGGCTGCGGCGTTGCCAGTGACTGCGGGGTTCGTTGGTGAATGGGTGCTTTTCCAAGCCTTGATTCACGGGGCTAAACCGGAGGATCGACTCCTCGCTGTTGTTATGCCGATATCTGTCGCTGTTGTCGCCTTGACTGCTGGTCTTGCTCTCATGACGTTCGTGAAAGCGTTCGGAATCGCATTCTTGGGAAGACCGCGAAGTGCAGGGGCAGCAGATGCGCATGAGAGCGGTGTCTGGATGCAGTTGGCGATGTCATTCGGGGCAGTTGCGGTTGTAGGACTTGGTCTTGTACCAGGGAGACTTGGAGTTCAAGCCGCACTCCATTCGACTCGAGACTCCGTCGGTGTCGCTGCGATGTCAGGCATAAATCTGGAAAAGATTTCGGCTCTCCTTGACCCGATTGCGCTACTCCTTCTAGGAGTTGTGGTTCTGGTGCCGGTATTGGCAAAATCCTTCGTGGCAGCAAGGAGGACTCCGCGTCGTCGCGTTGAATTGGCCTGGGGTGGCGGTGGCATGCGCATGACGCCACGAATGCAATACACGGCTACTTCGTATGCTGAACCACTTTCGCGAATATTTGACGATGTACTCAAGCCAGAACGCGACATCGTCGTGACGCACTCAGCCGAATCGCAGTATCTAGTCGAGCGAGTCAGATTCCGTCAACAAGTAACAGATATTTTTGAGTATCGGTTCTACGTTCCAGTTCTTCGCCGACTAGACCGGATGGGAATCGTCGCGCGCAAAGTGCAGAACGGTAGAATTCAAATCTATTTACTCTATTCATTTGCCGCGTTAGTCATCGTGTTGGTAGTTGCATCGCTGTGAACACGAGTGCTGTGCTCTTAGCGTTGCTACAGATCATCGTGATGATTCTGATTACGCCATTTTTGATCGGCCTGATGAGACAAGTTCGAAATCGACTCGAGGGACGAGTCGGCGCGGGGGTTGGGCAACCTTGGCGGGATCTGCGCAAATTATTTGCCAAAGAACCTCTCAGAGCACCGGGCACTAGTTGGATTCAGGCTGGCGGTCCAGTTTTGTTAATGGTGTCGAGTCTTTCTGTCTGCGCACTTGTCCCGCTAATCAGTACCTTGCAATCTCGGCTTATCCCAGGTGATCTATTTGTCGTTGTCTCCGTTCTGCTTCTCGGCACCGTGGCATTGGCTTTGGTTGGTCTTGACGCAGGCACCGCTTTTGGTGGAATGGGATCAAGTCGTCACATGACCATTGCAGCGCTCGTTGAACCAACGGTCTTGGTTGCGGTATTTGCGCTCTCGGTTCCTATTGGCTCTTCAGCACTCGGCGATATTGTTCGGGCGCGAATTGTGGATCCATCAAGCATTATTTCACTTGTTAGTCTGCTGGCACTGGTTGCGTTAGGAATTGCGACCATCGCTGAAACAAGCAGAATGCCCGTCGATAACCCGGCGACGCACCTCGAGTTGACCATGATTCATGAGGCGATGGTCCTTGAAAGCTCGGGGCGAGATTTAGCCTGGCTAGAACTTGGCTCCTGGCTGCGCCTAGGTGCCCTCCTCGGATTGATCGGATCCTTACTTCTTCCTTGGGGTATGGCCACCGAGCCAAAACTGCTGGCAGTTCTTTTAGGGTTGGTGATGCTCGCCGCCAAACTCTTTGTTCTGGCCTCTCTCTTGTCCGTCACCGAGGTGTTTTTGGCCAAGTTGCGTCTTTTCCGAGTTCCGGAACTCTTGGCGGGTTCGTTTGTGCTGGCCCTCCTCGCCGTAATTGCCTCCTATCTCCTGGAAGCTAGGTAAAGATGGCCGATAGCCTCTTTTCGCAACTTGTCGGATTGTCGGCTGGAGCTCTTCTCCTGTCGGCAGTGTTCTTAGTCTGGCGACGAACGCAATCTGGAAGCATTCGCTTGCTTTCCTTACAAGGGGTCGCACTAGCAACTCTCGTGGCGTTGATCGGCGTTCATCGAGCAAATTTTGAAACATTTGCAGTTGCGCTTTTAGTTCTACTCTTGAAGGGCGTTCTTTTGCCCGTGCTCTTGACTCGTAGCGCACTTCGTCAAGGAGAAGAACGCAATACACCCTTCATGAATCCGACGGCTGCGCTCTTTTTGGTTGCGCTCCTCGCGGTGCTGGCGTACGTCGTGAGCAGACCGCTTGCGATCCTAGGCTCAGGCCCGACGACCCAAGTTATCCCGGTGGGGATGACACTTGTGCTCATTGGCTTCTTGCTTTTAGCCACCGGACGCCATGCCATCGCTCAGCTCGTTGGTTTTCTAGTCCTCGACAATGGGATTGCCACAGTGGCTTTTTTGACCGCTGGTGGGGTTCCACTAGTCGTTGAGCTCGGTGTGCTCATAGACGTTCTCTTGGTGGTCCTAATCCTTCGGGTGCTCACTGGGCGGATCCGGGATGTATATGGTGCCACCGACCTGGACGACCTCACGGAGTTGCGTGGTTGATGAGATATTTATTGTTGCTCTCACTCACAGTCTGTCTATTGCTGGCAATGGCAACTGCAACTTTACGCGAACCAATTTTGAACCGATTCGCTGGAATTGTGGCAGCGACCGTGGTGCTTATTTGTGGCGTTGCCATTCTTCTTTCGGTACTAGCGAATGGGCCACTAACCGTTGCGGGAGGGGCGCTAAGAGCTGATGCTCTTTCCGCCTTTATGTTGACGGTGGTGGGATCTGTCGGTCTCAATTCCACCTGGGGTGGGTTGGCGGAAACGAAGAGCGTTAGCGGAGAAAGCTGGGTATACCCAACCTTGGTGGTCTTATTCCTAGCGACCATGTCGTTGGCTGTGCTTGCCGATAACCTCGGGGTGATGTGGGTTGCCATTGAAGCGACCACGGTCACCACGGCATTTCTCGTCGGCTATCAAAACACCCGTCGGTCACTGGAAGCAGCCTGGAAATATGTTGTTATCGGATCCGTTGGAGTCGCGATTGCCTTCCTAGGAATTGTGTTGATCTACGCGGCCACGTTGGCTGCAGGCTCGCCAACCTTGTCATGGGCAATCCTTCATGTTTCGCACCTCGCCTTAGATCCGGCGGTGATAAAAGTTGCTGTCGCATTAACTATTTTGGGATTTGCCACGAAAGCCGGCCTGGCGCCAATGCATAGTTGGTTGCCCGATGCACATAGTCAGGCTCCCGCTCCCGTTTCAGGACTTATGTCAGGCGTGCTTCTTTCCGTCGCGTTTTACGCAATCTTGCGGATTCAAGCGATTGCCGGATCCGTGCTCGGCGTCGGATTCCTGCGCTGGTTGTTGGTGGGTGCTGGGATTCTTTCGCTGCTCATTTCAGCGTCTCTAATCTGGGCTCAAAAAGATCTCAAGCGAATGTTGGCTTATTCCAGCATTGAGCACATGGGGATCGTTGCTATCGCAGCGGGCATCGGCGGACGTCTGGCGATTGCGGCGGCGATGCTGCATGTTTTGGTACACGGGTTAGCTAAATCCAGTGGCTTTATTCTCGCTGGGCGAATCACGAACGCCGATGGGACTACTGAAATGGGAGCATTACGATCGCTCCATGTGCGTCGCCCGGGTTTGGCAAATCCCTTTCTAGCCGCGATGGTCGCTCTCGTTGGCCTGCCGCCATTTGCCCTCTTCTTTACCGAGGTAGCGATCGTCTTAGCGGGATTCCAGGCAGGGCTCGGGTGGGTCATGATTCTGCTTGCACTTTTGTTGTTGCTCAACTTTGCCGGTCTCATTCGCCACACGGCGAGCATGGTTTTCGGTCGCGCTGAAATCGAACCTGAAATAGTGCAACCGATTGATCATTCTTGGCACGGTCCACGAATTCCAATCTTTCTGGCGCTGACCGTCGCCATCGCTCTTCCGTTCATCAGCCGTTTGGGTCACGTGCTTTCCCAGATCGCTGACGTGCTGAAGGTGATCCGATGACACCCCGTCCAAAGACAAGAGAGTTCGTTGTCGATGCTTCTCAGTTGGCTCCCAATATCGAAAAACTTTTAGCCGAACAATTCCGAGTTGCTCTCGTGGCATGCCATCAAGACTTAGACGCCTTCCGCATCGTCTATTCACTCGTGCACGCCAGAGATGACACGCGGGTCGAGGTTGTCCTCAAGACTGATTTGGTGGATCCGCAGATCCCTAGCCTTGGTCCACTCAGTTTCCCGTTGTCGCGATTCGAACGCGAAGCGCGGGATTTGTATGGAGTCAAGCCAGTAGGTCATACGCTGCCCAGGCGACTGGTGCGACATGCTCATTGGCCTCGGGGCTATTACCCGATGCGTCGTGATCTGAGTTCGCGTCCCGAATTTGAACCCGATGTTGGCTCGTTTCCATTTATTGAAGCCGAGGGGATGGGTATCTATGAGATTCCCGTCGGCCCTGTCCATGCGGGGGTGATTGAGCCTGGGCATTTTCGGTTCTCAGTTGTTGGCGAAACAATTCTGCGGATGAAATCGCGTCTCTGGTTTCTTCATCGTGGCATCGAGAAACTCTTTGAGGGTATGGCTCCAGAAGCTAGTGTCGAACTTGCCGAACTGATCAGTGGAGATTCCGCAGTGGGTCACAGTCTGGCCTTTGCGATGGCTGTTGAAGAGGCCACCATGATTGAGGTCAGTGAGGAAGATCGCGTTGTTCGCGCGCTTCTTCTGGAACTGGAGCGAATTTATAACCATGTTGCTGACCTTGGAGCGTTAGCCAATGACGTGGGCTACAGCATTATGAACTCCCATGCATTGCGGTTACGGGAACTTCTCATGCGCCAGAACAAAGCAATCACTGGGCATCGCCTATTACGCGGTGGGATCTTCATTGGTGGCGCGCAATTACTTAACCTTCCGGATTT
>JANXYY010000113.1 GCA_025355805.1 Actinomycetes bacterium
CCCGGTCTGTAGTACCGCGTCGTTAGCATCCTCTCCCACCTGCTCCGCGTCGGCCACTGTTCCGGCCAGGAAATGTCTCCAGGTGCCGAGCAACGACATTACCGACGCCACAATTACCCCATTAGGGCGTGCGACGCGAAAGAACCCAGAAAGAGCCTCTTCAACATGTTCGAAGGCGTATGACAATGGCCCACCGAATGCTACGACGCCGTCCAACTCATTATCGGCATACATGGAGGTGTCGCAAACGTCGAGGAGTTGCCATGATTCGACCGCCGGCGAATCGGCGAGTCGCTCTCGGTTTAACTGGAGTTGAACAGGCGAAAAATCAGTCACGGCAATTCGCGTACCCAAACGATCCAGTTCCAAAGTGAATCGCCCCGGACCCGCTCCAATTTCCAAGATGCGTTGCCCGCTTGTGTCGAAGCGCCCAAGAAACCGTCGTAATACGCGCGCATTCCTTCGCGGTTGGCTTGCGTCATGTCCTCATCTTGCCATCACTGAATCGCAACGCTCTTGTAGGCTCGACGAGTGCCAGACCCCAAACTCGAACTTGATTACGAAAAGGCTCTTGACCATCTGCGTCCACTCAAAGGGCCGAACAACTACGCCGCGCTAGCGGGTGACCCATCGAACTTCAAGGCAGCGCTCTTGACTGAAGCCGGGTTTTGCGGACTCTGGGAAGTCGACAGCGAACCTTGGATCCTGGGGCTAGGTGAATTCCACTCCACTTTCATTCCCACAGTGCTTCGCCATGTTACGTCTGGCCAAGTGCGAGTCACTATTCCAAGAAATTGGACTCCGGTTGAACTTGAAACGCGAAGTGAGTGGAATTTCTTCTCTATCGATTCCACGATTACGCCAAAGCAGCCACTAAAGCATGTCGTTATCGAGTTGAACTCTGACGAAGAGATCAACTCCTTCATCGATAATTACGCACCTGATTCCTCAACCAGATCTGGCGATCCGGAAGTTCTTTTCTGGGAGGGGATTAGAAATCCGCAGGGCGAGCTCTTATCCATCGGTGCCTCAGTCCGATGGAAGAGTGGACCAACGATGGTCGTATCAATTGCGACTGCACCAACTGAGCGTGGAAAATCAATGGCACAAGATGTGACGGCGTCATTGGTAAAGCGCTTATTCGGCTTAGGTTCGCCGGTAGTGGGACTTGGCGTTTGGGCTGCTAACGCCGCCGCTATCCGAGCCTACGAAAGCGTCGGCTTTCAACTACAAGAAGAACTTGTCAGCGGCCCGTTGCTTCTACCTTAGGAGCATCAACGCCTGTTTCTCGACGTTGCTGTGCTGTTATCGGTGTTGGAGCGCCAGTAAGTGGATCGCTACCGCTCGCAGTTTTTGGGAATGCTATTACTTCACGGATCGACTCAACTCCGGCAAGAAGGGCAACGAGGCGGTCGACTCCAATGGCAATGCCGCCATGTGGTGGCGGCCCAAAGGTAAAGGCTTCAAGCAAATAACCAAACTTGCTCTCGGCTTGCTCTCGAGTGAGGCCGATGAGATCGAATACTCGTTGCTGCATTTCACTTCGATGGATCCGAATTGAACCGCCACCGATCTCATTTCCATTGAGTACAATGTCGTATGCGTACGCCAGCGCAGTTTCCGGGTGTAGCTGGAAGTTATCTGCGAATTCTGGCTTTGGACCGGTAAATGGGTGATGCACAGCGGTCCAACCACCGTCATCTGTTGGTTCGAACATCGGCGCATCAATAACCCAAAGAAATGCCCAAGCCTTCGGATCGATCAAATTACATCGCTTGCCGATTTCAATTCGTGTCGCACCGAGAATTGCCCTGGCGTCCGAGGTTTTTCCGGCGCCGAAGAAGATGCAATCGCCAGGCACTGCACCGACTGCACTAGCTAGACCGTCCTGTTCCTCAGAAGAAAGATTTTTAGCAACCGGACCTCCCAACGATCCGTCTTCATTCACAAGCACGTAAGCCAGGCCCTTCGCACCACGTGATTTCGCCCATTCTTGCCATGCATCAAGTTCTCGACGTGCCTGGCTGGCACCACCCGGCATTACGACGGCGCCGACATACTCCTGCTGGAATACCCGAAATGGTGTCCGCGCGAAATATGTCGTCATCTCAACGAGTTCGTTACCAAATCGCAGATCAGGTTTATCAGAACCGTACCGACGCATCGCATCCGCGTAAGTCATTCGCATAAGTGGCATTGGAATTTCATGTTGCGCAACCTCGCGCCAGATCCGCGAAAGAACTGCCTCTGCGAGAGTAATCACGTCGTCTTGATCAGCAAAACTTATCTCGATGTCGAGTTGAGTGAATTCGGGTTGACGATCTGCCCGAAAATCTTCATCCCGAAAGCAGCGTGCGATTTGGTAATAACGTTCCATTCCAGCGACCATCAATAACTGTTTAAACAGTTGTGGCGATTGCGGCAGCGCGTACCAACTACCTGGTTTCAAACGCACGGGCACGAGGAAGTCCCGAGCACCTTCTGGACTTGTTGCAGTTAAGTAAGGAGTCTCAAAGTCAAGGAAATCATTTTCCTCCATGACCTGACGCATGATTGAGGTTACTTTGGAACGCAATTTGAGCGCCTTGGCCGGACCCTCGCGTCTAAGATCTAAGTAGCGATAGCGAAGTCGTACTTCTTCACCGATAAACCCAGCATCGCCACCGTCGATCGGGAACGGAAGTGCGGCAGCCTCACTCAGAACTTCAACCTCGGTGGCTATTACTTCGATCGAGCCTGTGGCTAAATCTGAATTCTCATTGCCCGCGGGGCGCATGGAAACTTGTCCGACAATCTTTAGACACCATTCAGCTCGCAGATCATGAGCAATGTCGGCTTCTCGAATAACAACCTGGACGATGCCGCTGGAGTCGCGGAGGTCAATGAAAGCCACTCCCCCGTGATCACGGCGACGTGCTACCCAACCGGTCAGAGTTACAAGTGTGCCTTGTTCGCTGGAAGTTAGCGTTCCAGCGGCATGAGTTCGAATCACAAAAGCCTCGCCTTTATCGTCGCTATCAGGGTTGCAAGGCTAATTGTTTCTTGAACACCGCTTTGCATGTTCTTCAATTCGCCAGTGTCTTTCTCTAAATCTCGTTCACCTATGACGATCGAAAAATGCGCACCGCTTCGGTCTGCCGCTTTCATCGCTCCCTTTAATCCACGATCGCCATAAGACAGGTCGACGGCAATTCCAGCCGTTCTAATCTCACCAGCGAGAAGAACTGCACGTTTCTTGGCTTCGCTACCAAGGGCAACAATAAAAATTGCCAATGGATTACGCGGCGGCAACACAATTCCTTCGGACTGCACTGCCAAGAGGGTGCGATCCACGCCTAGGCCAAAGCCGATTCCGGAGAGATCTTGTCCACCGAGTGTGGTCATGAGCCCGTCGTATCTGCCGCCCCCACCGATCGCGGATTGTGCTCCAAGACCGGCGTGCGTGAATTCGAAAGTAGTGCGCGTGTAGTAATCGAGTCCGCGCACCAGTCGTGGAGCCAATGAATATTCAATCCCTAGGACTTCTAGATAGGACCTGACCTCGGCAAAATGATGACTGCAGGCACTGCATAAGTGGTCAAGCATCAGAGGAGCGTCGACGACTTGATCAATCACCGACTGTCGTTTGTCGTCGAGAACCCGGAGCGGATTCAGCGCAGCACGATCGCGGGTCTCTGGATCCAGGTCAAGGCGCGAAAGAAACTCTTGAAGTCGGATGCGATAAGCAGGGCGACAATTACTATCACCCAATGAAGTCAGTTCGAGACGAAAATTACGAAGTCCCAGGGAACGAAAACCTTCATTTGCGATCGCGATTACTTCGGCGTCGAGGGCCGGGTCATCGCCACCAATCGCCTCAATCCCTACCGAAAAGAATTGACGATACCTTCCTCGCTGCGGACGTTCGGCCCTAAAAAATGGGCCTGCATACCAAAGTTTTACCGGCAATTGACCTCGGTCAAGTGAGTGTTCGATCGTCGAACGGATGACTCCCGCCGTGCCTTCTGGTCGGAGCGTTATTGATCGACCGCCCCGATCGTCAAAGGTGTACATCTCCTTCGAGACAACATCAGTTGATTCCCCGACACCCCGCACGAACAGTGCAGTGTCTTCAAAAATGGGAAGCTCGACATATTTGTACCCGGCATTTCGCGCGGGTTCGCAAAGCGCCTCGCGAACCGTCAAAAAGGCCTCAGATTCGGGCGGCACATACTCGGCGACGCCCTTGGGCGCTTGTAGTTGCGAACTCACCTGCTAAAACTACCGTCACTGTCGCCACCGAGGGACGTTAAATAAGGATTGCTCGCTCGTTCAACACCGATAGTCGTTCGCCCGCCATGTCCTGGTAGCACTAAATAATCATCGGTAAGAGTCATGATTTTTGTTTCGAGACTAGTTCTCATCGCGCTGGCCGAGCCGCCCGGCAGGTCCGTACGCCCGATTGCGCCAGCAAAAAGCACATCCCCGGTTAAGACGATTGGCTCTTCGCCCGCGAGACGGATCAGGATTGATCCAGCGGTATGACCAGGGGCATGATCAATCACCAAATCAAGCCCCGCCAATGAAAGAATCACGCCGTCGGTCAATTCATGAACCTCCTCGGGTTCGCTGAAACTAAGTCCGATGAATAGTTCTCCCAGCGGACCGCCGACGGAGAAAGCCCGTTCGGGATGTGCCAATAACTCACGATCGGCGCTGTGGATATATGCAGGAATGCCCCTGGCGCCACAGACTGGTCCGATCGAGAAGGTGTGATCTAGGTGACCGTGGGTCGCAATCACGGCAACTGGCTTCAGGCGGTGGCGAGTGAGGATTTCCTCCAAAGCCCTATTGGCGTCAGGATTGACGATTCCTGGGTCGACGACAAAGCACTCTTCCCCGGCCGATGGGGCGATTACCCAGCAATTTGTGGCGAACATTTCGGCGGGGAATCCATCGATGAGCATCGTCTTAGATTACTTCGCTTAGACTCTTAGGACGAACGGGTATCAATAAGGCAAACCGCAGAGCTTGAAACCTTATGAAGGAGTAACACGTTGTCATCACAGCCTCCAGTGCAGCGCAAGGGTGGAAGCACCAAACGACCGAAAGGTCCAAAGGTTGAAGCCAAAGTCGAACCAAAACCCACTTTCAGCCGAGGAACGATCGGTGCTTTGGCGGGGCTAGTGGCGATCGCTGCACTCTCAATCAGTATTGGTCTAGGTGGTTTTTCTTCAACACCCAAAGCCCTGGCTAGCGCAAAGCCTTCAAACACACCCACGACCATCACCACACGTAGTCCAAGCCCCACTCCTTCTGTGAGTGCGAGTCCATCCTCAACTGCGACTCCCACGTCCTCTGCCACTCCCACGTCCTCTGCTACCCCCTCGAAGACGCCTCCGAGTGCGACGACGGTGAAATGCGCTTACGTCAAAGAATCTGGCCCGCAGAGCAAGTTCGTAGGGCTGCCAAACTCCACTGTGACTCCGGGAGTTAAGACCGCGACTGTTTCTACAAACCAGGGCAAAATCGTCTTCGCACTCTCCCCCAAGGCGCCTTGCACTGAGAACTCCTTCTCATTTCTGGCCGCCAAGAAATATTTCGACGCGACCCCATGCCACCGGCTGCTTAACGCTCCAGGCTTCACCGCGCTGCAGTGTGGTGACCCATCGGGCACCGGAACCGGCGGACCTGGGTATCGATTCGCAGACGAAAACCTGAGTGGAGCCACCTACCCACGCGGCACAATCGCCATGGCAAATTCCGGAGCTGGAACAAATGGCAGCCAATTCTTCTTCGTCTTTAAGGATTCTAAGTTTTCCCCTAACTACACTCCATTTGGTCGAGTAATCTCAGGTCTGGACGTCTTGGATGCGATCGCTGCCGCTGGAACCAGCACGGGCCAGAGCGACGGGGCACCCAAGAACCCAGTTACGATCAATACGCTGAGAATTAAATAAACCATCCTCCGCGCGACCCCAAAGCCGTCCGGCGCAACCGAAGGAACCGAAATGACCGCGATCGACCCCACACCAACAGCACCAATTTCCGCGGCAGCGGCCCTTGTGGGTGACCCCGCACAATGGGGTCACGTTGGGGAAGATGGCACAGTTTTCGTGCGGACACCTGAAGGCGATCGAGCCGTCGGCTCATACCCGGGGAAAAGTCCAGAAGAGGCGCTTTCTTACTTCGTCCGGAAATTTGAAACGTTGGCCGCCGAGGTAGCACTTACATCGGCACGCCTTCGCAGTGGCGCGATTACCGCCGAAGATGGCACCACAGCAATCAAGCGTCTTCGCGATCAAGTAGAACATATAAACGCCGTTGGCGATCTCGCCGCGCTGCGAATTGCGGTAGACAACATCGCACCCATTGCTGAAGAGCGCCGAGCCGCCGAGGCCGTAAAGAAAACGGTCGCCGCAGAAGCCAAAGCAGCCGCCCGAGAGGCCTCAAAGGCGGTTAAAGAAGCTCTCGTGATCGAAGCCGAAGAAGTGGCGGCAAAAGACGCTTGGAAAGTTTCCGGCGATCGTTTGAAAGAGATTCTTGACGAATGGAAGAAGGCCCCTCGCCTCGATCGTAAAAGCGATGAAGTGCTTTGGAAACGGTTCTCGGCCGCCCGAAATGGATTTGATAAACGACGTCGTACTCATTTTGCTACTCTCGACGCTGCTCGTTCCCTAGTGTCTTCAGCGAAAGAGGCACTAGTTAAAGAGGCAGAATCTCTCGTAACTTCTACAAATTGGGTTTCAACCGCGCGTAGATTCAAAGAACTAATGGATTTGTGGAAGGCAAGCGGTCGCGGCGGCAAGGCCGATGACGAGAAACTCTGGGGTCAATTTAAGGCAGCTCAAGATGCTTTCTTCAAGACCAAAAATGCGGATCTTGAAAAACTTGAAGCCAACCACGCGGCGAATTTTGCGATTAAAGAAGACCTTGCAATGCAGGCCGAAGCATTACTGCCAATTTCTGACTTGGGTGCAGCGAAAAAGGCATTCCGACTAATAACCGAAAAGTGGGAAAAATCAGGAGCGGTTGGTAAGAAAGATAAGGATCGACTCGACTCGCGCCTCAAAGCGGTAGAACACGCAGTTCGCGAAGGAGAACAGACCGAGTGGCGGCGCACCGATCCGGCTGGGCGCGCTCGCGCGCAGGATGCCGTTCGTCAACTTTCAGAGGCAATCGAAGGCTATCTAAAGCAGTCCGAGAAGGCCCAAAAGGCTGGAAATGAGAAGAAGGCAACTGAAGCGCTCGCTGCCGCGGAGGCTCGACGCGAATGGCTGGCGGAAGCCGAACGCACGCTGGCTGAATTTGCCCGCTAAATCTGCTGGATCAAACTAAAGGTTGGTCACGCGGTAGACGTCATAGACACCCGAGATGCCGCGTACAGATTGAAGTACGGAGTCCAGATGGCTGGGGTCTGCCATCTCAAAAGTAAATCGTGAATAGGCGATGCGATCTCGGGTTGTGTGGACGGCAGCGCTCAATATATTCACATGCTGATCAGAAAGCGTACGGGTCACATCTGAAAGAAGCCTTGCGCGATCTAGGGCTTCAACTTGGATATTGACTAGAAACACGCTCTGGCCTGTTGGGGCCCAAGTAACTTCAACTGTGCGATCAGGTTGAGATCTCACGAGATCCTCGGCGTTGACGCAGTCGACTCGGTGCACCGAAACCCCACTACCTCGAGTAATAAAACCCATGATTTTGTCCCCGGGAACCGGAGTGCAGCATTTGGCCAGTTTGACCCAAATATCGTCGACACCTTTGACCCGGACACCAGGATCTCCGCCGCGCGCACGGGACATTTGCGTGAGCGGAATGGATTCGGGGATGTCCTCGGGGTGAGCATCTTCACTGCCGATACTTTGGATCAATCGACTTACGACGGCTGCTGCGGAGCTGTGTCCATCGCCAACAGCTGCATACAACGAAGTGACATCGGAGTAACGCATTTCGTGGGCCAGACCGATCAAAGCCTCTCCAGAAAGAAGACGCTGTAGAGGTAGCCCCTGTTTACGCAATTGTTTCGCTATGGCATCTTTGCCGTGTTCGATCGCCTCTTCACGTCGCTCTTTGGTAAACCACGCCTTAATCTTGCTACGCGCACGACCGCTTTTGACGAAGTTAAGCCAATCTCGGCTCGGTCCCGCTGACTCGGACTTATTGGTAAAGATTTCGATGACATCGCCATTTTGCAACTTTGATTCCAATGGCACTAAACGATTATTCACCCGAGCCCCAACACATCTATGTCCGACCTCAGTGTGCACTGAATAAGCAAAATCGATGGGTGTCGCCCCTTGTGGCAGCGCAACCACATCTCCTTTCGGAGTAAAAACGAAAACTTCAGCTGAGTTCAGATCAAATCGTAACGACTCTAAAAATTCCCCCGGATCTTCGGTTTCGCGCTGCCATTCGTGTAGTTGCCGTAACCAGACCATATCGTGAGTTTCATCCGCAGAGGAGGCGGTGCCCTCTCCGCCAATCTCTTTATATTTCCAATGGGCGGCGATTCCATATTCGGCACGTCGATGCATATCGTAAGTGCGTATTTGAATTTCAACAGCCTTGCCATCAGGTCCAATAACCGTCGTGTGGAGAGATTGGTAGAGATTGAATTTTGGCATCGCGATGTAATCTTTAAAACGCCCCGGAATAGGATTCCATCGAGTATGTATAGCCCCAAGTGCGGCATAGCAATCACGAACGTCTTCAACTAAAATACGAATTCCCACCAAGTCGTAAATGTCCGCAAAATCTCGTCCACGGACGATCATCTTTTGATAAACCGAGTAGTAATGCTTTGGCCGACCCGAAACCGACGCCGCGATTTTAGCTTCGCTGAGATCCTCCTTCACCGTCTGGATAACGCTTGCCAGAAAGGAGTCGCGCGATGGGGCTCGATCAGCGACGAGGTGAGAGATCTCGTCGTACATTTTTGGGTAGAGCGCACTGAAGGCTAGATCCTCTAACTCCCATTTGAAGGCATTCATCCCAAGACGATGAGCAAGCGGGGCATAGATTTCTAATGTTTCTCGAGCTTTTCGCTCAGCAGTTTCAGTCGAGACATAACGCCAAGTTCGCGCGTTGTGCAATCGATCAGCGAGTTTGATAACTAAAACGCGAATATCGCGAGCCATTGCGACGACCATTTTGCGAACGGTCTCAGCTTCTGCGGCCTTTCCAAAGGTGACCTTGTCCAGTTTGGTAACGCCGTCTACAAGACCGGCAACCTCGTCACCAAAATCCTTGCGAAGTCGTTCTAACGAATAGTCGGTATCTTCGACAGTGTCGTGTAGTAGAGCCGCTACTAAAGTTGGAGTCGTCATTCCTAAGTCGGCCAAAAGAACTGCCACCGCGAGTGGATGCGTGATGTATGCCTCTCCCGACTTACGCTTTTGGTGTCGATGCGCATGCGCGGCTACTTCATAGGCGCGTTCAATTTCATCCGTGGACGCGGAAGGATGAATTGCATGAAGCGAGGCAAAAAGCGGAGCCAGAACAACAGCGTGATCGCTCGCACCTTGCGCGCGCGATTCGACGGCCGCTTCTTCTTTACTCATTTGTTCGAGGCTAGCGCTTCTTCTTGTTCTTCCGCTTTGGCTGAGTACGCGGTCCGGGCACTCGTGCGGGGGTACCCACAGTCACGGACGCAAGTGCGTCCGCGCCATCGACAATTCGGTTCGCGACATTGCCCTTCGCTGAGACTCTCCGTGCCAAAGCCTGCATAGCCGGCTCTCGCTCATGCAGGGAGGCCAAGATCGGAGTCGCCACGAAAATCGACGAGTAAGTACCTGTGGCAAGTCCAATAAAGAGCGCCAGGGAAAGATCTTTCAAAGTTCCGGCACCGAGTAGTCCGGCCCCAACGAAGAGAATTGAAGCCACCGGAAGAAGTGCGATCAACGAAGTGTTGATCGAACGAATCAACGTTTGGTTGATGGCTCGGTTGGCCGCCTGGGAATAAGTCATTCGCGAGCCACCGGTAAGTCCCTTTGTGTTCTCTCTAACCTTGTCGAAGACCACAACTGTGTCGTAGAGCGAATAGCCAAGAATCGTTAAGAATCCGATCACCGTCGCGGGTGTCACTTCAAATCCAACAAGGGCGTATATCCCGACCGTGATGAAAAGATCATGGATCACCGCGATGATTGCTGAGATTGCCATCTTCGGTTCGAACGCAAGTGAAAGATAGAGCACGACCACAAAGAGGAAGGCGAAAAGACCGTAGAGCGCTTTATGGGTGATTTCAGCCCCCCATGATGGGCCGACGACCTGAGTGTCGATTTGGTCGCGATTCACGCCGAACTTCTGTGCCAGCGCGTCTTGAATCGTTTCTGATTGCAGATTGGTGATTACCCCAGTTTGAACTCGAACTTTATCGTTTCCAATGAGTTGGGTAATGACTTCGGTCTTAATCCCGGTGCTTGCTAACGCACTTTGTGCGGCTACAACCGTTGCTCCCGGCTTCTTGACACTAAACGAAGCACCACCCTTGAACTCAATTCCCAGGTGTAAGCCTTGAATGCCAAGTGCAAGAGCGGAGATGATCAACAACAGCCCAGAGAAGGCGTACCAGCGCCTACGGTTACCGATGAAGTCGAGTGCCACTTCCCCACGATGAAGTTTGCCACCTAGCGAACCGGAGCGAGACATCAGGCCTCCTGCACAGACGTTTGCGCCGTGCTCGGGGCACGAACTACCGATGGTCTTGCGCCGAGTCGCTCTGGCGAAAGACCAGAGAGGCGATGACCGCCTCCATAGAATTTTGTTCTCACCAGGAGCGTGAGCAACGGTTTAGTGAACGTGAAAACAATTAAGAGATCGATCAACGTCGTGAGCCCAAGCGTGAACGCGAAGCCGCGTACACCACCAACGGCGAAGAAATAAAGCAACACAGAGGCGATTAGCGATACCGAGTCGGCGACGATGATCGTGTGACGGGCGCGTACCCAACCAGTTTCGACGGCGCTACGTAACGATTTCCCTTCGCGAACTTCATCTCGCAGTCGTTCGAAAAAGACGATGAATGAGTCTGCGGTTATACCGATGGAGACAATCAATCCAGCAATCCCGGCGAGGGTCAACGTGAAACCAATCGACTTACCAAGTACCAAAGTGAGCAGATACGTGAGGCTTCCTGCGACAGCTAACGAGCCAACTGAAATCAATCCGAGCCCGCGGTAGTACAGGAGCGAGTAGAGGAGTACCAAGATAAGACCAATTGCGCCGGCTAGAAGACCGCCATGCAATTGATCCGCTCCAAGAGTCGGTGAAATTTGTTGCACTTCTCCGCGGTCAAAGGCAAGGGGCAGCGCACCATATTTAAGTACGTTTGAAAGATCGCTGGCATCTGCCTGCGTGAAATTGCCCGTGATCTGTGCATTGCCTGCGGTGATCGCGGAAATGATTCGAGGCGCTGAAACGACGAGCCCGTCAAGAACAATTGCAACCTGATTTTGAGGTGAACTTAGACTCACAACGCGGGATGTAACATCGGAAAATGCCTTGGTGCCCTCACCGTTGAAATTGAGGGTAACCATCCACCCACCACCACCTTGTTGGTCCAGTACCGCAGCGGCAGTCGTTACTTGACGACCTAACACTTCAGCTTTGCCCAGAATGTATTTCGCTGTCCCGACGCGATCACAGGACACGATTGGTGCATTCGGATCGTCGCCGCCACCGCCTTGCCGATTTTCCGGCTTGGTGCAGTCAAGGGCTTTGTACTTGGCCACTAATTCGGGAGTTATGCCGCCTGGAAGTGCCGGCGCCGGCGCCGTTGTGGGTGTTGGTACAGGTTTGGTCGTTGCCGATGGAGTTACGGTGCTTTTTGGCGTTGGCGTAGCCGTGACGGCTTCGTGCGGAGCGCTTTTACCCTTCTTGGCGGTCGGCGTCGGGGTTACCGTCGCTTTCAGTGGGGCTGCGGTTGGAGTTGCGGTGGGAGTCGGCGTTGTGGTGATTCCTGGCGCGCCTTCTGCCAAGACTTGGCGAAAGCGGAGCTCGGCCGTCTGACCTACAAGCTCAACAATCCGTCGTCCGGTATCGCCCGGGACGGAAATTACAATCTGACGATTTGTACCACTTCCGGTTGCCGTCACTTCGCTCTCGGCCACACCGAGAGAGTTAACGCGTTGACGAATGATTGAAACGGCTTGATCGATCGCCGCCGAAGTGACCTTGCCTGGTTGCCCAGCGACAATCCTGGGTTGCAGGGTGACGCTGGTCCCACCACGCAGGTCAAGTCCCAATCGAACGGTGGAAGCGCCCTGTAATACCGCTGTGGCGCCAAGGGCGACAAATATCACTAATAGAACCAGCAGGGAACGTCCGGGCCGAGAAGTTGTCGGCGTTTTGTTGCTTGCCATTACTTATGCGCCTTCCCCATCGGCTGGAGTGGTTCGGGTGGCTGCATCCGGGGTTGTTGGCGGAATGGCACGCGAAATCGCGCCCTTAAGCCAAGTGACTGTTACCCCTGGCGCAATCTCAAGTTGGAAACTCTCGTCGTCAATTCTGACGATCGTGCCAAAAACACCAGACGTGGTTACTACCCGCTGGCCCACATCCAACGAGTTGCGCAATTTAGCCGCATCCGTCTGACGCTTCTTATTCGGCCGAAGGACCAGGAACCAAAAGGCGCCAATTAAGAGGACTAGTGGCAGCAGGCTGCTCAAGTTCTTCACGCGTATTCTCCTTGAAGTTAGCTCCACCGACCAGAGGTCTGCGGCGCGTCATACGGACGCCGTGGGACGTACCTGCGCTGATTGTAAAGGTTAGTTGCTCGGTGAGTCGAACAAGGCAAGCGAAGGCGGCGATGCAGGGGCATTCAATCCAAGATGTTCCCAACCAGCTGCAGTTGCCACCCGGCCACGTGAAGTCCGAGCGAGTAGTCCAGCTCGGACCAGGAACGGCTCAGCCACGGTCTCAACCGTCTCGCTCTCCTCACCCACCGCTAGCGCCAGGGTGGACAGCCCCACCGGCCCGCCAGCAAACCGGAGGCAGATTGCCTCCAAAACCGCCTTGTCGAGACGATCAAGCCCCATCTCGTCTACTTCGTACACTGCTAAAGCCGATTTCGCGTTTGGAAGATCTACTCGACGACCGCCATGAACTTGCGCGTAATCTCGAACCCGACGAAGGAGCCGGTTTGCGATTCGAGGCGTACCACGCGATCTCGAGGCGATTTCGTCAAGCCCATCATTATCAGCTGCAACACCGAGCAGATCTGCACTGCGTCTAAGCACAATCGAAAGTTCTTCTGCCGCATAAAAATCAAGATGAGCGGTAAAGCCAAATCGATCGCGAAGTGGAGCCGGAAGAAGTCCTGCCCGAGTCGTAGCACCAACGAGAGTGAAACGCGGAAGGGTCAGCGGGATTGCGGTTGCACCTGGGCCCTTACCAACTATGACGTCGACTCGAAAATCTTCCATCGCCATGTACAACATCTCTGCGGCTGGTCGAGCCATCCGGTGAATCTCATCGAGGAAAAGAACTTCTCCTTCGGTTAACGAAGATAAAAGTGCGGCGAGATCGCCCGCATGTTGGATGGCAGGACCACTTGTAATCCGCAAGGGTGCGTTCATCTCACTTGCGATGATCATGGCAAGGGTGGTCTTTCCAAGTCCTGGCGGCCCCGAGAGTAAAACATGATCAGCAGGTGCCCCACGCTGGCGCGAGGCTTCGAGAACTAAAGCAAGTTGTTCGCGCACCCGCATCTGGCCAATGAACTCCGCCAGCGTCCTAGGACGCAGGGCACCTTCAACTTCGCGTTCGTCGACATTATCGCTAGGCACGATCTCGACTCCTCAGCGCAATTCGGAGAATCTCTGAAATCGAAAGCTCTGCCAACTCTCGTTCACTTAATTCCGCGATCACGGAATCGATCGCTTCCGAAGCATCCCTAGGTGAAAAACCAAGACCCAGTAGGGCAGATTGCACCTGGGCTCGCCATGGAGCGGAGCCAGATGAGCCAGGCTGGCCCGTCGATTGGGAAGTGCCTGGCGCGCCAATTCGATCTTTTAATTCCAAACAAATTCGTTGCGCGCCTTTGCGTCCAATCCCAGAAACTAATTCGAGAGTTTTGAAATCTTCAGAGTAAATCGCAAGACGGAGTGCACTTGCTGAGTGAGTAGCGAGCATCGTTTGTGCAAGTTTTGGACCGACTCCGCTTGCAGTTTGAAGAAGTTCAAATAGTGCCCGTTCATCTTCACCATGAAATCCGAAGAGGGTTAGCGAATCTTCTCGGACCACCAGGCTCGTGGATAGTTGAGCTTGCGCGCCGAGATGAAGGTTTCTTAGGGAAGCCGGCGTTACATGTACTAAAAGTCCAACTCCACCGACTTCGATAACCACGAAATCATTTCCAAGAGCGGTTACTTCACCTCGAACAGTTGCGATCATGGATTTCCTGCTGCGTGGCGGCCTGGATTTACTGCCGCGTTGAGGCGGGGATTCACTGCCGCGTTGAGGCGCGCTAGCGCTGGGCCGCGCCAAATCTGACAGATGGCAAGTGCCAGCGCGTCGGCACTATCTGCCGGCTTCGGAACTGCCGACAGGCGCAGAATGCGAGTTACCATTTGACCGACCTGAGCTTTATCGGCCCGGCCCGAGCCAGTAACGGCTGCTTTAACTTCGCTCGGAGTGTGCATTGCAACTGGTATCTGGTGTCTGGCCGCGATCAAGAGTGCGACACCGGCCGCTTGAGCCGTGCCCATAGCCGTTTTCACATTGAGTTGAGAAAAAACTCGTTCAACGGCGATTGATTCTGGTTTCCATTTCTCAACTATCGCCGCCAATTCAACCTCGAGCGCATGTAGGCGAGCAGCGAGTGGAGAACTGGCGGATGTACGAATAACGCCCACGGTGACTAGGGAAAGAGACTGTCCGACACCTTCTACGAGGCCATATCCACATCGAGTTAACCCCGGGTCGACGCCAAGAACCCGCACCGGCGCCTCCAATTCCCTAGAACCCGAACAAGTGTTCTAATTAGCCTAGCCGACTTTCTCCATTACTTCGTCGGAAACGTCGAAATTGGCAAAAACGTTCTGCACGTCATCACAGTCTTCTAAGGCATCTATTAGGCGAAAGATCTTTGGGGCGCTCTCCTCATCAAGATCAATCGAAACACTTGGTAAGAATGAGGATTCCGCTGATTCATAATCGATCCCCGCGGACTGAAGGGCAGTACGAGTAGCGACCAAATCACTCGCCTCAGAAACGATCTCAAAAGAGTCGCCCAGGTCGTTTACCTCTTCGGCGCCCGCCTCGAGGGTGGCCAGCAAGATGTCATCTTCGCTTGGCTTTCCATCCACCTTTGCCACGATAATCACGCCTTTTCGGTTAAAAAGGTAAGCCACCGAACCGGGGTCTGCCATGGTTCCACCGTTCCGAGTCACGGCCACTCGAACTTCGGAGGCTGCGCGGTTTCGGTTATCGGTAAGACATTCGATTAGGAGTGCCACACCATTCGGTCCGTAGCCCTCGTACATAATCGTTTGCCAATCGGCGCCACCTGATTCAGCTCCACTCCCCCGCTTCAAGGCGCGTTCGATGTTGTCCAACGGCACCGAGTTCTTTCGCGACTTTTGAATGGCGTCAAAAAGCGTTGGGTTAGCCAACGGATCTGGGCCGCCGGTCCGAACTGCGACTTCGATGTTTTTGATAAGGCGCGCAAATAACTTCCCGCGCTTGGCATCGACGATGGCCTTTTTATGCTTGGTCGTCGCCCATTTAGAGTGGCCTGACATGCGTAACAACCCCTAAGAAATCAACAATCAAGTGTCTGGTTAGCCTACCCATGCTGGCGCGCAATCTGCTCGATAAAATACTTATGAATTCGTAAATCGCCGGTCAATTCGGGGTGAAATGAAGTCGCCAGTAAGTGACCCTGTCGAATCGCTACCGGGTGTGAAATGGATTCGACTCTCACACTACCCAGCACTTCGACCGAATCCCCCACCTCCTCAACCCAAGGCGCCCTGATAAAGACCGCATGAATCGGATCAGCGCCAAGCACCACGATGGAGATCTCGGATTCGAAAGAATTCACCTGGCGACCGAAAGCGTTCCTCCGCACCGTGACGTCGAGCCCGCCGATCGTCTCCTGCCCGGACACTGCATCAAGGACACGATCTGCGAGCAGAATCATGCCAGCGCAGGACCCGTATGTGGGCATTCCCTCTTGGACGCGTTCTCGTAGCGGTTGGAGCAAATCAAAAGCTCGCATAAGTTTCCACATTGCGGTCGATTCACCGCCTGGAATGATTAGCGCATCCACCGAGGCTAATTCACCGATCCGACGTACCGGAAGCGCCTCACCACCAACTGCTTCAACGGCCGCAACGTGTTCTCTAACATCTCCCTGGAGTGCGAGCACCCCGATGACAAGGCTCACCAGCCGCGCTCGGCCAATCGATGTGGGACAGGAATATCGGCGACGCTTATCCCAACCATCGCTTCGCCTAGTGAACGAGACACCTGCGCGAGTATGGCTGGGTCGTCGTGGAAGGTCGTCGCTTTCACGATCGCAGCAGCACGTTGTTCAGGATTACCAGATTTGAAAATTCCAGATCCAACAAAAACGCCATCCGCACCAAGTTGCATCATCATCGCCGCATCGGCAGGAGTGGCAATCCCACCTGCAGTGAAAAGTACTACCGGCAATTTTCCAGTTTCGGCGACTTCGCGAACGAGTTCGTAAGGTGCCTGCAACTCTTTGGCGGCTACGTAAAGTTCGTCCTCGCGAAGCGTTGAAAGGCGTCGGATTTCACCACCGATCTGGCGCATGTGCGTGGTCGCATTCGAAACATCGCCAGTTCCAGCTTCGCCCTTTGATCGAATCATCGCCGCGCCCTCATTGATCCGACGCAGGGCTTCACCGAGATTTGTCGCGCCGCAGACGAACGGCACAGTAAAGCGCCACTTGTCGATGTGGTGCGCGTAGTCCGCGGGAGTAAGAACTTCAGATTCGTCGATGTAGTCAACACCAAGCGACTGCAATATTTGAGCCTCAACGAAATGTCCGATCCGCGCTTTTGCCATTACCGGAATCGAAACGGCAGCAATTATTTTGTCAATCATGTCTGGATCCGACATGCGTGAGACCCCGCCCTGCGCGCGGATATCTGCCGGCACTCGCTCGAGAGCCATCACAGCGACCGCGCCCGCGTCCTCTGCAATCTTGGCTTGCTCATCGTTGATTACGTCCATGATGACGCCGCCTTTGAGCATTTCGGCCATGCCACGTTTTACGCGAGCTGTTCCGGTATTCGTCTGGTTCACGATCGTCATCCTTTGGGTAAATGTTTGGTGCCCAAAAATACGGCTAAGCGTTCATTCTACTTCGATACGGAGGTGGTGGGAGTGGCGCTTGGACTGATGACGACTGGAACTGGTCTTTCAAACTTCGGGCTTTTGGCGCTATCAGCGAGAAAAACCCAGATCTGGCCGGCCGCGAAACGAATCTCCGTCCCGTCGGTTAACTTCCAATGGGTACCATCGGCCATCCCCGTGCGGGACCACGTGGCAGCGTAAGAGTTGCCGTCTCGAAGAATCCAGCCTTGCCCCGTCCCGATCGTTTCGCTCTTCGGTGTGTTGTTCCCCCTTTTGTCGCCAAATTGGCTCGGGTGGATCTGAACTTGTTGGATTACCAAGGTAGAAGGCCCCACATGCACGCCAGATGCGGCTAAATCTGGGGATCGATCATGTTCAAGTAGCCAACGTTTTTCAACCGGCGACCAGATCGCCCGATAGCGACTCGTCGGCCAAACCACCGTCACGCTTGTAAGCGGCTTCCCACCAAGCGGTGCGGAACCAAAACTCCAACCAACGTTATGTGCTCTCACCGCACCCGGCGCCTCAGCCAGAAGCTCGGGCGCCTTCAAAATTAGATTTACCGGCGCAACTCGAGCGAAGTCTCGCGGATAGAACACCGGTGATTCACGTTGAGCGCCAAGATTAAACAAATTCGCGGCGGCAATTATCGGGAGCATTTTGCGTTGAGCACCTGAATAAGCGAAGGCCACCTTCCCATACTGGGCAAGTAGATCAATATCGCTGATCCGAGCGCTTCTTACTGGCCCGATCCGACCCGGGATTTTCGATGAAAAAATGGCGGCCAGCCGGGTCAGCCCTCCTTCCACCTGCTCGACATAAACCACATCGGCGTCTTCAATTCCGATCTGCGGGTGTGCTGCCTCTGTGTCGTCGATTTTGACGGCAAGAACTTGACCATCCGGAGCGATTCGTCCACTCAATGCGTTGTAGTGGGGTGGTGGAGGTGGAGGTGGGATCGAAGCTTTGGTTGCGCCTATCGGGCTCGATTGTGGCGAGGAACAGGCGACGAGAAGGAGCGCGGTGCCGAGTCCTGTCAAAAGCAGGCGCCGATTCCTCACTCGCGCACGATATCTAGCGAGGCTGGGAATTCCACTGGAACTTTGGCACTACCTGCGAGACGAAAGAGTCGCACAATCAATTTTTGACGCACTTGTTTCGTCGAAGTCACGGCATCAGTATGAAACGAGTGCGCAAATTGAACTCGCGAGATGGCATCCTCAACTTCACCGACCAAATCCTCGCCGTGGCGATCGTGAATTAACGCTTCAAGATCGGCCTGCGTCGGAAATAAAAGTTGCAAATTTGCGCTTAAATCGCTTTCAGCCTGCGCGCGACTCCCATGGGCCTCGCGGGCTTCGTGCGCTGCGGCGGCCAACAGCGCAGCCGATGCCGGGTCAATCAGACCCGACGAGGCAAGCTCTAGCGCAACCCCCGCTCGACGTTGAAGTGCGGCATCAAGAGCAGCCCAAGAGGTTTCTACTCGATGGTGAAGGCGATCGAGTCGGCCAGCTGAGAACGATAAATACAACCCAAGCAATGCCAGCAAGAATAGGAAACTGATTGCCAAAGTACCTACGTTCACTCTTCACCCGCTCGACGTTTGGTAAGCAGATTTGCCTCTCCGAGGTGCACTTTTCCACCCGGGATGGCCACCATTTCGTAGACCGAAAGAATCTGTGCCGCGACCTGCGACCAATCGAACCTAAGGGCGGCAAGTTGGGCGCGGCGGCTTAACTCGATTCTTGCCGAAGCATCGTCAAGCAAGTCGGAGATGACGCGAGCGGCGTCCTCTGAATCTCCTTGAGTGAAGAAACGCCCGGCACTTCCCTCGTCGAGAACCGCATGGAAGGCGGCTAGATCACTAGCCACAATGGGAGCCCCCGCTGACATCGCTTCAGCAACAATGATCCCAAAAGACTCGCCGCCGGTGTTGGGGGCTACATAAATATCAATTGATGTTAGGAGTTCCGCTTTGGTTTGATCGTCAACAATTCCGAGAAATTCGCAATGATCCTTGGTTGCAGGAATCAAATGCCCCGTCACCGAATCAATATCACCGCGACCAGCAATTATGAGTCGAACCTCGGGATGCCTGTCGATAATCGAGGGCAACGCCTCGAGAAGAACCGCCAATCCCTTACGCGGTTCATCAAAGCGTCCTACGAAGCCAAGCGTTAAGTTCTGCCATTTCGGTTGCGGAATGGCTCCGGCAAAGAGATCGAAATTGATCCCATTAGGAATGACAACAGCATCGCCTCCGTGATGACCCATCAAGGTTTCCCTTGCCGCTTCGCTCACTGCGACTCGGGCGCTCAACTTTTCCAGCGCTGGCTCCAGGAATGGGCTTGCTGCGTTCAGCGCTCGACTGCGGGAATGTGCGGCATGGAAAGTCCCAACGAGTGGTCCAGAGGCAGCCCAACACGCAAGTAGGGACAGCGAAGGGATCGCTGGCTCATGCAGATGGAGAACATCGAAATCACCGTCACTGATCCAGCGTCGAACGCGCGCCGCTGCGAGGGGACCGAATTGAACTCGGGCAACCGCCCCGTTATAGGGAACCGCGATTGGACGCCCCGCATCAACAAACCATGATGCTCGCTCTAGATTCTCTGATGCGGGAGCTAATACCGAAACTTCATGACCCCAATTAATTAGCGTCAGCGCCAGATCGCGAATATGAAATTGAACACCACCCGG
The DNA here is from genome assembly GCA_025355805.1 of Actinomycetes bacterium. Classification (GTDB taxonomy): domain Bacteria; phylum Actinomycetota; class Actinomycetes; order Nanopelagicales; family Nanopelagicaceae; genus JANXYY01. The sequence continues at coordinate 20,014 of JANXYY010000113.1, forward strand.
AAAATCCCAATCATATGGGCATACGAGCCCGATCTTCATTTAACTTCCACCAATTTGCGATCTTTCAGCCACAATCGTTGCAACATATGCCATTGACTTGGGTGCTCCGCGATTGATTTTTCGAAGACGGTGGCGCACTCAGCGACCATTTGCTGGATCCGATCAACTCGAAGTCCAACGCCAGGATCTGCGACCGGAGGAAAAAATTGCACTTCAATATTAAATCCCCCGGAGTCTCGCGGATTTAGATATTTTACAAACGCCGGCACAAGAGCCGCCCCTGTTTGGACAGCCAGCGCCGCTGGTCCAGCTGGGAATGATGCGGGCTCACCAAAAAAATCCACAACTATTCCGGTACTCGACAAATCGCGATCTGCTACTAGAGCGACGAGGCGACCAGCGCGCAAGCGGGCAGCGAGTACGCCCACAATGTGAGCTCCGTCGGTCGGAAGAACTTCCATTCCGAGTGATTCTCGGTAATGCAAAAAAGCTTGGAAGAGCGATTCGGGTTTGAGTCTTTCGGCCACAGTAGTTAAGGGTGCGCCGGTGAGACAGGCCCAGGAGCCAGCGTGGTCCCAGTTTCCAACATGCGGTAGAGCGACAATGCATCCGTTTCCACTGGCTAGGGCGTTTCGCAAGTTCTCTTCGTTCACAATTTTGCAAGTCGCAATAATTCGTTCCGCACTCCAATCGGGAATTCGAAAAGAATCACACCAGTAACGCAGATATAGCCGCATCGAACTTTTTGAAATCGAACGCAACTCACTGATGCTCGCCGTTGGCACAACGCGTAGCAGATTCTTCTCGAGTTGCTTGATTCCTCTGGTTTCTCGACGCCAAGCCCGGTCGGCAATGGCTTGAAAAAGCAAATAAGCGAGTGATTCGGGCATGACTCGAACTAGTTTCCAAGCAAGGCGGTATGCCAACGCAGTGAGCCGATCGTTCACGCAGCTCGACCTACTGCGTGCACCTGTTTAAGCCGCTGTGCAAAGGTAAAAGTACCTCCCAGCGCCAGCGACCAAAGTCCGATTGCCGCGACATAGGGGATGCCCAGTCCAGTCAATCCGATCGCGACAAGGACGATAATCAAACGTTCTGCTCGCTCGATTAGACCACCCGAGCATTGAAATCCCAGCGATTCGGCGCTGGCTCGGGCATACGAAACTAGAAATCCCGAGACCATTCCGACTAGTGAAAGAACCATGAATAACTGGCTGCGCGTCGAATAGTAAATTGCAACGGTTCCAAAGATTGCCGCATCAGTGACACGATCCAGATTGGAGTCAAGAAACGCCCCCCATTTAGATGTTCGTCCCGACACTCGAGCCATAGTGCCATCGAGCAAATCTGAAATTGCGAATGCTCCTACCACGAGTGCTCCTGCGAAAAGGTGGCCCGTGGGAATGAGCAGAGCCGATCCCGCCACGGCTCCGATCGCACCACTCGCGGTCACCACTCCCGGCGAAATCCCAGTTCTTAACAGGCCCTTCGCCAAGGGAGTGATAACTCGTGTCACTGGGTCTCTGAGTAGGCCGTTCAACATGGTGACGTAATCGTATGCCTTCGCTACTTGTGTGTCGGCCGTTCCGAGGGCAGGGTGAGCGATATGTCAGGACAATCAGCCGATCTGGTGGGCCAATTCGTAGAGCGAACCAGTTCCAACCGGATCAGAAATGTGGTCCTGGTGGGCCATTCAGGCTCAGGCAAGACGACTTTGATCGAGGCTTTGCTCTTTGACAGCGGAGCGACCCAGCGCATGGGCAGCGTTGAAACCGGAAACACGGTGAGCGATTTTGACGAAGCCGAGATCAAACAGCGGCGTTCCATCAATCTTTCGTTGGCTCCCCTGGATTTTGAGAGCGCGGAGGGAATCACGTTCAACATAAATCTTTTGGACACCCCCGGTTACCCCGACTTCGTGGGTGATTTGCGTGCCGGTCTACGCGGAGCAGACGCTGCCCTTTTCGTCATCAGCGCCGTCGACGGTGTGGACGGGACAACTCGCATCCTCTGGGACGAATGCGCCGCAGTTGACATGCCAAGGGCGATGGTCGTCACTAAACTTGATCACCCGCGCGCTGATTTTGATGAAACTGTAGCCGTCGCTCGACGTGTTTTTGGTGAAGGCGTGCACCCAGTTGATTTAGTACTGCACGCCGATGATGGTTCACCGACGGCACTCATCAATTTAATAAACTTAAAGATTGCGGATTATTCCGCACGAACGAGAAAGATTCGTGAGGCGGATCCAGAGCACGTCGCACTCGTCCAGGACCAACGCAACGATCTACTTGAAGCGATTATCGCCGAAAGTGAAGATGAAACATTGATGAACCGGTATCTGGCTGGCGATGAGATTGATGCCTCCATTTTGATCGACGATTTAGAAAAAGCAGTTGCTAAGGGACGATTCCATCCGATCATGGCAACGTCGGCGCTCAGCGGTCTTGGTCTGGTGGATCTACTCGAGGTAATCGTGGGTGGATTTCCTTCACCCTCAGAACATCCGATGCCCCCGATCACCACAATTGTCGGTGGCGCTGTCGCGGGCATTGAATGTGATCTAAACGGTCCCCTGGTTGCGGAAGTGATCAAGACAACAACTGACCCCTTCATGGGGCGGATCTCACTGGTTCGGGTATTTTCTGGATCCATCAAACCCGATCAAATTGTTCATGTTTCGGGTCACTCAGCCACTCTCCAAGGAACAGCGCGAGGTCATTCCGATCATGACGTCGACGAGCGTATAGGCACAATCGCATCACCCTTGGGCGCAAAATTGCGGGCGTTACGAGTTCTTCGCGCTGGTGATATCGGCGCAGTGACCAAATTAGGCAGAGCCGAGACGGGTGACACCCTTTCGTCAAAGGAAATGCCATTGCTGATGGAGCCCTGGTTACTCCCCGAATCACTTCTCCCGATTGCGATCGTCGCGCATGCGTCTTCAGATGAAGAGAAACTGGCCTCTGCACTTGCTCGTTTGGTCGCCGAAGACCCGACCCTGCGACTTGAGCAAAACCCTGAAACCAGGCAAACCGTTCTATGGTGCATGGGACAGGCCCACGCGGATGTTTTGCTCGATCGTCTCCGTAGCAAATATCAAGTGAAAGTGGATGCGATCGAGGTAAAAGTTTCACTGAGAGAGACCTTCACGGGGCCAACCACCGGACACGGAAAACATGTCAAGCAGAGTGGTGGTCATGGTCAGTACGCCGTTTGCGTCATCGAGGTCGAGCCTCTGCCTCAAGGAGCTGGTTTCAAATTCGTCGACAAAGTGGTCGGCGGATCCGTTCCTAGAGCGTTCATTCCGTCGGTCGAAAAAGGCGTGCGCACTCAACTCGACCGGGGGTTGTTGGCTGGTTACCCTGTCGTCGATTTAAAAGTAACTCTGGTTGATGGAAAATCGCATGCGGTCGATTCATCTGACGCCGCATTCCAAGTCGCTGGCGCGCTCGCCTTGAAAGATGCCGCTGGGAAGGTTGCTGTTTCACTACTCGAGCCGGTTGACCTGGTCGCCATCACGATTGACGATGAATTTGTGGGTGCGGTCATGAGCGACCTTTCTCCTCGGCGTGGTCGAGTGCTAGGGAGTCGAAGCGTTCGCGAAGGACGAACCATTGTGAACGCAGAAATTCCGGCACTCGAGTTAAGTCGTTATGCCATTGAATTACGTTCGCTATCACATGGGACTGGTGTTATGACTCGTCATTATTCGCATCACCAGCCAATGCCTAGTCACATCGCAGCCAAAGTACCTAAGAGCCCCAAAGCGCCGGCTTAGTAGTGGTTGTAGCCAGAGCATTGCTAGGCTTGGTTGTGTGACTGAGTATCAAATAACAAGCTGGCGCGAGATTCCTTCACTCGTTGTTGCTCGCTCCGGCGAGACCGTTGCCAAGGTCAATTTGCCGCTCCGCTTTCAAGAGGCAATCGATGAAGCTGCCATGCGCTTAGGAGACATCGATGCCGACGCATACATCTCTGGCTGGATCCGAGGTCCCTGGCAACAAGCCGATGGTGCTCCTAGCGAAGTCGCTGAGGCGATTTCGGAATCAATCATTGACGAATTCTCAGAACTCAAGTTGAGCAAAATTTTAAGTGACCTGCCAACGACAGGCACGGAATGACCAACGCAATATACGACGCACTTGAGGGCGGTCGGCCATTAGTGTCCGATGGCGCTATGGGAACCGTTCTTCAAGAAAGCGGTTTAACCGACGGTGGCGCCCCCGAATTGTGGAATATCGACAAACCAGAAGTAATCGAAGACATTCTGGAGCAATATGCAGTTGCCGGTGCCCGATTCTTGACGACGAACACCTTTGGTGGCACTAAACCGAGGTTGAAACTGCATGACTTAGCCGATCGATCAAGGGAATTGAATGTTGCCGGGGCGCGAATCGCCAAGCGGGTTGCCGATCGTCACAACGGAGTTTTTGTACTGGGCGATTTAGGCCCCACTGGTGAATTAATGGAGCCAATGGGTTCTCTCACGATTGATGAAGCCAAAGCAATTTTCGCAGAGCAAATTACTGCCCTGGTGGAGGGCGGCATCGATGCGATATTGATCGAAACCATGAGCGACCTTTCTGAGGTCGAGGCTGCTGTGCGTGCGGCCCAAGGAGTGGCGCCCAGTTTGCCAATTATTGTCACGATGAGTTTCGATACAAATCTCCGCACCATGATGGGCACCAAACCTGAGCAAGTTCTAAAAGTGCTTTCCGCGCTCGGCGTGCGAATCATCGGGGCGAACTGTGGACGAGGTCCTGACGAAATCCGAGTGATTGCCCAGCAGTTGGCGCAGGCTCGTCCTGAGGGAGTATTTCTGATTACTCAATCGAATGCTGGCCTGCCCATACTGCATGGCGATGTTTTTGAGTATGACGGAACTCCTTCAGAGATGGCGGCTTATGCACTTGAGATGGCCTCATTAGGAATCGATATCATCGGGTCCTGTTGTGGTTCAAATGCATCGCATACAAAAGCCATGACCGAAGCTCTCACCTCCCGTTAATCTCCAATCATGTTGAATTGAAAGTAAAAGATGCCTGAGATTGCTGATCCCAAGGATGTTGGTCCCGGTGAGTTCTATGCGGCAATTGGAGTGGGTCCACATCCAGTTCCCTGGCCGGAAGATCCTCGATTAGACCCGGACCTCCTGGCGGCAGGCGATCGTCGCAATGTGCTCGATCAATATCGTTATTGGAGCGTTGAATCAATCGTCGCCGATCTGGACACGAAGCGTCATTCGCTCCATATCGCAATCGAAAACTGGCATCACGATTTAAACATTGGCTCGATCGTTCGTACGGCGAATGCGTTTAATGTCGCCGGTGTACACATCGTTGGAAAGCGAGATTGGAACCGACGCGGCGCTATGGTCACGGACAGGTATTTAACTCGATACCACCATCCATCGATCTACGATTTTGCGCAATGGGCCCAGATTGCAGAGGTTCCGATAATTGGAATCGATAATGTGCCAGGCTCTAAGGAATTAGAAGGCGCCCTTTTACCGAAATCGTGTGTACTTCTCTTTGGTCAAGAAGGCAGTGGAATTTCAGACGAAGCAATTGCGGCATGTGAAGTTATCTATGCAATCAAACAGTACGGATCGACCAGATCAATGAACGCATCAGCGGCGGGCGCTATCGCCATGTACGCCTGGGGAATGCAACATTTATCGCCAGTGCGCCGCAATTAGATTTCTTGTATCTGCCAATAGTGCGGGAAGAATCTTCGTACCGCCGATAATCGGCATAAAATTGGAATCTCCTCCCCAGCGCGGAACTACATGTTGATGTAAATGCGCCGCGATCCCCGCGCCCGCAATCGCCCCCTGATTGATCCCAATGTTAAAGCCTTGAGCACCACTGGCATCTCTAACGGCACGCATCGTCCGCTGGGTCAACGAACCTATTTCAGCTAATTCAAGTTGAGTAAGATCCGCAAAATCGGCAACGTGACGAAGTGTGCAGATAAGCGTATGGCCGGCGTTATACGGATACAGATTCAGAACTACATAGGCAAGTTCGCCGCGAGCAATAATTAAACCTGCCTCGTCGCTGCCACTTTGAATTCGACAGAACGGGCAACCTGCTAAATCGTCCCCTCCGGTGGGTCGATTCTCTCCTTGTAGATAAGCCATCCGATGCGGAGCCCAGATGCGCTGCCAAGCGTCCGGTAATCCGACTCCGTCGAACTGCTCCGCGCGATTAACATCCATAAATGATCGCTAAACCTGCACTCGGGTGGCGATCGAATTTACAATCTCTTCGATTGCCTCGGCGATGGGAACGCCATTTCGTTGCTCGCCATTCCGATATCGAAACGAGACCGCGCCCGCGGCTTGATCCTCGCCACCGGCAATGAGCATGAACGGAACCTTCTGCGTCTGCGCATTCCGAATCTTCTTCTGCATCCGATCGTCACCCGCGTCAACTTCAGCCCGAACTCCACGCTTACGTAACTGGGAAATGACTTCATCAAGGTATTCAACGAACGGCTCTGCAATCGGAATTCCGACAACTTGAACGGGTGCGAGCCAGGGCGGAAATGCGCCGGCGTAATGCTCGGTAAGGACACCAAAGAAACGCTCGATCGAACCGAAGAGAGCCCGGTGAATCATCACAGGGCGTTGTCGGCTGCCATCACTTGCGGCGAATTCAAGTTCAAAACGCAGAGGCAGTTGGAAATCGACCTGAATCGTGGACAACTGCCAGGTGCGCCCGATTGCATCCTTGGCTTGCACCGAAATCTTCGGACCATAAAAGGCAGCCCCACCTTCATCAAGAACTAGTTCCAAACTCTGTTTCGAGGCTGCAGCCCGGAGCGCCTCGGTAGCGACTTCCCATTCCGCGTCCTCACCAACGAATTTTTTAGGATCCTTAGTCGATAACTCGAGATAGAAATCCGTGAGTCCATAATCTCGTAGAAGAGCGAGCACAAAAGTGAGCAGCGCATCCAACTGTTCGGGCATCTGCTCCTTGGTGCAATAAATGTGCGCATCATCTTGAGTCATGCCACGCACCCTTGTCAGACCGTGTACTACACCGGACTTCTCATACCGGTAAACGGTTCCGAACTCGAACAGTCGAAGTGGAAGTTCTCGATAACTTCGGCCACGTGATTTGAAAATGAGGCAGTGAAATGGACAGTTCATCGGCTTCATGTAGTACTTCTGTCCAGCGCGCTTGATGCTTCCATCTTCGTGATTTTCTTCGTCGAGAATCATCGGCGGGAACATGCCATCGGCGAACCACTGCAGATGTCCGCTTGTCTCAAAGAGCCCAGCTTTGGTCAGATGCGGGGAATAAACGAATTCGTACCCTGCTTCCTCATGTCGTTGACGAGAGTAGTTCTCCATTTCACGGCGAATGATCCCGCCTTTGGGATGAAAAACCGCTAGCCCCGACCCAATTTCTTCGGGGAAAGAGAACAAATCCAATTCAGTTCCAAGTCGACGATGATCCCGCTTCTCAGCTTCAATCAAAAAGGCGAGATGGCTTTGCAGTTCATCCTTGGTTGGCCATGCCGTTCCATAAACGCGCTGCAACATCGGGTTCTTCTCTGAACCGCGCCAGTACGCGCCAGCCGTACGCATTAGTTTGAAAGCTGGAATGAGGCGAGTGGATGGCAGATGCGGCCCTCGACAAAGATCACCCCAAACTCGTGCTCCGGTTCGATCGAGATTGTCGTAAATTGTCAACTCGCCAGTACCGACTTCGACGCTTGCTTCTTCGGTTGCTGTACTCTTCAAGCCAACAAGTTCACACTTATACGGCTCATCGACAAGTTCCGAGAGCGCCTCGGCATCGGTGACGACTCGTCGCGCGAAGCGTTGCCCAGCCTTTACAATCCGCTCCATCGCTTTTTCGAGCGTCTTGAGATCTTCGGGTGTAAAGGGATTCGTCACGTCAAAGTCGTAGTAGAAACCATCTTTAATCGGTGGTCCGATCCCAAGTTTTGCGTCGGGAAATACTTGTTGAACGGCCTGCGCCAAGACGTGAGCTGTGGAGTGCCGAAGGACCGCTAGCCCCTCAGGATCGCCGATGCCTATTCCATCAACTTGATCCCCGTCTTTAAGTTCGGTGTTCAAGTCAGAGAGCACGCCATTGACCTTCACGACCACGATTTCGCGTCGTTCGGCGTATAGATCGCTGGCAACTTGCCCATCTGCGATCTCTCTCGCCTGACCATCAAGGATGATATTTGGCACGATCACTCCTGTTTTTTCTCTTGTGGCGCAGGCAATCTGTTACTTGCACGACGTGGGCCATGCTGGTGTCGAACCAGCCACCTCTCGCGTGTGAAGCGAGCGCTCTCCCGCTGAGCTAATAGCCCTTAAGCGTGCCTAGACTACCTCAGGGATATTCACCTTCGTACGACTTGCTCGCACTGCGAGCGCGACGCCAGAGACAATAACTAACGCTCCACTCAATTGCACCAATGAGGGACGTTCTCCTAAAACAATCGCGGAGATCACAATTCCACCCACGGGTTGAATGAGCAGAATCAACGCGGTCAGCGACGCGGGGAGCCTTGGGAGTGCCACCGAGATAATCAGCCAACCAAGTACCTGCGATGAAAGAGCGAGAACGACCAGCCAAAATTGCGAGTGCCACGTTGGAAAAAGGTGAACGCCACCGACAAACGGACCGATGAGGAGGGCGAAGAAACCGCCCACTACCGTGGCATCAAGTAGCGGACCGGCCAATCGCCGCAAATCTTTTGAACCCTCCCGATAGATGACTATGAATAGTGCGTACACCACCGAACATGCCAGGCCGAATCCCACTCCTAGAGTGGGATTGCTTCCGTAGGCCTTACCGCCTAGAACCCCAGTAGCCATCCCGACGCCAACGATTACGACCGGGAGAATCAACAGCAGTTGCTTGGCGGGTTTTTCACGAAAGAGTAGCCACGCTAAAAGGACCACCACCACGGAGGCAAGATTTCCTAAGACTGTTGCCATTCCGGCACCGATCTCGCGAATCGACCAATGCCAAAGAATTAGATCAAACGTGAAAGCTATTCCAGCGAGTGAGGCCAGTTTTCGCTCCTGCTTTGTACGTTTGCCAAACTTTCGATCTTCTCGCCTTGAAAGCAGAAAGAGAATGGGGACCGCCCATAAGCAACGCCAGACGGCCACTGTCGCTGGCGTTTCCTGAGCCAGGCGAGTCAGCGTTCCTGAACCGGCGATGATGCTCGCACCAAGAATGGCGGCGACGACTGGTTTTTCCGACAGAACCACTAAAGATCCAACAAATCAAGAGATTTGGTGGCGAAGTCAGAACGCGCCTGGCTACCACGTTTTGTAGTGCCTGGCATGACGCGGGAATTCACTCTGCCAACGCTTTGCAAATCACGAGTTGATGAAGCGAGCAGAATTTCGTCAGCTTCTAGAAGCACCGATAGCCGCATAGTGATTTCACGCGCGCCACACCATTCCAGTGCCAGAGCTCGGGTGATACCGGGTAGACAGCCACTGGAGAGAGGTGGAGTGAGTAGTTCACCGTCGATAACCAGAAACAGATTTGAACCAGTTCCCTCGCAAAGTTCACCACGAGTATTTCCAAAGATTGCTTCATCAGCGCCGAGAGATTGGGCAATCGCTAGCGCCAAAACATTCTCGGCATACGAAGTGGATTTAATGCCGACTAGCGGGGAACGCTCATTGCGCGGAAAATCGACGGTAACTATTTGCGCCGTCGCCGGCCATGGCGTACCTGGCACGTGAGTGATCACCAGAGTAGGTCGCGCATCAAGTTCGCGTCCTGAACCACCGGGCCCGATTCCGCTACTCCAGGTGATTCGAAGGCGCCCAACTCCCTCGACCGGGTTGGCCTCAATCACCGACAAAATCGCTCCCGATATTCGGTCGACCTCCGGCGTCGGTAGCCGCAGACCGGCCGCGCTTTGCACTAATCGATCAAGATGTCTCCTAAGCGCAAAAGGTTTCCCTGCATTTGTCTTGACGGTTTCAAAAACCCCGTCCCCGACCGTGAATCCATGATCCAAGACGCTCACAGTTGCCTGCTCGCGGTCAAGTAAGCGGTCGTTGACCCATATTTTCACTAGAGAGAGGCTACTTTGCGACCGCTAGCTAGGCCAATCAACCGCGCGGCCTTCAACTCAGTCTCTTCCCATTCGGCATGTGGGTTACTCCCCCAGGTGATGCCAGCACCCGACCCAAAGCGTAGAACATTATCGCCTTCGCTCCAGAAAGTTCTGATTCCCACCGCCAGAGATGCCCGGTCTCCGTCGACCCAACCGATCGCGCCACAGTAAGGCCCACGAGGAGCTCTCTCCATCTGCGCAATTAGATGCAGAGCTGATGATTTTGGCGCTCCACTAACCGAACCAGGCGGAAAAGTTGCCGAAATAATTTGTGGCCAGGAAGTCCCCTCGACTAATTGCGCCTTTACGTCCGACACAAGGTGAAATAGCCCAGGGTGCGCCTCCACCGATAAGAGCCGTGGCACTTCGACACTTCCAGTTTGGGCCACGATGCCGAAATCATTTCTAACCAGATCCACGATCATAATATTCTCTGCAGTATCTTTGGCTCCCATGTCTGCGGCTTCAACTCCCGTCCCCTTTATCGGACTCGACATCAATTGTGCTCCGTCGCGACTCAGAAAAAGTTCGGGCGAGGCGCAAACAATTTCGACCTCGGGTAAGCGCAAAAAGGAACTATGTGGTGCGGGATTCCCAACGTTGATCAAGTGCGCAAGTGCTAGAAGATCGTGACCTGGCTCGATTGGCGCCGAGAGGACGCGGCAAATATTTACTTGATAGACACTTCCCGCAGCTATTTCTTCCCTAACGGATTGAACGGCCAGTTCGTAATCAGAGCGTTCGAGAGATGTGCACCATTGGTCTGGTGAAATCGGTAGCCAATCGCCCTTAGCCGCAGGGAGTTGACTCGGCCGCATGTGCCCAAACCTGGCCAGCGTCCATGCTCCTTCAAAAGTGCCGACCACCGCCCAAAAGCCGGGGCGATCAAGATCTGTCAGGTCATGG
>JANXYY010000167.1 GCA_025355805.1 Actinomycetes bacterium
CTACCGATCACAGGGTGTTGCCATTCACGACAAACACATCGAAGTCATCGTTCGTCAGATGCTCAAGCGGGTCTCGGTTATCGAATCTGCCGACGCCAACCTTTTGCAGGGGGACTTGATCGATCGGGCAATCTTCGAAACCGAGAATCGCCGAGTCGTTTCAGGTGGTGGCACCCCAGCCTCTGGTCGCCCAGAGTTGATGGGTATCACCAAGGCCTCATTGGCAACCGAGTCGTGGCTCTCTGCCGCCTCGTTCCAGGAGACCACCCGAGTCCTCACCGATGCCGCCCTCCAGGCCAAGAGCGATCCGCTCCTTGGGCTCAAGGAGAACGTCATCATTGGCAAGCTGATCCCGGCCGGGACCGGTCTGGCTCGCTACCGCAATATCCGAGTTGAACCAACCGAAGAGGCGAAGGCCGCCGTTTACTCGATGGGTGCCTACGACGAATACGACTACAACTCCTTCGGCCAGGGCTCAGGCGAGGCAATCCGACTGGACGAGTTCGAGTTCGAGCGCTAAATCGCAATTCGTTAAAACGAGCCGAAGGGGCGCTGGGTATTCACCTGGCGCCCCTTCGGCATTAACTAACAATTCGTGACGATCCTTATTACGGTCGCGAGACACTTGACACCGAACGGTTACGTGAGACACTTGACACCGAACGGTTACAGATGCCAAGGAGAGACGCGTGGCAACGGTCAACAGCATCCGCATGGCCGTACTCGGCCGAAGACGTGCTCTTGATCTTTCGCAGGCACAGGTCGCGGTGCGCGCTGGCGTCTCTCGCAAGTGGCTTTCGGAATTCGAGCAGGGCAAGGTGACGGCCGAACTCGGATTGGTGTTACGGCTTCTAGACAGTCTTGATCTGGAGTTCTCCGTCGAGCCGAAGCGCACAATGCCAATATCAAAGGGGAGGGGAGTGCCGAGCGGTCGACCAACCACGGATACAAACGGTATGACGCTCATAGACCTTGATCAGTTGCTGAGCGAGTATCGGTCATGACTTCGAAACTAATCGTGATGTATCAGCGTCAAATCGCCGGAGTGCTCACGAAACTCAAAGGCGGGGACCTGCATCTGAAGTATGACGACGCTTATCGTTTTCATTCCGACGCGACCCCGCTCTCTACTGGTATCTCGTTATCTCAGGGTGAGTACAAGGGTGCGTCATTAACAAATTGGCTCTGGGGTCTCCTGCCAGACAATGAGTTGGTGCTGCGCCGCTGGGGCCGCATGTTTTCGGTGAGCATCGCATCTGCTTTCGGATTACTGAGTACGCCAGTGGGGGAAGACTGCGCCGGCGCTTTCTTATTCGTGAGGCCCGAACGCGTCGAAGAAGTAATGAATCAAAAAGGGGAAGTTGAGTGGTTGAATGAGAGCGAGGTCGCGTCCTCGTTGCGAGAGTTGCGCGCGGACACAACCGCTTGGCTGGGCACTAATCCACCGGGAAGGTTCAGCCTTTCCGGCGCGCAGGCCAAGACTGCATTGTTGTGGGATGGCACTCGATGGGGGAGACCGTCAGGGGCGATTGCCACAACTCACATTCTGAAGCCCGCAATCACTGGACTCGATGACCATGACCTAAACGAACACCTATGTCTCCAGGCAGCGCACTCGGCTGGACTAACAACTGTTCAGACTTCCATTCAGCGTTTCGAGGATCAGACCGCCATAGTTATTCGTCGATATGACCGTATCATGCGCGATAAATTGCAAATCCGCGTCCATCAGGAGGATTTGTGCCAAGCACTTGGAATACACCCAAGTAACAAGTATCAAAACGAGGGCGGACCATCGCCCAAAGCAATCGCCGACTGGATGCGTCTGATTATGCCCTCACGGATCGCCACGGATTCAATCGAAAGGTTTGCAGATGCATTGATTTGGAACTGGATCATCGCGGGCCCCGACGCTCACGCGAAGAATTACTCTCTCCTCCTAGCAGGCCAGGATATCCGGCTAGCTCCGTTCTACGACATAACTTCAGCACTTCCATACAAAACCATCCCACAAAAAAAGATCCGCCTCGCGATGAAGTTCGGCACCGACTATTTTCTTGATGCTCGCCCAACGACATGGTCGGCGTTGGCAAGAGATCTTGGCATCCCACAGGACTGGGTAAAGTCTCGCGCCGATGACCTTGTCGCCGCCGCTCCAGATGCATTCTCGAATGCCGCGAACCAAGAGGACGTGCGACAACTATCCAGCTTGCTCCCGTCACGACTCATAGACGCTGTGGCAATTCGCGCCGCCCGTTGTTCAACTGAACTGGCTCGAGAATAAAATGATTCGCGAAAGGCTTTTTTGATCAATCCCGTTCTCGATGCGGCGATAGTTCACGTACTCGAGATGGGTGGAATGAATCTTGCGCAGCCAGACAATAGGAAGTTCATGCGAGAAACTGCACGTACAACAATGAGATGGAGAAGTTGATGTCGGGTCGTGGTGGCGTGTTCTTAGGCGGTGGTGGGTCCGTGGCTGACGAGGCCGCACTGTGGGACGAATTCGCCAAGAACGGGCAGCGGGTCCTCTATTGGCCGATGGCGCTGCCATTTGAGCAGCACGCTTCTGCGGAGCAGTGGCTACGGGAGTCACTTGCGCCTCACGGTTCCTTTGACATTGTCATGTGGTCTTCTGTTGCGGACCGCAATCCTGAGGAGTTGGCTGAGTTCGACCTGATTTTCATCGGCGGTGGCAACACCTACGCGCTACTCGACGAGGTACAACGCCATCAGTTCTTGGATCCGGTACGTCAGTTCGTCGCAGATGGGGGCTCGCTCTACGGTGGTAGCGCGGGCGCCGTGCTTGCCGGGGCGGACATCGGGACCGCCGAGCCGTTCGACTCGAATGACGTTGGCATTACGGACACCTTGGCGCTGAACCTGCTCTCTGGAGCATCGCTCCTACCCCACTACGAGCCAAGGCATGCAGATTGGCTTCGGCGCTACGTCGCCACAACCTTGGATACGGTCATCGCCATCCCCGAGCGCTGCGGAGTAGCAGTGCACGATGACCTCGCGCGCAACGTCGGTCCCGAGCCAGTCGTGATCTTCGGACCTGATGACCACCACGTTGTGAACGTCGGTGAGAGCTGGTCACTGTCGACGCCCCCGAAATCAACACAATCCGTCGGCTAGGCGGCTTCTGGCAGCGGATTGCGGATTGTCTGACGCCATTTCGGCGTGTCGTGCCATGGTTATGGGCGAGGTAGGAGTTCAATGCCGCCGCGTTTTGACCGCGCTGGCCTTCCTCGGCTACTCTCGCCTCTGCCTGGCAACTTAACGGGCCTTGGAGTTCTGCGTTTTGCGCAAGAAATCCCATAGTGCAGAGAAATTTGCGTTATGTCGTGGGGGATGGGCAACACGCCCGACCGCGTGGGTCGGCGGAGAGTAATTAGGCAGTCAAGATCGATCCGAACGAGCGGAGATGTAGTGCCAACGATCCAGCAGTTGGTCCGTAAGGGCCGTGCGGACAAGGTCGGTAAGACCAAGACACCCGCGCTGAAGGGCAGTCCTCAGCGACGTGGCGTCTGTACCCGTGTCTACACAACGACCCCGAAGAAGCCGAACTCAGCGCTGCGCAAAGTGGCTCGAGTTCGCCTCACCAGCGGCGTCGAAGTGACCGCGTACATCCCCGGTGTTGGCCACAACTTGCAAGAGCACTCAATCGTGCTCGTGCGCGGTGGTCGAGTGAAGGATCTTCCTGGAGTTCGCTACAAGATCATCCGCGGCTCCCTTGACACCCAAGGCGTGAAGAACCGTAAGCAGGCGCGTAGTCGCTACGGTGCGAAGAGGGAGAAGAAGTAATGCCACGTAAAGGCCCGGCACCAAAGTCGCCAGTCATTGCAGACCCGGTGTACAACTCACCGGTGGTAACTGCATTGGTAAATAAAGTTCTCCTTCACGGCAAGCGTTCCACTGCCGAAGCGATTGTTTACAGTGCACTCGAAGGCTGTCGCGACAAGAACGGTGCCGATCCGGTAATCACTCTTAAGCGGGCGCTGGACAACATCAAGCCAGCTCTTGAAGTTAAGAGCCGACGTGTTGGTGGCGCCACCTATCAAGTCCCCGTTGAAGTACGCGCCGGTCGGTCCACAACTCTTGCCCTTCGTTGGCTTGTTAGTTTTTCTCGTCAGCGACGCGAGAAGTCAATGTCCGAGCGTTTGATGAATGAACTTCTGGATGCAAGCAATGGTCTAGGCGCTTCAGTAAAGCGTCGCGAAGACACGCACAAGATGGCGGAGTCCAACAAGGCTTTCGCTCACTACCGCTGGTAATCGCTGGTAATCAGGAAATAAAGAGAAAGAGGAGAGAGAACGCATCGTGGCAATTGGAACCGTCATTGACCTGGCCAAGGTCCGCAACATTGGGATCATGGCGCATATCGACGCGGGCAAAACCACCACGACCGAGCGCATCCTCTTTTACACCGGAATCAACTACAAGATCGGTGAAGTTCACGAAGGCGCTGCC
>JANXYY010000169.1 GCA_025355805.1 Actinomycetes bacterium
CTCGGCGGCCATCAACAAGGCACGGCCAACGCCTTTTCCTCGCTGCTCTGGCTCGACCTCTATGTCATAGATCCAAGCTCCGCCGCCTGAGCCGTGTTGGCGCTGCAAAGTCACCCAGACGTGTTCAATCCGCATGCCGGATGGAGTCTCTGCGATCAAGAGCAGCGTATCCACTTATTACGCGCGTTCTAAAGGCGTCGAATTCTGACGACGACATCGGCCGCATAATCAACGTTTCCATCGCAACATCATGACCCAAAGCACTGACGTCACCAAATGGTTGGCCGATTCGTTCATAGGACCTCCTCCCCACGACTGATCAAGATATGGTCATCGCGTGGATCTCTTTGAAGAATCAGGTGAAGAGCGAGTTCGTGAAGGCGCGCCTTTAGCAGCCAGAATGCGACCCACGAGCCTTGACGAGGTTGTTGGACAGGACCATCTACTGGGCGATGGTTCACCGCTACGACGACTACTGCAAACAGTGTCGGGTCCGGCAAAGGTCGCAAGTATCATCCTCTTTGGGCCGCCAGGTTCCGGGAAAACCACTCTCGCGCAATTGGTTGCGCACGCAAGTGGACGCCGATTCGTGGAACTCTCCGCGGTAGCGGCCGGAGTCAAGGACGTGCGCGAAGCGATTGAGCGGGCGAAGTATGAACTTGGGTCGACCGGTGTCGAAACCGTTCTCTTCGTCGATGAAGTACATAGATTTAATAAGGCGCAGCAGGATGCTTTGCTTCCGGCCGTCGAGAATCGACTAGTCACATTAGTGGCGGCAACAACGGAGAACCCGGCCTTCTCCATTATCTCTCCTCTGCTGTCGCGCTCGTTGCTGCTGACACTTCGCCCGTTGGATGAGAAAGCGATCAGAGATTTAGTGGAACGGGCGAGGGTTGATTCCAGAGGCCTCAATAGCGCGATCACTATTTCGGAATCATCACTCGAAACCCTCGTTCGACTGTCCGGCGGAGATGCCCGTCGTTCGTTGACGTATTTAGAAGCGGCTGCCGGAGCGGCACTGGCTCGCGGCGATTCTATGATCGACGAGGAAACCCTCGCTCTCGCCGTCGATCGAATGATCGTAAATTACGACCGAAATGGAGACCAGCACTACGACGTGGCCAGTGCCTTAATCAAAAGTATTCGAGGCTCCGACGCAGACGCTGCTCTGCACTATCTGGCCCGGATGTTGGAAGCCGGCGAAGACCCGCGTTTTATTGCTCGCCGGCTCATGATCAGTGCCAGCGAAGACATCGGATTGGCAGATCAGAATGCACTAGCAATCGCCGTCGCTGCCGCCCAAGCCTGCGCCATGATCGGGATGCCCGAGGCGAGAATTATTCTCGGTCATGCGACCATCTACTTGGCCACGGCGCCGAAGTCGAACGCGGCCTACCTGGCCATCGATGGCGCCATTTCTGATTTGAAAGCCGGTCGAGGGGGTCCCATCCCAGCGGCGTTGCGGGATACCAACGGTGCCGTGCGCTGGGAGGAATCGCCGGGGAGGGAGGCTTACCGATACCCTCATGACTACCCGGATGGTGTCATAGCCGCGCAGTACGCCCCAGACGATCTGCGCGACCGTGAGTACTACAAACCCACCCGGCATGGAGCCGAAGCGCGTATCGCGGATGCTCTAACGAGAATTCGCGTAATCCTAAAAGGGGAGAGGAGTGGCTCGTGAATTCATTGAGCTGGAGTGATGTTGCGGGGCTGGTTGCGGCCGGAGCTTTTCTAATTTTAGTTCTTGCGATGGCCATCCCAGTGGTCAAATTGGGTCGAGTCATGGATGAGTCGGCAAAGGTAATTAGAGATGTTGGCCAAAAGACTCTTCCCCTAATCGGTGAGGTCACCACCACTGTGACCATGACCAACGCTCAACTCGAGCGGGTAGATTCCATAACTCGCAACGTTCAAAATGTATCGGAGAGCGTTTCGTCACTCACTCACCTAGTCTCGAATACGGTCGGAACTCCCATCGTTAAAATCGCTTCGATCGCCTACGGTTTAAGACGGTCGGCGAAAAATTTTGGAAAAGGACGGGGACACAAAAAATGAAACGTACTTTTTGGTTTCTAGTTGGCGTTGCAACCACGCTTGGCGTGCTGCGCAAAGTCGAACGCACGAAAGAGACTTTAAACTCTGAGAAGATTGGTTCAATGGCTGCGGGTATCGCAGGATCCGTCTTTTCAAACGTGTACCGACAGTTCTTTGATTTCTACGACGATGTACGCGTCGCATCCAAATTGCGGGAACGCGAAATCTACGACTCTTACGATCCGGAAAAAGGCTGATTCTTCCATTCTTTGAAAGGTGAGCCAATGCAATCCGCTGAGATTCATAGTCGATGGCTGCGCTTCTTTGAGTCTGGAAACCGTCTAGGTCTAGGTCATAAGGTGGTTCCGTCGGCCTCTCTGATTGCAGACGACCCGAACTTGCTTCTCGTGAATGCCGGAATGGTCCCATTCAAGCCGTTTTTTCTTGGCGAAGTGACGCCTCCCTATGCGCGCGCAACCAGTGTGCAGAAGTGTGTTAGGACACTCGATATTGACGAAGTAGGGAAGACCACTCGGCATGCGTCATTTTTTCAGATGTGTGGAAATTTTTCCTTCGGCGATTACTTCAAAGAGGGTGCGATCGCTCTAGCTTGGGAATTACTAACAACAGCAGTTGCCGATGGCGGATTCGGGCTCCATGAGGAGCGCCTTTGGGTCACCGTGTATCAAGATGATGCAGAGGCTGCAGATATTTGGCACAACCAGATCGGCGTACCAAAAGATCGCATTCAGCGACGCGGGATGGCGGATAATTTTTGGTCAATGGGCGTCCCTGGCCCCTGTGGACCTTGCTCTGAAATTTATTATGATCGCGGTCCCGCTTATGGTCGCGAGGGTGGTCCCATTGCTGATGAGGACCGCTATATTGAAATTTGGAATCTCGTTTTCATGCAGTTCGAGCGTGGGGCTGGGACGAACAAGGATTCGTATCCAATTCTTGGCGAGCTACCAGCCAAGAACATTGATACCGGGCTCGGTTTAGAACGCACTGCAGCAATTTTGCAGGGAGTCGAGAACATCTACGAAATTGATACCACCGCGATCGTTCTGAAGCGTGCAAGTGAATTGACCGGCGTTCGATATGGGACTGATCATTCATCTGACGTGATGTTGAGAGTCATTGCCGACCATGCGCGTACCGCAGTGATGTTGATCGGTGACGGGGTGACACCTGGAAATGAAGGGCGTGGATACGTTCTACGCCGCATGATGCGGAGAACCACCCGAAACATGCGATTGCTCGGTGCCCATGATCCAACGATGCGCGAACTCATCAGGTCATCGATCGTGGCGATGGGGCCGCAGTACCCGGAACTGATATCAGATCAGAAACGAATTGAAGCGGTGTCGGTCGGCGAAGAAGAGTCCTTCCTCCAAACCCTCAAGGCCGGAACTCAAATATTTGATTTAGCAGCGACGAATCTTAAGAAATCTGGATCCACCAAACTGTCCGGTGATGAGGTTTTCAAACTCCACGATACCTACGGCTTTCCGTATGACCTCACGCTAGAAATGGCTGCGGAGCAGGGGTTGTCCGTGGACGAAGCTGGATTCCAAAGATTGATGAAGGATCAGCGCGAACGCGCCAAGGCAGATTCCCGATCTAAGAAAAGTGGCCATGCTGATCTCTCGGCATATCGCACGATCCTTGACTCGGTGGGTCGAGTCGAATTCCTTGGTTATGAGCAACTCGAGTCTGATGCCGTCGTCGGTGGATTATTGGTCGATGGTAAGAGTGCGATTTCTGCTGTCGTCGGTGATGAAGTCGAGTTAGTTCTTGCACGCACTCCCTTCTATGCAGAAGGTGGTGGCCAGTTATCCGACTCAGGACAAATCACGACAGCCGACGGCGCGATTATTGAAATCGATGACGTTCAAGTTCCAATTAACGGTCTAATCGTGCATCGCGGCCGCGTTGTCGACGGGGAAGTGGCGGTGGGGTCATCAGCGCATGCGGTCATTGATTTTGAGCGTCGTCGAGCCATTTCGAGGGCACATACTGCTACTCACTTAGTGCATAAAGCCTTTCGCGAAGCTCTGGGTGAGACTGCCACCCAGGCAGGATCCGAGAATGCGCCGGGTCGCTTTAGGTTTGATTTCGCTGCCAGTGGAGCAGTTCCGCCAAGTGTCTTGGCTGATGTTGAAGCTCGGGTTAATTCGATTCTGGCCGATGATTTGAACGTGAGCGCCGAAGTGATGAGCCAAGACCAGGCAAAAGCAATTGGTGCGATGGCCCTTTTTGGCGAGAAATATGGCGAACGAGTGCGAGTTGTCAGCGTCGGGGATTGGACACGAGAACTCTGCGGAGGTACGCACGCGACACGTTCTGGTCAACTTGGCGTGGTGAAACTATTAGGAGAATCATCGATCGGCGCTGGAGTGCGGAGAGTTGAGGCATTAGTTGGTGTTGATGCCTATCAATTCCTGGCTCGAGAGCACACACTGTTGAATTCGCTCACTGAGATTCTCAAGGGTGCGCGGACCGAGGACTTACCCGAGCGAATTTCCCACCTAGTTGGAAAGCTCCGTGAGGTCGAGCGCGAGCTTGGGACGATTCGAGGGAAAGAAATTCTTGCCCAAGCCCCTGCATTAGTAACGGGAGCTCAGGACCTAAATGGCTTCGCGATTGTCACCAAACGCGTTCCTGACGAAACGTCTGCGGATGACGTGCGGAAATTGGTGCTCGATGTTGTTAACAGAATCAAAGACCGCCCTGTGGTGGTGGCCATTGCTACCGTGATTGAAGAGAAGCCGATTGTGATTATCGCGACCGATGACAAGGCACGTGCTCTAGGGGCGAAAGCCGGAAGTTTGGCCAAAATCGCCGCGACTGCACTGGGTGGTGGCGGTGGGGGTAAGGATGATCTTGCTCAAGGCGGCGGTACCGATCGCTCCAAAATCGACGAGGCGTTTCAAGGGATTAACCAAACCCTCAATGATCTGCGCTAATCGAAATGCGATTAGGCCGGAGATTGGGTGTTGATGTCGGGGATGTGCGCATCGGAGTAGCTCAATCGGATCCTGAAGGTCTAATAGCGACGCCGATTACAACACTCAAGGTCGACCAAGATTTCATGGGCGAACTGTTGCGATTGGTTAAAGAGAGTCAAGCCATCGAAATCGTGCTCGGTCTTCCGATTTCACTTTCTGGGATTGAGGGTGAGGCTGCGTTAAAAGCCCGCCAATTCGCTATAAGACTTCGTGATGAGATTCCTACACCAATTCGGTTAGTAGACGAACGCCTATCCACAGTTGTAGCAACGCATGCCATGCGAGAGTCGGGCGTCAACTCAAAAAAGGGACGTGCGAAAATTGATCAAATGGCGGCCGTCGTCATTTTGCAATCAGCCTTAGACGCCGAACGTTCTTCTGGACGGCCACCTGGCGAGCTGGTTTAAATGACTCGCAAACGAGGCGTGCTAACTGTAATTATTTCCATGTCTCTAATTGCCGGGCTCTTCTTTGGAGTACGTCAATATCTGCATCCAGCATTTGATTTTCCCACCGGAACGCCCGGCGTTGAAGTGGTGGTTGCTATTCCAACAGGTGCCACAGGCGCGGATATGGCGCACATTCTGGCGAAAGAAAAGGTCATTAAAACTTGGCAGGCATTTTTCAAGCAAGCGAGCATTGATCCTCGGGCGATGAATATTCAACCAGGTTCCCATCGAATTTCCACTCATCTGACGGCCAAGAATGCACTCGCGCAACTTTTGGATCGAGGACGGATGGTTGGGCTGATCAATATCACCGAAGGGATGCGCTCTTCCGAAATCTTGAAGGTCCTGCGCAAGACAGGTTGGACTCTCGCTGATCTAGCCTCGGCATATGCCAATGCTCGACCCCCCGTTGGCTACTCATCACCGACCGCTGAGGGTTATCTTTTCCCAGCTTCATATTCCTTCGCCCAAGGAGTAAGCGCGATCAAGGTATTCCAAACAATGATGGATCGATTCCGTAGAGAAGCGACATCGTTGAATATTGTCGAGGGCGCAAAGATATTGAGCCTCTCGCCAGCACAAATTGTTACTGTTGCCTCGCTCGTTCAAGGTGAAGGCGATCCAGCGGATTTCTCGAAGATTGCGCGAGTGATCCTCAATCGACTCTCTGATGGCATGAATTTGCAACTTGATACGACCGTTCTTTACGCACTTAAGGTCACGGGACGAATAAGGGTGACCAATTCCGATCTTCATGTTGCCTCTCGTTACAACACCTACAAATATCCAGGATTACCCCCGGGGCCAATCGACAACCCAGGGCAAAAGGCGCTGTCGGCTGCGCTGAATCCGGCCACCGGGTCGTGGCTATATTTCGTTACCGTCAAGCCTGGTGATACTCGTTTCACCTCATCAGAGTCACAGTTCTTTAAGTGGAAGACAGAATACGAACGAAATTACCGAGCTGGCGCTTTCAAGCCATGAGAAAATGAAGCCATGAAGCGCCTGGGAGTCCTAGGGTCTCCAATCGCACATTCGCTCTCGCCAACTATTCATCTAGCCGCGTACCAAGAATTGGGTCTCGATTGGAGTTATGAAGCGATTGAAGTGCGAGAAGGGGGATTAGACAATTTTCTACGAGCGTGTGATTCGTCCTGGCAAGGTCTATCGCTGACCATGCCCCTAAAGGCGGAAGCGCTCATCTCCTGCGACGACGTGGATCCTCTCGCGTTGCAAGTAAATGCTGCTAATACGATTACCTGGAGCGCATCAAAAACGCGAGCGCATAACACAGATGTACTCGGATTTTCCAACGCCCTCAAATTGCACGATGCAATCACGATTGACTCCGTCGCTATTTTGGGAGGCGGAGCCACTGCGAGATCTGCGGTTGCGGCGGTCAGTAAATTTGCCTCGAACATCACGGTTTACATCCGAGATCCAAATCGCGAGGAAAGCCTGTTTCAGGCAAGAGGTAATGGGCGTTCGACGCTAAAAATAGCGCCATGGGATCAAGCACGTGAGGCTTTGATCGAACCGCTGGTTATTTCGACAACGCCGCAGGGAGTCACTGATTGCTTGGTCGACTCGATTCCGGTGGTACCTGGCCTCTTGTTCGAGGCTCTTTACGATCCCTGGCCCACTGCTCTGGTCTCACACTGGAGAAGCAATGGGGGTCGCGTCATTAGTGGATTGGATCTGCTAGTTGAACAAGGGATGGAGCAGCTCAAGCTATTTGCACCAAAAATGGATTTGTCTGATCTTTCGGCAATACGCTGCGTGATGTTAACTGCTGGACGCGCTGAACTGATCAGGCGAAATTCGATTGCTTGAGCAGATGCGCCTTCGTGGAATATTGATTGAACTCTAGCGTTTGAAGAATGTGGCTCCTGACGTTATTGATTCTTGGAATTGTCATCGAGCTAATGAATCGAAGCCATTACCTGCGAAATTATCGAGCGACCAAATTGCCTCGATTGGGAACGCTCGTGATCTTGATGACCCCGGCCCTGGTTCTCGTTGAGCACAAAATTAGTGAAAGACACTTGCGACTGGCTTGGTTGATACTTTTAGCCCTAGGCGGCCTGGCTGTCTTGATTGATTTAGAACGCCATTTGCTTCCTAGCCGATTGATTTTGCCATCCCTTTTGCTCTCCATTCTCTTGGTTTCTTTGAGCGGAAATTTTCGCCCTGGGATCGTTGGCGCTGCTGGTTGGTCTGCAAGTTTTGCGGTGTTGGCCATCATCAATCCAAATGGCTTGGGATGGGGCGATGTGAAATTTGCAGCGCTACTCGGATTTAATTGTGGTGCTGCCGATTTGAAACTTGTTTTGGTCGCTGCATTCTTGGCGTTGACATTCGGCGGAGCTGCTGCGTTGTTCTTGATCGTCAGGGGATCCGAGAGGGGTCGTCACTCTGAAATCCCATTCGGGCCATTTATGTTGGCGGGTGCGATTGTCTCCTTGTTTGGGGCTTAGAACGGTGCCGAAACAACATCCAATGCTACTTCTCTGCCAGACTGAGACCATGTTGAGGTGGTTGACGGCCGGAGAGTCACATGGTCCAGGTTTAGTTGCGATCCTGGAGGGTCTCCCAGCCGGGATCGAGATCACCACGCACGAAATCGATCTGGCCTTGGCCAGGCGCCGACTTGGTGCCGGACGCGGAGCCCGACAGAGTTTTGAGGCGGACAAAGTCACCATCATTGGGGGAATCCGTCATGGGTTAACTCAGGGCGGTCCCGTCGCGCTAGAAGTTGCAAATTCAGAATGGCCGAAGTGGGAAGAAGTGATGGCGGCCGATCCAGTGGATTTGAAACATTTGGCCGGCCTGGCCAGGAACGCACCGCTAACTCGCCCTAGGCCAGGGCACGCAGATCTGGCTGGAATGCAAAAATATGGTTTTTCCGATGCAAGACCAGTTTTAGAACGCGCGAGTGCTCGCGAAACCGCCGCACGAGTGGCCCTCGGTGCACTTGCCAAGGCGTTTTTACGTCAGTGTTTCGGGGCTGAAATTTTTAGTCATGTCATCTCAATCGGTGGAGTGGGCGATTCAATGCAAAGCCAACTTCCATCACCGATAGATCTGCCCTTGATCGACGCCGATCCGGTTCGTGCCTTTGACCCCGAATCAAGTCGGCTGATGCAAAGTGCTATCGAGAGTGCACATAAAGATGGCGATACCCTTGGCGGAGTTGTTGAGGTTCTCGCATACGGACTTTCGGTTGGTCTCGGTTCATATGTTCATTGGGATCGACGACTCGATTCGCGTTTAGCTGCAGCCTTAATGAGTATTCAGGCCATCAAAGGCGTGGAAGTGGGCGATGGATTTGCGAGTGCGAATCGTCGAGGGTCGGTTGCGCATGACGAAATTCATCACGACGCAAATGGAAAAATTGTTCGTCGATCCGGGCGGGCAGGAGGTATCGAGGGCGGGATCTCCACCGGCGAGCTTCTTAGAGTGCGCGCGGCAATGAAGCCGATTTCGACCGTGCCTCGTGCGCTCGAGACTGTCGATGTAATCACGGGCCAGGCGGCGCGGGCAATCAATCAGCGCTCCGATGTGTGTGCGGTTCCCGCAGCGGGTGTAGTCGCCGAAGCGATGGTTGCACTGGTTCTGGCCGATGCGGCGTTGGAGAAATTTGGTGGCGATCGCGTCGAGGAAACTCGAACCAACTTTGAGACCTTCACCGCCCAGTTAAAGATCAAGTGATAATGCCTCCTCGCTTCGTCCTGATTGGACCGCCGGGCGCGGGGAAATCGACCATCGGCGCCATGTTGGCGCGCCGACTCAATATAAGTTTTGTCGATACGGATAAAAAAATCACCGCGCGGGCGGGCAAATCGATAAGCGATATCTTCGTTGACGACGGTGAAGCGGCCTTTCGTTCGGTAGAGAAAGTTGTGGTAGCAGAGGAATTGCAAAAAGACGTTGGAGTCTTGGCGCTTGGCGGAGGTGCGATCCTCGATGCGCAGACCCAACAAGAAATCGAATTAGTCAAAGTCGGCGGAAGTCGAGTGGTATTTCTTGACGTTTCAATCGCTACTGCCGCACCACGGATCGGTTTCAATCGCAACCGGCCGCTGCTCCTGGGAAATCCACGTGCTCAGTGGCTGTCCCTTATGCAAGCGCGGCGTCCCATCTACGAATCCCTCGCCGACTTGGTGGTAGATACCAGCGATCAGCAGGCTGAACAGAGCGTGGAAGTAATTGTCTCGACCTGGAAGGCAAGTTGATGAGCGACCAAATCGCTCGAATCTCGGTAGCTGCGGAGCAGTCCTACCCAGTCACGATTGGTCGTGGAGTTCAAAGCGAAGTGCTCCCATTACTTGAGGGAGTTGCAAGGATCGCGATTGTTGTGCCAGACATTTTGCTGCCTCTGGCGCATGATCTGATTGCGATGGCAACTGAGTTAGACACCGAACTAACTTTGATAACTACCAGAAGTGGGGAAGCGCAGAAGCAAATTGATTCCGTGATCGCGGCCTGGACTGATTTAGCTCAAGCTGGATTCACTCGCACTGACCTCATTATCGGGATTGGCGGTGGCGCGACGACAGATTTAGCCGGGTTTATTGCGGCTACCTGGCTTCGCGGAATCCGATGGATTGCCATCCCGACCACTCTTGCAGGCATGGTCGATGCCGCGATCGGTGGTAAGACCGGAATTAATATCGACGCTGGCAAAAATCTCGTTGGAGCTTTCCATTCACCGATAGCCGTTTTTTGCGACACCGATTTTCTGTCTTCGCTCGATGAACGCGACATCAGTGCGGGGCTTGCTGAAGTCGTAAAGTGTGGATTCATTAGAGATCCAAAGATCTTGGATCTCATCGAAAACGATCCACTCTCAGCTCAGCGTTGGGATAGTCAGACGCTTTTCGAGCTGATTGAACGATCAGTAAAGGTGAAGGCTGAGGTGGTTGGTACCGATTTCAGAGAGGGGAACCTCCGTGAAATTCTCAATTATGGACACACGCTTGGTCACGCGATTGAACGACACGAACAATATCGTCTGCGCCATGGTGAAGCGGTATCAATCGGCCTGATGTACGCCGCGGTTTTGGCTAACTTGTCTGGCCACCTAGATTCACAAACCACCGAACGCCATCGTCGGATTTTGGATTCTCTGGGGTTGCCGCTTACTTATAAGTCCGACGCCTGGCCGGGCCTACTCACGAAGATGTCCTTGGACAAGAAGTCCCGGGGTAAGAAATTACGCTTTGTCATTCTGGATGGCTTAGCCAAGCCGATTCGATTGGAAGACCCGGATCCCGAGCTTTTGGAGCGGGCATACAAAGAGGTGGCAGGGTCATGCCCATGAAGAAAATACTTATCCTCAACGGTCCAAATTTGGGCCGCCTCGGCAGTCGGGAGCCCGAGATTTATGGGGCGACCACTCATGACGAATTACGTGAAATTTGTATCCAAGAGGGGATCAGCCTGGGTTTGGAAGTGGAGGTTCGTCAAAGTGATGATGAAACCCAATTGATCCACTGGCTCCATGAAGCTGCCGACGCAACGGAACCGGTAATTCTCAATCCCGCAGCATTCACTCACTATTCATATGCCCTTAGAGACGCCGCGGCAGCCTTGACTGCGCCTCTGATCGAGGTGCACATATCGAATCCACACGCTCGCGAAGAATTTAGGCACCATTCAGTGATTTCGGGCGTGGCCACGGGCGTTATTGCCGGCTTTGGTGTCGATTCATACCGCCTCGCCTTGCGGGCGCTTAGCGCCTTGATATAAGAGGGTAGAATCCAGTCACACCAAATTTTGCAAGGTAATCACACATAAACCCAGGTCGAATGTGGCCTACTTTTTAGGAGTGCGTCACGTGGCAAGCACCAATGAACTCAAGAACGGTATGACCCTCGATTTAGATGGTCAACTTTGGAATGTTGTGGACTTCCAACACGTCAAACCCGGCAAAGGACCAGCATTCGTCCGTACGAAACTTAAACACATTCTTTCGGGCAAAGTGGTCGAGAAAACTTTTAATGCTGGAATCAAAGTCGAGACTGCAATCGTCGAAAAGCGTGACATGCAATTCCTCTACAAAGATGGTGATGCATTCGTTTTCATGGACAACGATACTTATGATCAAATCCACATTCAGCCAATAACCGTCGGCGATGCGGCTAATTACATGTTGACTGACACCGGTGCAGTTGTTGCGATGCACGAGGGAAATCCGCTCTACGTCGAATTGCCGGCCTCGGTGGAGTTGACGATTACCTACACCGAGCCAGGATTACAAGGCGACCGATCATCGGGTGGGACGAAACCGGCCACATTAGAGACTGGTGTCGAAATTCAGGTTCCGCTCTTCATCGCTTCAGGGGAAAAAATCAAGGTTGACACTCGCGACGGTTCCTACCTCGGTCGAGCTTAAATGTCTGCACGAACGAAGGCGCGAAAGCGCGCACTCGACATTTTATTTGAATCTGACTTGCGAAATACCGATCCGGAAGAAGTTCTGATCGCTCGACGCGAACAGGCAGATCCACCCATAGGCGCATATTCCGAAGAATTGATTGTCGGTGTTCAAACGAATCGGGTACGAATTGATGATCTGATTGCCACTTATTCTCAAGGCTGGGATCTAGATCGAATGCCCCCTGTTGATCGAAATCTCCTTCGAATTGGCATCTTCGAACTCCTATGGTCGCAAGAGGTGCCTACTGCGGTAGCCATCGATGAAGCGGTCGAATTGGCTCGCACCCTCTCAACCGAGGAGTCCTCGAGTTTTGTAAACGGAGTCCTTGGGCGGATAGCAAAACTGAAAGATAAATCGGCGCTCTAGTCGATAGGAATCAAACGACCAAGGATTTATCGAATATGTAGAACGCCCAACTCCACACATCTTTGTGCATACGCGCTAGGCGCATATTCAGCAAGCATCGCCAACAAGGTTAAATCCGTTCGACGCAAAGAAAGCACTTGGCCATTCCAATCATTTCTGGCCCGCTCAAGCGCACTCACTAGTCGTTTCATGGTCACGATCACTTCCGAAGGACAAGTGCGAAGAACTGGTAGGTCGACCAAGGTTCTGACCACGCCACTGCTCTTACTTGGGATACCCGCCATTGCCCCGAAATCACTCATCAAGGCTGCCGCCGGGACTTCATAAAACTCGGCCAACGCCATCAACTTATTGGCGCTGATCGCCCGGTCGCCGCGCTCGTATGAGCCGACCACAACGGCCTTCCAGCGGCCCTCTGATCTCGATTCAACTTCAAGTAACGTCATGCCCTGTTGCGAGCGGATTGCCCTGAGCCGGGCTCCAACGTCTTTTCCATACTTATTGCGCGGCGGGTTCTTTCGGCTATTTGGCATAAGCGCAGGATCCACGCCCGAACAGGCAGGTGGGAAGAGTCACTTTTTGGGTGTGAATAGCCGCCGACACGCCGCGAGGTAGCGAATCGGCGACGGTTGGCAGTAGATTGCCAATCGTTTCCGAACATCCTTTAACGACCCGTCCATGAGAGGCGGGGAAGGAGGTCGGCCAGTGGGTTCTACCCAAGGTCGAATGGTGCTTGATGAGGGTGATCTCTCTCGGGCCTTAACTCGTATAGCGCATCAAATTCTCGAGCGAAATAAGGGTTCCTCCGGGCTCCTCTTGCTGGGCATCCCCACCAGAGGCGTGCAATTAGCGAATCGGTTAGCGGACCTGATTTCGAGGATTGAAGGGTTTGATATTCCCGTAGGCACCCTTGACGTCACGTTACATCGAGACGACTTGCGCCTTCGCCCATCGCGAACGCTTACTCCTACTTTGATTCCAGTCGGTGGTCTTGAGGGCCGGATCGTCGTGCTCGTCGATGATGTGCTCTTTTCTGGCCGAACGATCCGCGCGGCTTTAGATGCAATCGGTGATATCGGTCGACCATCCGCAGTCCAGCTTGCGGTACTCATCGATCGCGGTCACCGTCAACTTCCGATTCGCGCCGATTACGTGGGGAAAAACTTGCCTACCGCAATGCATGAAGCAGTGAAGGTTTCTTTAAACGAAATTGATGGCGAAGATCGAGTGACCATTAGCGAGGTCTCCGGTGAATAGGCATCTACTCTCCGCGGCAGACTTGAGTGTTGAAGATGCGCTGCGAGTTCTGGATACCGCGGAGGAAATGAGCAGAGTGGCCGATGCTCCAGTTAGGAAGTTGCCCACGCTGCGTGGGAGAACGGTAGTGAATCTGTTCTTTGAAGATTCTACCCGAACTCGAATTTCCTTTGAGGCAGCTGCTAAGCGATTATCGGCGGACGTTATTAATTTTTCGGCTAAAGGATCAAGCGTTAGCAAGGGAGAATCTCTTAAGGACACGGCGCTCACGCTAGAGGCCATGGGTGCGGACGCGGTCGTCATCAGGCATTCAGCATCTGGTGCACCACATCGGTTAGCCCACGCTGGCTGGTTGCACGGTTCCGTGATCAACGCCGGTGATGGCACGCACGAACACCCCACCCAGGCGCTCCTAGACTCTTTTACGATGCGAAGGCATCTTCGAAATGGAAAGGGAGATTTGGCCGGAGTGCGTGTTGCCATTGTTGGCGACGTGCTCCACTCTCGAGTGGCGAGAAGCAATGTTCTTCTACTGGCAACTTTAGGTGCGAGTGTGACTTTGGTGGCGCCACCTACATTACTTCCTGTCGGTGTAGAGAAATGGCCGTGTTCGATTTCTTATGACTTAGATTCCGTCATCACCAAAGTGGATGTAGTAATGGCACTTCGCGTACAACTCGAACGCATGAGTGACGCTTTCTTTCCATCAGCGCGTGAATATTCACGACGATTTGGGCTCGACACAGTCCGACTCGCGCGATTGCCAGACGGCGCCATTGTGATGCACCCAGGTCCGATGAATCGAGGACTTGAAATTAGCGCGGAAGCAGCGGATGGGCTTCGTTCGGTCATAGTTGAGCAAGTTGCCAACGGCGTAAGTGTTCGGATGGCAGTGCTCTACTTGCTCCTTGCCGGAGCCCCGCTAACCGATATCGACTACAAAACATTGGGGCCATCATGAGTGGGTACCTATTGCGAGGCATCCGTTGCCTGGGCGGCGAACCAGTCGATATGCACTTGGAAAACGGGGTAATTGCTGAGATTTCGGAACCAAGCAAGAAATTGCGTGTTACTGGAGCCAAGACCGTTCAAGGAGACGGCCTGATTGCCTTACCTGGCTTGGTGGATCTTCATACTCACCTACGCGAGCCAGGACGAGAGGATGCAGAAACAGTCGATTCCGGAACTCGTGCAGCGGCACTGGGTGGCTACACGGCAGTCCACGCGATGGCGAATACGGATCCTGTGGCGGATACAGCTGGTGTCGTTGAACAAGTTTGGCGGCTAGGCAAAGAAGCGGGATTTTGTGATGTATTCCCAGTTGGCGCAGTTACCGTAGGACTTCGAGGAGAGCGCCTTGCCGAACTCGGTGCGATGGCAGATTCAGCGGCTCGAGTTCGGATTTTTAGCGACGACGGCAAATGCGTGAGCGATCCAATCCTGATGCGTAGAGCGCTCGAGTACGTTAAGAGCTTCGGCGGAGTTATTGCCCAGCATGCTCAAGAGCCGCGTCTGACCGAAGGCGCGCAAATGAACGAGGGCGATGTATCCGCGGTTCTTGGACTACGCGGTTGGCCAGCCGTAGCTGAGGAAGCGATCATTGCACGCGATGTACTTCTGGCTGAACATGTAGGCTCAAAACTTCATGTCTGTCACGTCTCGACCGCCGGTAGCGTAGAGATCCTGCGTTGGGCTAAATCTCGAGGCATCGCTGTAACGGCCGAAGTGACTCCACATCACCTGCTTTTGACTGACGAGATGGCGCGCAGCTATAACCCGCTCTACAAAGTTAATCCGCCGCTTCGAACTGCCCGAGATATCGATTCTCTGCGACTTGCGTTAGCCGAAGGCGTCATTGATGCCGTAGCCACTGATCACGCCCCGCACTCAATTGAAGACAAAGATTGCGAATGGCAGGCGGCTGCATTTGGCATGTTGGGTTTGCAGAACGCGTTATCGGTCGTTCAATCGACAATGGTCGATACTAAATTACTGACGTGGGCCGACGTCGCAGCCCGAATGTCGACGACTCCCGCCAGAATTGGACAAGTAGCAAACCATGGCCGACCGCTTTCAGCGGGCGAGCCCGCGAATATCACCCTTTACGATCCGTCCATCACGCGCCTCGTCTCTGAAAAAGAATTAGTTTCGAAGAGTCGTAATACCCCTTACCTAGGAATGACGCTGCCAGGGCAAGTGATTGCCACATTCCTGCGCGGTTCACCAACAGTGTTAGCGGGGGAACTTATCCGATGACTTCAGCGCGATTGGTGCTCGATGACGGACGAATTTTTCAAGGCAATGCTTGGGGTGCGGTCGGCGAAAGTCTCGGCGAAGCGGTTTTTTCCACGGGAATGACCGGGTATCAAGAGACCATCACCGATCCCTCTTATCATCGTCAAGTCGTAGTGATGACAGCGCCACAAATTGGTAATACTGGATTTAATGAAAGTGATTACGAATCAGATCGAATCTGGGTAGCTGGTCTAGTAGTGCGCGATCCATCGCCCGGCCCGAGCAGTTGGCGCTCCACCGAGAGCCTAGATGACGCATTAGTTCGTGAAGGCGTAGTCGGAATCAAGCACGTCGATACCCGCGCGCTAACTCGCCATCTTCGCGAACGTGGAGCAATGCGAGTCGGCATCTTTAGCGGCGATGCAAATACCGGGAGCGAGGCAGACCTCGTTGAGCGAGTTAGAGCGAGCCCAGAGATGGTCGGTGCTGATCTTTGCGACGAAGTGAGTACCAAAGACAGTTATACGGTCGATGGCGGTGCCGATCTCAAGGTGGCGATTCTGGATCTTGGGATTAAGCGAAATACCCCGCGCTCTTTTGCCAAGATCGGCATTACCTCCGTTGTCTTTCCATCGTGGTCATCAATCGAAGAACTGCTCTCGATAAATCCGGATGGCATTTTCCTGTCTAATGGCCCTGGTGATCCAGCCACTGCCATGCGGGCGACTAATTTGGTTAGCGAGGTGATAGAACGTGGCATTCCACTCTTTGGTATTTGCTTTGGTCACCAATTGATCGGACAAGCTCTCGGTCTTAGTACATACAAACTACGTTATGGACATCACGGCCTAAACCAACCCGTACAAGATCTCAAGACGCGCAAGATTGAAATCACGGCACACAACCATGGTTTTGCGGTATCCGCGCCAATTGACGCGGAGTTTGCGACGCCGTTTGGGGCAGGACGTACCAC
The DNA here is from genome assembly GCA_025355805.1 of Actinomycetes bacterium. GTDB lineage: Bacteria > Actinomycetota > Actinomycetes > Nanopelagicales > Nanopelagicaceae > JANXYY01. The sequence continues at coordinate 16,771 of JANXYY010000169.1, forward strand.
CCATATTTGCCTCAATGACGACGTAGTGGAAGGCCTCGAACTCATCGGCAAACCGGTGTTCAGCGTTCAATACCATCCAGAAGCGGCAGCAGGCCCACATGACGCTGCCCATTTATTCGACAAATTTAAAGCCTTGCTACGTGAGTCGAAGGGTCGAATCTGATGCCCAGACGTCACGATATTCAAAGCGTCTTAGTGATCGGTTCCGGGCCGATCGTAATCGGACAAGCATGCGAATTCGATTACTCGGGAACTCAGGCCTGTAGAGTCCTGGCCGAAGAAGGCATAAGAGTCATCTTGGTGAATTCGAATCCTGCGACGATCATGACGGATCCCGAGTTCGCGGCAGCAACTTATATTGAGCCGATCACCCCAGAGTTTGTGGCCAGAGTGATCGAACGAGAGCGCCCAGATGCGCTACTCGCTACTCTCGGTGGACAGACAGCGCTCAATGTTGCAATGTCACTTGCCGAATCTGGCGTGCTCGAACGTTTCAAAGTTGAGTTGATCGGCGCCAATATTGAGGCTATAAGAAAAGGTGAGGACCGAGCCAAATTCAAAACGGTCGTAGAAAGTGTGGGTGGGGAATCCGCTATTTCGATAGCTTGCCACTCGGTGTCAGATTTGGAAGTTGCTGCAACGGAGATTGGTTACCCCATTGTCATTCGACCTTCATTCACCATGGGCGGTCTTGGCTCCGGCATTGCGTACAACTGGTCAGAACTCCTGCTCATCGGTGGCGCTGGCCTTCAGCACAGCCCTACATCTGAAGTGCTACTGGAGGAATCGTTAATCGGCTGGAAAGAATATGAACTTGAACTAATGCGTGATGCCGAAGATAACGTTGTAGTTGTTTGCTCCATCGAAAACCTTGACCCAATGGGCGTCCACACGGGTGACTCAATTACGGTTGCTCCAGCCATGACTCTCACCGATGTTGAGTACCAAAATTTGCGCGATTTGGCTATCGCTATTATTCGTGCAGTTGGCGTAAACGCAGGTGGCTGTAACATCCAATTTGCAGTCAACCCACGCAACGGACGAGTCCTCGTAATAGAAATGAATCCGCGCGTGTCAAGGTCCAGCGCACTTGCTTCGAAAGCTACCGGATTTCCAATCGCGAAGATTGCCGCCAAGTTAGCCCTTGGATACTCGCTTTATGAGATCACGAACGATATTACAAAAGTCACTCCTGCCTCGTTTGAGCCAACTCTCGATTATGTGGTCGTCAAAGTTCCGCGTTTCGCGTTTGAAAAATTTCCTGGGGCCGATACGACATTAACAACGACGATGAAAAGTGTTGGCGAAGCGATGGCGATCGGGCGTTCGTTTCCAGAAGCTCTTCAAAAGGCGCTGAGATCTCTTGAGAGGAATGGTGCTGCATTCAACTGGGGATCCTCGGTTGCGAGTGAAATTGCATTAGATGAGTTGATTTCTGCCACCTCCATTCCCACCGAAGACCGAATTTCGTATGTGCAGCGTGCAATTCACGCAGGGGCCTCTATCGACGTTTTACACCAAAGCAGTGGAATTGATCCCTGGTTCTTGGGCCAGTTGCGGGTACTGAGCCAGGCTGCCCGAGTCGTCGAAATGGCACTCGAACTAGATCGAGAAACGCTTGGTAACGCTAAGAGACTTGGTTTTTCTGACCTGCAAATCGCGCAAATCCGTGGAACCGACGAGGAGTCGATCCGGACGCTGCGTCATTCACTGGCGCTACGCCCGGTTTATAAAACGGTGGACACATGCGGTGGCGAATTTGCTGCAACCACCCCGTATCACTACGGAACCTACGAAACGGAAAGTGAGGTTGCACCTCGAGTTAAACCAGCCGTTCTGATACTTGGTAGCGGTCCGAATCGAATCGGACAAGGCGTCGAATTCGATCACTCCTGTGTTCATGCTGCCTTCGCGCTCAGAGAAGTTGGGTACGAAACCATAATGATTAATTGCAATCCCGAAACCGTGTCAACTGACTACGACACGGCTGATCGCCTCTACTTTGAACCGTTAACTCTTGAAGATGTTCTAGAGGTTTATCACGCGGAGAGTTTGGCTGGTCCAATCGCGGGAGTGATTGTTCAGCTCGGCGGGCAAACTCCTCTCGGTCTGGCAAAGGCGCTTGAAGCCGCCGGCGTACCGATTGTGGGGACCAGCCCCAACGCAATCGATTTGGCAGAAGATCGCGAAGCATTTGCCAGAGTGCTGGACGAGGCAAATCTGCTAGCGCCTGCCCACGGAATGGCCAGGAATGCCATAGAGGCACTAGAGGTCGCCCATCGAATCGGTTATCCCGTTTTGGTACGTCCTTCGTATGTGCTCGGAGGCCGCGGTATGGAAATCGTTTACGAGGACGAGCCCCTGGTTAATTTCATTGGAAAGGCGACGGAGATAAGCCCAAATCATCCTGTTTTGGTGGATCGCTTTCTCGATGACGCAATCGAAATTGATGTGGATGCGCTCTTCGATGGCACGGATCTTTATCTCGCGGGAGTAATGGAACATATCGAAGAAGCCGGAATTCACTCGGGAGACTCCGCTTGTGCGCTTCCCCCGATGACTCTTGGTGAAAGCGAAATAGAACGGGTTAAAGAGGCGACAAGAAAAATTGCTGCGGGTGTTGGAGTTCGCGGTCTCATCAATATTCAGTTCGCGATCGCAGGAGACCTCCTCTACGTCCTTGAGGCAAATCCGAGGGCATCTCGTACTGTGCCTTTCGTCAGCAAAGCCACCGGAATTCCGCTTGCAAAAGCCGCCGCCAGAATCGCCCTAGGTACCAGCATCTTGGATCTACGTCACGAAGGTCTACTTCCGCGCCAGGGCGATGGCAGCAGCATTAAATACGAGCACATAGCAGTGAAAGAGGCCGTTCTTCCATGGAACCGATTCCGTCGCCCAGGTGGAGAAAATGTAGACGCGGCACTTGGTCCTGAGATGAAGTCGACTGGAGAAGTGATGGGTCTTGATCGAAATTTTGGCGTCGCGTACGCCAAATCGCAGGCCGCAGCATACGGTTCTTTACCGATTTCCGGCGCCGTGTTTGTTTCAGTAGCCAATCGTGATAAACGCGCAATGATTCTTCCAATCTCCCGCTTAGCCGATCTAGGTTTTGAAATTGTGGCCACTCAAGGGACCCGAGATGTTCTCTCGCGGCACGGCATAACTGCGCGGTTGGTTAGAAAAGAGTCAGAAGGTTCGATCGCTGGAATTTCAACTATTGGAGAACTCATCAACTCGGGACAAATCAACCTCGTGATCAATACCCCCGTGGGAACGGGGCCAAGGAAGGACGGCTGGCGAATTAGAGGGGCGGCGGTCGCAAATGGAATTCCGTGTATCACGACCATTGCTGCACTGAACGCTGCGATTCAGGGCATCGAAGCACTACGCAGGGGCAAATTTGGCGTACGTTCACTTCAGGACTGGTTGGGGGCGGTGAAGTGATGGCGACTGCAAGCTCCCCATTACAAGTGCGCGGCGAGGTAATCTCACTAAAGCGTGTTGGTGAGTATTATCAAATGGCCATCGCCGCGCCAGGAATTGCCGAACGGGCAAAACCTGGGCAATTCGTTGCCCTTGCCGTCGGGGGAGAGCCCACATCGATGTTGCTCCGTCGAGCCTTCTCGATTTACGCAGCGGATGAACGGGGAGTTTTCGGCGGAACAATCGAAATTGTCTTCGCGCGTCAAGGTATCGGCACGAAGTGGCTCTCCCAACTACCGTCACATTCGTCAGTTGACATTGTGGGTCCGCTAGGAAACCCCTTCCCTATCCCAGCATCACCCCTTAAGACATTGCTTATTGGTGGCGGGTATGGCTCCGCTCCACTTTTTTCGTTGGCTGAAGTTTTACGCACTCGAGGTTGTCGAGTAGAAATGTTTCTAGGTGCCGCAACGGGTGAACGTCTTTTTGGCATCGTCGAAGGACGTCGGGCCGCCAGTCAACTAACGCTTGTGACCGAAGACGGAAGCGTTGGACTTCGAGGTCGAGTAACCGACCACCTAGATGAGTTGATGACTCGGACCCAAACCGAATTGATATACGCGTGTGGTCCAATGGGAATGTTGCAGGCTATTTCAGTTTTCGCCAAAGAGCGATCGGTGCCCGCCCAATGTCTAGTTGAAGAGGAAATGGCATGTGGAATCGGGGTATGTATGACTTGCGTCTTGCCGATCCGGGGCGATGACGGTGTCATCCGGATGACTCGTACTTGCGTGGCTGGACCGAGTTTTGACGGCGACACAATTCTTTGGGAGGAAATCGGCTCAATCCCTTCTGGCACATTAGGTGCGGAGGATTTGGGATGAGCCTCAAAGTTGTAAATCGAAAATCTCCAGAAGGGAATATGAGCGTCGATTTACGAACCACACTTGGATCCCTTTTGCTCCCTACTCCGGTTCTTACTGCCAGTGGATGCGCCGGTTCTGGTAAGGAACTATCAGCCTTCTTCGATCTGTCCGAGATCGGCGCAATCGTCACAAAATCGATCATGCAAAATCCAAGGTCAGGTCGGGCCACTCCGCGAATGGCTGAAACGCCAAGTGGAATGCTCAACTCCATTGGATTGCAAGGTCCCGGTGTCGAGAAGTTTATGAACGAAGATGTGCCCTGGCTGGCCCAAACCGGTGCCCGAATCATCGTTTCGATCGCTGGCAATAGTGTTGAGGACTTCGCCCGAACTGCAGCCCGCGTTCGTCGTGCAGGAGATGTCGTTAGCGCAATTGAAGTGAACATATCTTGCCCGAATGTTTCCAACCGCGGACTCGTATTTGCCTGCGACCCAATTTCTGCCAGCGAAGTAATTAGAGCCGTGAGGCGATCAGTAGGCGGGCTCTTTCCAATTTTCGCCAAACTCTCTCCTGACGTTACTGACATTGTCAGCGTCGCTAAATCCTGCGTAGATGCAGGTGCAACTGGATTAGCGATGATCAACACACTGCTCGGTCTTGTGATTGACACCAAAACGATGAGACCGAAAGTCGCTGGGATTACTGGCGGACTTTCAGGGCCGGCGATCAGACCAGTTGGTGTCCGAGCGGTATGGCAAGTGCATGCTGCACTGCCTAAGGTGCCAATTATTGGAATGGGGGGCATCATGAGCGGTGCCGACGCCTTCGAATACATCCTCGCTGGGGCCAGCGCCGTGAGTATTGGGACGGCTACCTTTCACGATCCCACTGCTGCTCTGCGGATTCAGAATGAATTAAGCAATCTCCTAGCCGAACGGGGTTTCACTGCGTTGAAAGAGGCAATTGCCTACGGACATCGAGCAGCCGACGAAGAAGTTGGTCAATGATGAGCGCTCCGATTGCACTTGCCATTGACGCCCCCGATTTAGCCACGGCGCTGGCATGGGCCAAAATCGTCGATGGACAAATTTCTACGTTGAAGATTGGGCTCGAGACCTTTTTACGAGACGGAATTGATGGCGTTCACGCAATTAGGGCAGCGGCTCCCTCATGCAAATTATTTCTCGATCTCAAATTGCACGATATTCCAAATACCGTCGCAGGGGCATGTCGATCGATCAGCGCTCTGATTCCTGAATACTTGACTGTCCATGCCTTGGGTGGCTCCGAAATGATCTTTCAAGCCGTTGAAACCTTGCCATCGACCAAAATAACTGCAGTCACCGTCCTTACCTCGATAGGCCAGTCGGATTTGGATCGACTCGAATTGGGGGCGATCGAGAAACTAGCCGCAGATTTGGCTCAGATGGCCGTTGCAGCGGGAGCCAATGCCTTGGTCTGCTCACCGCTTGAGGTCAAGAAGATTCGCACCCTTGTCGGACCTGAAATTACTTTAATCACGCCCGGGGTTCGATTAGCTGGAGGCAAGTTCGGGGACCAACACCGGGTGGCTACGCCAAAGCAGGCCTTAGCGGAGGGGGCGGATCTGCTCGTGATCGGACGACCAATTACCGATGGCTGGAAATCGGGGGGCGCGCCAGGATTGGCCTCCGCGCTCGGGAATGTACTTGACCACCTGCGAAGTTAGTATCTAATGGCTAGAGAATTTCCAGCTGCCGGGTCGAACCAGAAATGATTGGAGAGTCGCATGCCACTGCCTACGCTCACTCCAGAACAACGAACCGCCGCACTGGCAAAGGCGGCCGCCGCCCGAGCCGAACGTGCCCAGGTGAAAGCTCGTCTCAAGCGCTCAACCGCATCCATTCTTGAAGTCATAAACGACGGAAAGAGCAACGATGCCATCGGGAAGATGAAAGTTATTGCTCTACTTGAATCGATGCCCGGAGTTGGAAAGGTCAAGGCTGAAGCGTTGATGTCCCAGATCGGGATCGCAATGAGTCGGCGGATCCGAGGACTCGGCGCCAAGCAAATCGAAGCAATCAAGCGAGAATTCGGATTCCATTAGGCCGTAGGCCATGATCTGCTTATGACTCGTGGTCGCTTGCTCGTCCTTTCAGGACCCAGCGGCGTCGGCAAGTCCACCGTCGTGAAACGCCTCCGCGAGGCCAATTCGCCGCTCTGGCTGAGCGTTTCCACGACGACTCGCGAACCTCGCGAGGGTGAGATCCATGGTCTGCACTACGAATTCGTCGACCCAGAGGCCTTTACCGCGATGGTGGAAGCCGGGCGATTCCTTGAATGGGCTGATTTCGCCGGTGCCCAATACGGAACGCCAGCACAACCAGTCCTCGACCAACTTGAGACCGGAAAATCTGTGCTCCTCGAAATAGATTTAGTCGGCGCCCGCCAAGTTCGCGCCAACTATCCTGAAGCGCTTTTGGTCTTTCTGGCCCCGCCCAGTTGGGAAGAGTTGGAACGGAGATTGGTGCATCGAGGTACCGAAAGTCTGGCGGCCAGGCAAGAACGTCTGCGAGTGGCACGTGCCGAGCTGGCTGCTCAAGCCGAATTCGATCAAACACTCATAAACTCCTCTGTCGATGAAGTGGTCGATGCGCTGGTATCCTTAGGCGCTGCATTACCCGGCTAAATTGGGATCACCTCAGCCAGGGACCATCTCAGATTGGAATTATTGTGACGATCTCCGCCAGCGAGCTTGCTCAGGGCATCACTCATCCATCAATTGATGAGCTCTTGGAGAAAGTCGACTCCAAATACAGTCTGGTTCTTTACGCGGCAAAGCGGGCCCGTCAAATTAATGCCTATTACGCACAGTTGAGTGAAGGACTTCTCGAATACGTTGGGCCGCTAGTTGAAACGCACGTTCACGAGAAGCCGCTATCGATCGCTCTCCGGGAAATCAACGCCAATTTGCTGACCATTGAGCCAATCGACCCAGCTTAGCTGCATCCGGATGGCGCTGAGACTTCGGTCGTGAACAACCGTGTCTAGTTCAGCCTCGCTTGAGATCGTTGTCGGGGTGACCGGTGGGATTGCCGCCTACAAAGTATGCGAAGTTGTACGTTCCCTTCGTGAATTAGGACACGGCGTCACCGTGGTGCCAACGGCGAATTCGTTAAAATTTATCGGCACCGCTACGTGGGAAGCGCTCTCGGGGCGCAAAGTTCAGACCGAAATATTTGAATCAGTTGAGCAAGTGGCACACGTTGCCATTGGCGCCCAAGCCGACTTGGTGATAATTGCTCCAGCCACAGCGAACTTCATGGCTCGCTTGGTTCACGGCGTCGCAGACGATCTCCTGACGAGCACTTTGTTGGCTACATCAGCTCCGATAATTATTTTCCCCGCGATGCACACGTCAATGTGGAACCAACCTGCCACGATCCAAAATGTGGAGACGCTACGCAGTCGTCAAGTGACCGTAATTACACCTTCAACCGGTCGCCTGACTGGCGAGGATTCTGGGATCGGCAGATTGCCAGATCTTGACGATATTTTAAGTAGCGCTCTTGCGTTGGTACATGAAAAGGATTTGATCGGTCGCCAGGTTCTAATTTCTGCCGGTGGCACGCGTGAGCCGCTTGATCCAGTCCGTTTTTTAGGAAATCGTTCATCGGGTCGACAAGGCTTTGCGCTTGCCTCTGCTGCCCGAGCTAGGGGAGCGGAAGTGACATTGGTCATCGGGCGGACCGATGTTGATCCTCCGGTTGGCGTCCGGGTAGTCCGGGTCGAGACGGCGTTGGAGATGAAGGCCGCAATTGATGCAAGCAAGTCTGATCAAGACGTAATCATCATGGCAGCCGCGGTCGCGGATTTTCGCCCGGCTCATGCCTCGGAAAAAAAGATCAAAAAAGGGCATGCGCTGGTGCATCTTGATTTGGTCGAGAACCCAGATATTTTGGCTTCACTTGTCACCGGTCGTCGTACTGGGCAAATCATTGTTGGATTCGCGGCCGAGACTGGCGACGAAAATGGTTCGGTGCGGGAGCATGGTCTGATCAAATTGGCGTCGAAGGGTGTCGACCTGTTGGTAATAAACGACGTGTCAGGCGGCTTGGTATTTGGTAGCCTGAAAAATGGCGCGCTCATTGCCGCTGTAGATGGCGAATTTATAGACATTCCCTATGGGTCCAAAGACACGTTGGCCCATGCAGTTCTTGATGCGATCGTAAAACGGATACCCTAACGTCGTGCGAAACAGCCTATTTACTTCCGAGTCCGTAACTGAAGGACACCCAGACAAGATTGCCGATCAGATCTCAGATGCGATCTTGGACAGTCTTCTTAAACAAGATCGGCATAGCCGAGTCGCCGTTGAAACACTCATAACCACAGGCCAAGTGCATGTGGCTGGTGAGGTGACGACCGATGGGTACGCCGAAATTGCCGATTTGGTTCGCGAGACTGTTTTGCGAATTGGCTACGATTCATCGGATAAAGGCTTCGATGGAAAATCGTGCGGTGTAAGTATCTCGATCGGAAAGCAATCGAGCGACATTGCTCAGGGCGTTGATGACGCGATCGAGAACCGAGTGGACGACTCGCTTGACCCACTTGACCTCCAAGGCGCCGGCGACCAAGGCCTGATGTTTGGATATGCCTGCACCGACACGCCAGAATTAATGCCGCTTCCGATTGCCCTAGCCCACCGTCTGGCCAAGCGGTTAGCCGACGTGCGACATGAAGGCTTAATGCCCTATTTACGTCCAGATGGAAAAACACAGGTGACGATCGAATATAGCGGCGATCGCCCCATCCGAATCGACACCGTGGTTGTATCCAGTCAACACTCTGCGGAAGTTGATCTTGAATCAACGCTTGTTCCCGAGATAAAGAAATTTGTAGTCGATCCAATTCTTGCCGAACTTGACATCGATCATGAAGGTTTCAAACTTCTAGTTAATCCGACCGGTCGCTTTGTTATCGGCGGCCCGATGGGCGATGCGGGTCTTACTGGTAGGAAAATTATTGTTGACACCTACGGCGGCATGGCTCGTCACGGTGGTGGCGCTTTCAGTGGCAAGGATCCTTCCAAAGTCGATCGATCGGCGTCTTATGCGATGCGTTGGGTGGCGAAAAACGTGGTGGCGGCTGGGCTTGCCACGCGTTGCGAAGTCCAAGTTGCGTACGCCATCGGTCGATCACACCCGGTGGGGCTCTTCGTTGAAACTTTCGGCACTGAAACGATCCCGGTTCATGAAATTCAAGACGCCGTATGGGCGACTTTTGACCTGCGTCCGGCCGCCATCATTCGCGATCTAGATTTGCTCCGCCCGATTTACTCGCTTACGAGCGCGTACGGGCACTTCGGCCGAGAACTGCCTGAGTTCACTTGGGAGCGAACCGACCGTGTGGAGAAATTGAAGTCAGCCCTCTAGACAGGTCGATAACTCGCCTCTCGTGATGAGGGTGATTCAAGGCAGAATGTGGACATGACCGATCAGGCGCCGCTCAAACTGATTCGGCAAAGTCCCCGCCGTCCTGCAGTTAAGACTGTTGCAGGTGAATTGCCGATCGCTCGCGTTTGCGTGGACACGGGACTTGCACATTTGGATCGTCTGTTTGACTACTTGGTCGATGAAGATCAGAGCATTAGCGCCCAACCCGGAGTTCGAGTTCGAGTCCCGTTTGCAGGTCGAACCTTCAATGGATTCATCCTCGAACGAGTCAGCGAATCTGAGCACGCCAAAGCCTTCATCTCTCGAGTGATCTCCCCAGAAATTATCCTCAGCCCTGAAATTGCCCATACAGCGAGATTGGTCGCCGACAGATACGCGGGATCCTTGGCAGATGTTCTGCGCAGCGCCATTCCACCACGCCACGCACAGACTGAATCGAAGATCTCTCCTGAGCCGACGGCGCAAGATCTTCTTAATCCGAGCGTCAACGCCTCTTGGTTGAACTTTCCTGATTTTCCCAAATTCATGGGCGCCCTCGCTAAGGGAACAACGCCTCGGATGATCTGGTCAGCCCTACCTGGGGTAGATCCCATGGCGCAGATTGTGGAACTCAGTACCCAAGTCTTAACTGCCGGCTTAGGCGTTTTAATTCTGCTTCCAGACCAATCCAGTGTTAAAAGGTTAAACGAGACCTTCCTTGAATTGAAGACCAATACCGTGCCAACCGTATTGACCGCTGAAGATGGCCCCAGTAAACGTTATGCGCATTTTTTAGCGATCGCTCGTGGCAAATCGAAACTCTGCATAGGCACGCGTAGCGCGGTCTTCGCGCCGGTCAAAAACCTCGGCCTGATAGTCGTTTGGGATGATGTTGATGACTCTTTTGAAGAGCCGCACGCCCCTGGGTGGCATGCACGTGAGGTGGCGATACTTCGATCACACGACCAGCGCGTTGCCCTTGCGATCGGTGGTTGGTCAGTTTCTGTTGAGAGCGCCCTGCTCGTAAAATCCGATTGGGCCAAACCTGTCTTGCCTAGGAAAGAAATAGTTCGGAGCTCGGCCCCACGAATCATCACAATCGGGGATAGCGCAACTTACTCTCGACTTCCTTCCAACGCGTGGAAAAGTATTCGCGATTCTTTGCACGTGGGACCGGTTTTAGTCTTAGTCCCTCGACGCGGACATACACCTGCGCTCCGATGTTCAGGTTGTCGAAATGCGGCCAGGTGCGAGTGTGGTGGCCGTTTGGAATTGTTTTCGACCCACGGAGTCGCGAGTTGTAATTGGTGTGGACGAGCTTTTCCAAACTGGGTCTGCCCATGGTGTCAGGAAACCCGTTTTCGGGCCTCGATTATTGGAAACGAACGAACAGCGAACGAAATCGGAAGAGCATTTCCAGGCGTCGCTGTTCGAACTTCGACTGGTGAGACTCGAATAGATCAGGTTGGCCCTCAACCGGCGATCATCGTCTCGACACCCGGTGTAGAGCCTTGGTGCAAGGGTGGTTACGCCGGGGGAGTAATTCTCGACGGTTGGGCATTTTTTGATAGACCAGTTTTGCGCGCAGCCGAGGAGGCAGCAACCCGTTGGTTTCAAGTGGCTGCACTATTGCGTCCAGGTGCGCCATTATTTTTGGGTACTGAAAATTCTCACCCACTCGCTCAGGCGATTGGCAGGTGGGACGCGTTGGGTCTTAGCGAACGTGAACTTGCCGAACGAGAACAACTCGCCTTGCCGCCAACTTCTCGGATTGCGGTCCTTCAAGGTGATCTAGCGAGTTTGAAAGGCGTGCTCAACGAATTCCAATTTGAGGGGGTTCAAATTTCTGGTCCGCGGTTGATTGATGAGGGACGAGGGGAAATCATCATCCGAGTTCCAAAGAGTTCGTCAGCCGCACTTTCGAGTGCCCTGCGGGCGGTAATTGTTGCCTCCAGTGCTTCAAAGTCACTGTCGCTCAGGATCAGGGTCGATCCGGTTACCCTCTAAGATTTGGCAGGTGGCTATCCAACCGATCCGACTCTTCGGTGACCCCGTTCTCACGACTCAAACGGCGTTGGTCGTCGATTTTGATAAAGAGTTGCGAACCCTAGTTCAGGATCTGACCGAAACCATGCTCGAAGCTCCTGGGGCAGGACTGGCCGCGCCGCAGATTGGGGTGCCAATGCGGGTCTTTGTCTGGGATGTCGACGATGAACTCGGACATTTGATAAATCCAACTCTCGATCTCTCCGATGAGGATCAAGAAGGTGATGAAGGTTGCCTATCATTTCCTGGTCTGGCCTTTAACACCAAACGAGCATTGAGCGTCGTTGCCAAAGGCTTCAATATGTTTGGCGATCCCGTCGTGATTACTGGGACGGAGCTTTTGGCCCGGGCAATCCAGCATGAGACTGATCACCTAGATGGAATCCTCTTCATTGATCGTCTTGATGCCGCCTTACGCAAAGAGGCGATGAAAGAGATTCGGTCAGCAGAGTGGTTCGGCCAGTTGATAGCCGAAGGCGTTGATCTGAAGATCAGACTTTCACCGCACTCAACTCTTGGCTTGGGGCTGTAGCACTTGCGGATAATTTTTGCGGGGACGCCGAAGATTGCGATACCTTCGCTAACTGCGCTAATCCAGTCAGAGCATGAAGTCATTGCTGTGCTCACCAGGCCTGATGCTCGGGTTGGACGAGGGCTTATCGCCACACCTTCAGCGGTTGCAGTGGTCGCCAGTGAAAATAATATTCCGATCCTCAAGTATGCGCATTTACGCGATAAGAATTTCCAACAAGAACTTGAAATACTTAACCCGGATGCTATTGCAGTGGTTGCGTTTGGTGCGCTGGTTCCAACCGAGTTATTGACGCAACCCAAATTTGGCTGGATTAATCTCCATTTTTCGCTATTGCCTTCCTGGCGTGGGGCCGCACCCGTGCCATATTCAATCCGATTTGGCGATGAAATAACCGGCGCGACAACCTTTCAAATTGACGAAGGTTTGGACACCGGACCGATATATGGCGTACTTACCGAACCAATCAAGGCGGATGACACAACTGGAACACTGTTAACTCGATTATCCATTTCGGGTGCACCGTTGCTCATCCAAACGCTGTCTGGGATTGCTCGAGGCAAATTAGTGGCGAGACCTCAAATCACTGAAGGCGTATCTTTTGCCCCAAAACTTTCGCTGGCTGAGGGAGAAATTGACTGGGAGCAACCGGCCCTCGTGATCGGGCGCAAGATCAGAGCTTTCTCACCTGAGCCTGGGGCTTGGACGACTTTAAACGGTGTCCGAATCCGGCTCGGTCCGATATCCATCCTTGAGTCAAATCTTGAAGGAACACCCGGCGAATTGATCGTGACGAAGAATGAAGTCTTCGTTACAACAGGGAGCACTTCAATCAAGCTTGACACGGTCCAAGCGCCGGGGAAACGGGAAATGCCTGCAGCGGATTGGACCCGTGGAATTCGGGTCGGCTCTGGTGCCGTGTTCACTATGAGTAATCCGTGAATCAATTCAGGAAAGTGCGCGCTGACCCGGCGCGACTGACGGCTTTTGAATTAATGCGCGCCGTCTGGGGGGATGCAGCATATGCAAACATTGCGATGCCTCACCTGATCGCGGCACATGATCTGAATCCGCGAGATGCTGGCTTTGCCCTTGAACTTGGCTATGGAACCCTTCGGATGCAAGGGCAGTATGACGCTATTTTGAGCACGCTGGTGAATCGCCCTTTGGCCAAAATTGATCCACCGCTTTTAGATATCTTGCGCCTTGGTGCGCACCAAATTCTGCACATGCGGGTTCCAGATCATGCGGCATTAAATTCGACGGTAGATCTCGCCCATTATTGTGTCGGTCCAGCGAGTGCGACTTTGGTTAATGCAGTACTTCGAAAGGTCGCCCAAAAATCTGTCGAAGAGTGGATTGAACAGCTCACACCTATCGCTACAACTCCGTTAGTCAATCGACTAGCTATCGAGTTCTCGCATCCGACTTGGATTATCTGTGCTTACCAAGAACTAATCCGGGATGAGCAAGAATTACGCGAATTACTTGCGGCCAACAATCGCCCAGCCTCGGTAACTTTGGTCGCTAGACCAGGTCGTTGCACGGTGGATGAATTAATCGATGAAGGTGCTCAACCTGGCCACTACTCGCCTTACGCAGCAACTTGGCAGGGTGATCCGGCGCTGCTAGCACAAGTTCGTTCTGGCAACGCGGCAGTGCAAGACGAGGGTTCGCAATTAGTTGCCCTCGCTCTTGCTAACTTTCACGAAATCAAACCTGAAGAACTATGGCTTGATCTCTGCTCTGGTCCCGGCGGGAAAGCGGGATTGCTGGGAGCGCTAGCGAGAATCGCCGATGCCAAATTGCTCGCTAATGAAGTAAGTGAACACCGAGCCAAATTGGTGCGCAACACCGTCGATTCCGAGGTTCAAGTTCTGGTAAGCGATGGACTTAATCCGAGTTGGAGACCTGGGTCGTTTGACCGGGTTCTAGCCGACGTCCCCTGCACAGGTCTTGGCGCACTTCGAAGACGACCTGAAGCGAGGTGGCGAAAAAAACCTCGCGACATCGCTGGGCTTCGACCTCTTCAGTTAGGACTTTTCGAAGCCGGCTATGCCGCTTTAATCCCAGGCGGAGTCTTGGCATACGTTACGTGTTCGCCGCACTTGGCCGAGACTGAGTTGCTCCTTGCGGATTTGCTCGCCCGTACAGGCGGCAATCTTTTAGATGCCCGGCCTCTCTTCGTTGGTGTCCCAGAATTGGGCGATGGTCCGACGGTTCAACTTTGGCCTCATATTCACGACACTGATGCGATGTTCTTCGCGCTAATTCAAAGACCACTCCGCTAGGTTTGCTTTCATGGCAATTCAGATCGCCCCGAGCATCCTCAATGCCGATCTAGCCAATTTAGCGGCCGAAATTCGCCGCATTCCAAGTGCGGATTGGGTGCATATCGATGTCATGGATGGACATTTTGTTCCTAACCTGAGCCTTGGTCTGCCTGTCGTCGAATCCTTAGCAAAGAGCATCGCACTGCCGATGGATTGTCATCTTATGATCGAAGATCCGGACAGGTGGGCACCCGGATATATTGATGCGGGCGCCAAGAGTGTCACTTTTCACATCGAAGCTGCCTCGAAACCAGGCCAGATTGCCAAAGATGTCAGGGCTGCGGGAGGCCGTGTTGGGATGGCATTCAAGCCAGGAACGCCCCTTACTCCGTATCTAGATCTGATTCCACTGATGGACATGATTTTGATAATGACGGTGGAGCCAGGATTTGGTGGTCAGCCTTTCTTAGTCCATTCTTTGATCAAAGTTGAGGAGGCTAGGCGTGAAATTGCTCGTCATGGCGGACAGATTTGGCTCCAAGTTGATGGTGGGGTCACCCTTAATACGATTGAACGATGTGCACGCGCAGGCGCCGATGTATTTGTTGCCGGTTCTGCCGTGTATGGCGCAGAAGAGCCTAACCGGATGGTCGCTGAACTTCGCGCCAAAGCAACCGATTCGTTCGGGTCCTAAATGTCTCTAATGCACTGGCTCTTCGCCGCTGAGATTCATTTCGGAAGTAAAGCCATTCTCTGGCGCGAGGTCATTGGAAACCTATTTGGCTTAGCCAGCGCCGTTCTTGGAATGCGCCGGCGAGTAGGGACGTGGCCGATCGGCATT
>JANXYY010000007.1 GCA_025355805.1 Actinomycetes bacterium
GATCACAGGTCAGACCCAGTTTGTCCAGACCGGCCACGATGGTCGGCGAATCAAAGTAGGGACCACCGCTGGTTGCGCAAGCGCCAACCGCTACCAAGTAGTGCGGCAAATCGGGTTTAAATGAGGCGAATTCTTGGACGAGACTCACCAACTTCGGGGCCAACTTTTGACTGATCGTTCCACTGGCTAGGAGCACTAGTGCGGCCATCTGCTCGCCGGCCCAAATCCGCTCTCCAAGCAAGAGCGCTCGGGTCTCAAGAGCGCAGCAGGCCAGGCTCGCGTCAAGGACGCCAAAGTTTGAGCCTCCATTTTGGATCAGCACGATGGACTCAGTGAACCGAGAGGCTTCCGTGTCGATGATCACGTCACTAAGCCTAGTAAAGGCCAATTCTCTAAGGGATATCCAAGTCAAAAGTGAGAGGATATGCGAGTGAGTAAACCCGTTGTAACTCTGGATCAGGTCGTCATTCGATTCGCCGGAGATAGCGGTGATGGAATGCAGTTAACCGGAGACCGATTCACCTCAGATACGGCGATGCTCGGAAATGATCTGAGAACACTGCCCAACTACCCGGCAGAAATCCGTGCGCCTCAGGGCACGGTGCCAGGCGTTTCCTCTTTCCAACTGCATTTTGGTGATCATCACATTCAGACACCAGGAGATGCACCTGATGTACTCGTCGTCATGAACCCAGCTGCGCTCAGAGCAAACATGGCAGACACTCCTCGAGGTGCGACAATCATTGTTGATAAAGACGAATTCACCACGCGAAATCTTTCGAAGGTCGGATACGCAACGAATCCGATCGAAGATGGATCATTGGATAGTTATAAAGTGCACGCCCTCCCGCTGACTTCAATGACTGTCGGCGCACTCGCTCATTTGAAACTCACACGAAAAGAAGCCGAACGGTCCAAAAACATGTTCGCCTTGGGTCTCCTGTCGTGGATGTATCACCGCCCTACGACGCTCACCGAAAATTTTCTCACCGCGAAATTTGGAAAGAAACCCCAGATTCTTGAAGCAAATCTGACTGCCTACCGAGCCGGCTGGAACTATGGCGAGACCACCGAGGACTTCGCCGTCTCTTATGAGGTTAAGCCTGCCCCGATGGAGGCCGGGGTGTACCGCAATATCAGTGGCAATGTCGCTCTCTCCTATGGCTTAATTGCAGCGGCAGAAATAGCCGGGGTTCAAATCTTCTTAGGCGCATATCCCATCACGCCAGCTTCTGATATTTTGCACGAACTTTCGAAATTGAAAAAGTTCGGTGTGATCACCTTCCAGGCCGAAGACGAAATCGCAGGCGTTGGCGCCGCGCTCGGCGCTTCATACGGTGGTGGACTCGGGATTACCACCACTTCAGGACCTGGCATTGCCTTAAAGAGCGAAGCAATCGGCCTCGGCGTCATGCTCGAATTGCCGTTAGTAATTGTGGATGTCCAGCGCGGTGGCCCATCAACTGGGCTGCCTACTAAGACCGAGCAATCCGATCTGTTGCAAGCGATGTACGGACGCAATGGAGAATCTCCTTGTGTGGTTCTCGCGCCGGCGACCCCGAGCGATTGTTTCGACATGGCGATTGAAGCCTGTCGGATCGCCCTCGAATACCGAACTCCCGTCTTTCTACTTTCCGATGGTTACATCGCCAACGGGAGCGAACCCTGGCGCATCCCAAGCGTTGAATCGCTCCCTGAAATCAAGGTCAATTTGGCTACTGTGCCCAATGGCGAAAATGGCGAATTCCTCCCCTATTTGCGAGATCCCGAGACCCTGGCCCGGGCGTTCGCCGTTCCTGGCACCAAGGGACTGGAACATCGAATTGGTGGCGTTGAAAAAGCCGATCGCACTGGCACAATTTCCTACGACCCGGCCAACCACGATTTTATGGTTCGCACGCGTGCCGCAAAAGTTGGCGGGGTAAAAGTTCCTGACCTAGTCATCGATGACCCGAGCGATTGCGCTGAGGTACTTCTCCTGGGTTGGGGATCGACTTACGGACCGATTTGGTCAGCGGTACAGGTACTGCGCGAGACCGGACATAACATTGCCCAAGCGCACTTACGCCACTTGAACCCATTCCCGAAAAATCTAGGCGATGTATTGCACTCCTATAAGAAAGTTATTCTCCCTGAGATGAATTTGGGTCAACTGGCCAGAATGCTCAGAGGCGAATATCTAGTTGACGTGGTCGCCTTTGATCAAGTGCGTGGGATGCCCTTTACTACTGAGCAAATTGTCAATGCCGCTTTGGAGGTACTCAATGTCTGAAGTCACCCTGACTAAGAAGGATTTCACTTCTGATCAAGAGGTGCGTTGGTGCCCAGGTTGCGGCGATTATTCAATTCTATCCGCCATGCAGTCCTTTCTGCCTGAACTAGGGCTACCGCGCGAAAAGATCGTTTTCATATCAGGGATCGGCTGCTCATCTCGTTTCCCTTACTACCTCGAAACGTATGGAATGCACTCGATCCATGGACGTGCGCCTGCGATCGCCACGGGCCTTGCCGTGAGTCGCCCTGATTTATCGGTCTGGGTGATCACCGGCGATGGTGATGCGCTATCGATCGGTGGAAATCATCTAATCCATGCATTAAGACGAAATGCGGATCTCAAAATCTTGCTCTTTAATAATCGAATTTACGGTTTGACCAAAGGGCAGTACTCCCCGACCAGCGAGCAAGGCAAAATCACTAAATCCTCGCCATACGGTTCCCTTGATACGCCATTCAGCCCGATTTCATTGGCGCTTGGTGCCGAGGCATCGTTTGTCGCTCGCACTGTCGACAGCGATCGTAAACATCTCACCGAGACTCTCCGAGCTGCCGCCGAACACAAAGGTTCAGCACTCATTGAGATCTATCAGAACTGTCCAATTTTTAACGATGGGGCATTCGATCAAATAAAGGATTCCGACACCAGAGATGAGGTGCTACTCCGGTTGGAACACGGACAGCCCATCACCTCAGCCTCGCATGGCGTGATCAGTGACGAGCGCGGACTTCTCGAGGTCAAGCCGCTTTCCGAGATTGATCAATCACAGATCGTCATTCACGATGCACATATCCAAGACCCAACGTACGCATTCGCGCTCTCGCGCATTTCCGACTCCTCCCTTGAGCACGTGCCAGTTGGGGTATTCCGTGATGTTGAGCGGGCTCCATTTTCACAATTAGTGCATGAACAAATCGATGCTGTCATTGCTAAGGAAGGTAAAGGCCAGCTTGCTGCGCTGCTTAACGGTGGCGATACCTGGCAAGTTGAATGACGAAGTCTTCCCATCGAACAGGACTTTTGCTCGGAATTAGTGCCTATTTTTGTTGGGGCCTTTTTCCACTTTATTGGCCACTCCTAAAACCGGCGTTCCCCCTTGAAATCCTCGCCCACCGCGTAATTTGGTCTCTATTCGTTTGCCTTGGCGCTCTGACATTTCGTCACAAATTGATGGGCGTGTGGCACATGGCCAGAGATAGGCGACTCCTCGGTTGGCTGTTGTCGGCCTCAGTCGCACTGAGCGTTAATTGGGGAATCTTCATCTGGGCTATCAATTCGGGACATGTAGTTGAGTCAGCCCTTGGCTATTACATCAATCCGCTTGTCCTAATTGGAGCTGGCGTTTTCATCCTTGGCGAAAAGATGCGCACGCCGCAGTGGATCGCGGTTGTATTCGGAGTCATCAGTGTGATTCTTCTGTCTGTTGATTACGGCCATCCGCCTTACATCGCTCTGTCGTTGGCCTTCTCATGGGGCTTATACGGTCTGATAAAGAAGCACCTGAGCCTAGGGGCCCTTGAGACGCTCACCATCGAAACTCTGATAATGATCGTGCCAGCAATTGGTTATATCTGGCTGCTATCGCACCGAGGCGCCGGACAATTAGGGTCGAGCACTCACTCGACACTGTTGCTAATGACCGCCGGCATCGTTACTGCAGTTCCGTTGCTTTTGTTCAACGGGGCCACTTCTCGAATACCTCTGTCAACCATGGGTCTTCTGCAATATTTAAATCCAACAATGCAGTTTGCAATTGGAATCCTCATCAGGCACGAAAAAATGTCTCAAGGACGGTGGTCCGGATTTATCCTAATCTGGATCGCGCTGGTTCTACTGAGCGTCGATGGTTACCGCTCAAGCCGAACGATCAATGACAGCATCGCAGAGAGCCATTAGCGCCTCTTTTGCTTCACAATCATCGAGTGGCACAAGCACTTGCTTTGCGCCATCAGCATATTCGCGCAACTGTAACCGGGCGGTGGCGATTGCCCGGTGATCGCGCAACTGAGATAAAACGTCGACCACTAACGCCTCGTCCGTAATTGGTGAAAGAAGTAATTCACGCAATTGAGCGTCGGCCGGATCAGATGATGTAATCACGTGAATCGTAACGAGAGTCGGTATGCCCTCTCGCAAATCAGTACCCGGCGTTTTCCCCGAAACCCCGGACTCGCTTGCAATATCGATAACGTCATCAGCGATTTGGAAAGCTATGCCGATCCGTTCGCCGAACTCCCCCAGAATCGATCGGACGGAATCGCTAGCACCTGAGGCGAGTGCTCCGTATTGAGCGCTGGCCGAAAGCAACGAACCTGTTTTATCCGCAACAACCTTTAAATAATGACCAAGCCAATCTTCACCATCGCGTGGACCGATCGTTTCCATGATCTGACCGACCACGAGCCTTTCAAACGTTGCTGCTTGAAGTCGCACCGCCTCAGGACCTAAGTCGGCCAACAAAGCTGATGATTTAGCGAAGAGAAAATCTCCAGCAAGAATCGCGACCGTATTACCCCACCGCGAGTTGGCGCTTTCCACTCCGCGACGAAGAGGTGCTTCATCCATAACATCGTCGTGGTAAAGGGTTGCTAAGTGGGTTAATTCCGAAACCACTGCAGATTCGATGATGCCTGGTGCATCAGGATTTCCAAACTCTGCAGCAAGCAAGGTAAGCAGAGGACGAAGACGTTTGCCCCCTGCGTCAACTAGGTGATGTGAAGTCTGGGTGAGTAGTTCATATTCACTGCTTATACTCGCCGCCAACAGCATCTCGACAGCAACAATTCCATCATCCAAGCGACGTTCGAGTCGCGGGGAGAGCCCCGGAATGCCGAAACCATTCATTAGAAGGTGAAACGCGCTGCGGATTTGATCAAATCGAGCACCGAGCTCGGCATAACACCGAGCACTAAAGTAACCGAAGCAGCCAGAGTGATCGCGGCCGTTGTCATGATGGGTGGGACCACAACCGTCGGTCCATCTTCTTTGGGTTCAGCAAAAAACATTAAGACGATTACCCGAATATAGAAGAACGCGGCGATTGCGCTGCTCAACACACCGACAATTACCAGGGCAGAAGATCCGCTTGAATATGCCGCGGCAAAGACTGCAAACTTTGCAACGAATCCACTTGTTAACGGAATTCCAGCGTAAGCAAGAAGAAACAACGCAAAAGTCGAGGCAACAAGCGGTGAGCGTCGAGCTAGTCCGCTCCACTGTGAAAGATGCGTCGCCTCGCCAGTTGAATCGCGTACAAGAGTGACAATTGCGAATGCTCCGATCGTGGTGAAGCCATAAGCAGCGAGGTAAAAGAGCGATCCTTCAAGACCGGCCTTATTGACCGCAACAACTCCAGTGAGAATAAATCCTGCGTGGGCAATCGAGGAGTACGCCAACATTCGTTTCATATCCGTTTGCGTGAGTGCCCAGATCACTCCAAGAACCATCGTTACTATCGCGACACCGCTCAGCATCGGACGCCAATCCCATCGTAAGCCACTTAATCCGACGTAGAACAGGCGCAAAATCGCACCGAATGCGGCGACCTTGGTACATGCCGCCATGAACGCAGTAACCGGAGTAGGCGCACCTTGGTAGACATCCGGGGTCCACGCGTGAAAGGGAACCGCACTCACCTTGAATAAGAGACCGACCGTGACAAGGGCAACGCCCATCAAGAGCACGAGATCGTTTCCGGCATTTGATGAGATCGCTTCTCTGATTCCGCTCAAAGAAACCGTGCCTGCATAGCCATAAATTAGAGCCGAGCCGTAGAGAAAGAACGCGGACGAGAAGGCGCCGAGTAAAAAGTATTTGAGGGCCGCCTCTTGCGAGAGTAGCCGCCTACGTCGAGCCAATCCCGACATCAAATAGAGCGGAAGAGAGAGAACTTCCAGCGCAACAAACATGGTCACCAAATCACCGGCAGCTGGAAATAGCAACATTCCACCAAGAGCAAAGAGGGTGAGGGGGAAGACTTCGGTTTGGATAATTCCTGAAGCCAAGGCCGTGCGTTCCGCTTCTGAACCCGGGAGGGTTGCCGCGTGCGCAGTAAAAGCGCTACCACCTGTATCGAGACCGCGTTCGGCGATTAATAGCACGCCGCCGATCGCTAGGAGCAGCAACGTACCTTGCAAGAAGAGAGTTGGGCCGTCTACAACTACTGATCCTTCAACCGCAACGTGCGAAGTTCCGTGCAACCGCACTACCGCCACAAAAGCCAACAGGATGGAGCCAAGACTGATCACAACCTGAAACACATAACGGAGACTTCGAGGTATGAACGCTTCTACTAAGACGCCAAGGACAGCAGCACCAAGCACGATCAGGATCGGCAGCACTTCTGCATATTGGATAACGGGTACGTGGAAGTTCATCTCACTTCCCTCCTGTCGGAGCCGGATCAGTTACGCCGACCACTTGCATGGTCTGCACCACCGTTGGATTAATAACATCGAGAAGTGGCTTAGGAAAAAATCCCAAAACGATGATGACCGCGAGAACTGGTGCGATTGCGTACTTCTCCCGACGGGATAGATCTGGAAGATTTTCGTTACCTGGAGCGATGGGCCCGTGAAGTGAGCGCTGCACCAAAATCAAGACGTACAGTGCGGCCAGGATGATTCCAACGGTTGCAATTATCGCGGCCCATGGATAGCGAGTGAAGGTGCCGACAAGGACCAGGAATTCACTCACGAAACTGGACAGTCCCGGCAGGGCGAGCGCCGACATTCCAGCGATAAAGAAAGTCCACGCCATGACCGGCGTAACCCGTTGCAAGCCACCGAAATCTGAAATCAAAGACGACTTTCGGCGCGAGATCATCCAACCTGCAATGAGGAATAGTGCGGCCGTGGAGAAGCCGTGATTGACCATGTATAAAGTGGCGCCCGACAAGCCCTG
Source organism: Actinomycetes bacterium (assembly GCA_025355805.1). Lineage (GTDB taxonomy): Bacteria > Actinomycetota > Actinomycetes > Nanopelagicales > Nanopelagicaceae > JANXYY01. The sequence goes on from JANXYY010000007.1 coordinate 7,178, forward strand.
ACTCGTCATCGCAAAGATTCCCAGAGTGATGAAGCCAAAGTGCGAGATCGAAGTGAAGGCGATCAAACGCTTGATATCGGTCTGACCGATTGCCAACAAAGCGCCGTAAATCACGCTGATTATGGAAAGCACGATGATCGCTGGGGTAAAGAACTTCGCAGCATCAGGAAAAAGCGGGAGGGCGTACCGAAGCATCCCGAAGGTGCCGACTTTATCGAGAACTCCAACTAGGAGTACCGCTGTTCCTGGAGTGGCAGCTGCGACAGCATCTGGCAGCCAAGTGTGGAACGGCCAGAGTGGAGCCTTGATTGCGAAAGCAATGAAAAAGCCGAGGAAAAGCCATCGTTGGAGTTGCACGCCAATGTGCAATTTCGTCAGTGCAGTGATGTCGAATGTGCCGGCGCCAAATTGATCCTTTGAGATCACGTACAGAGCGATGACAGCGGCCAACATGAGCAGGCCACCGAAGAGGCTGTAGAGCAGGAATTTTACCGCTGCGTACGAACGCTGAGTCCCACCAAAGGAACCAATTAAAAAGTAGACCGGAATGAGCATCGCTTCAAAGAAAACGTAGAAGAGGAACACATCAGTTGCAGCGAAAACGCCGACCATGAAAGCCTCAAGTATTAAAATCAGAGCAAAAAAAGCCTTGACACTGAAGCGACCATTTTCGGCTTCGTTCCAGGATGCCAGAATAACAATCGGCGCCAAGATGGTGGCAAGCAAAATCAAGAGAAGCGCGATTCCATCGACGCCAACGGCGTACTTGATCCCAAATGATGCGATCCAGTTATGGGATTCAACTAATTGCAAACCGCCACTGTTTTTCTGGAAGTCGGCGAGCATCAGCAGTGACACCAATAGCGCGACGAGACTTATCGCTAAAGCGACCTGCTTGGCCAGGAGATCGCGCCCCTTAGGAAGCAGGGCGATAACTCCTGATCCAATAAGTGGAATTAGCCCGAGAGTGGTTAGCCAAGGGAACATGATCAGAGCCTCGCAGCTAGCATCGCGGCGACCAAGATGGCCGCACCACCAAGAATGAATAATGAATAGGTACGCACATATCCAGTCTGCAATCTGCGAGCTCGGACCGAAGTACCACCAAAGAGAGCTCCGATTCCATTCACTGCACCATCAATGAATACCCGATCCAGGAAACCAAGCGATCGAGTCAAATATTGACCTGGACGCATAAAGACGGACTCGTTGAAGGCGTCTTGATAAAGGTCACGACGCGCGGCGCGAGTAAAGATCGAGACATCAGTAGGTGCCAGTTCCGGTATGGGTTGGCGCACGTACTTGAGATAGGCGATCAGAACGCCAAGTGCAACAGCGCCAATTGCCAGGGTCGAGACCAAAAGCGGTGACAGCCTCGGTGTGGGTTCCACGAAACCTCGGCTAACAACAGGTTCCAGCCAATTCTTGAGCGAAGAACCAATCGACAGAAGCGCGCCTGCGCCCACCGAGCCGATCGCCAAAATCACCATCGGCACCACCATCAACTTACCCGACTCGTGTGGATGTGTTCCTTCGGCCCATCGCGCCTTGCCAAAAAAGGTCATGATCATCACTCGCGTCATATAGAAGGCAGTGATTGCCGCACCTAGCAGCGCCGCGGAACCAATGATCAATCCACGAGCACCGCCTGCGTTGAAGGCCGCTTCAATGATCTTGTCCTTCGAATAGAACCCCGAGAATGGTGGAACTCCGATAATGGCAAGGTAGCCAAGACCAAATGTGACAAAAGTGGCCGGCATAAATTTACGAAGTGCCCCGTATCTGCGCATATCTACTTCGTCGTTCATCCCGTGCATGACGGAACCGGCACCAAGGAACATTCCTGCCTTGAAGAATCCGTGCGTAAGCAAGTGCATGATCGCAAAGGCATAACCTGCGGGACCAAGCCCAGCGGCCAAAATCATGTAGCCAATCTGAGACATCGTGGATGCGGCGAGGGCTTTCTTGATGTCATCTTTCGCCGTGCCAATGACGGCACCGAAGAGCAGCGTGATTACCCCGACAATAACCACTAGTAATTGTGCGGTTGGAGCGCGATCGAAAACGAAGTTAGAACGCGTAATCAGGTACACCCCGGCGGTAACCATGGTTGCCGCATGGATTAGTGCCGATACCGGAGTAGGGCCGGCCATCGCATCGCCAAGCCAGGACTGCAACGGAAATTGCGCGGACTTGCCGGCAGCCGCAAGCAGAAGCATCGCTCCCATCGCGGTTAGCGCACCACTATTCAAGTTGGCTAGCTTTCCTGCTCCCGCAGCAACGCCGTCGAAAGATACAGAACCGAACGTCGCAAAGGCAATCATGATTGCAATTGAAAGTCCAAAGTCACCAACTCGGTTGGCCACGAAGGCCTTCTTCGCCGCCGTGGCATAAACCGGCTTCTGGTTCCAAAACCCGATCAGAAGATATGACGCGAGTCCTACGCCCTCCCAGCCCACGTAGAGGTTGAGGTACGAGTTGCCGAGCACTAGAAGTAACATCGCCGCAATAAAGAAGTTCAGGTAAGCAAAGAAGCGTCGACGATCTAGGTCGTGCTCCATGTAGGTAATCGAATAAATATGAATGAGCGTTCCGACTCCCGTGATCAGCAGCACGAAACAGATGGATAGTTGATCCAAAAGCAGCCCGGCTTCAATATTGAAATGTCCAACACTTATCCAAGTGAATAGGTGCTGAGAGACGCCCCGATTTTCGCCACTTCGCCCGAGCATTCTGATTAATTCGACAATTCCGACTACGAATGAGCCACCTGAAAGTCCCGTTGCGAGCACGTGCCCCCATTTATCCGTGCGCCTCCCACCGAGTAACAAGATGGCGGCACCGAGAGCGGGCAGCGCAATCAACCAGACCAGGAGTGAACTGCTCCCGGCGGCAAGAGCGTGTGCAGAATCCACGGCGTATCCTTAGAACTTGAGCAGGTTGACGTCATCGACCGAAGCCGAACGACGCGAGCGGTAGATGGAGACGATGATCGCAAGTCCGACGACAACTTCACAGGCCGCGACGACCATCGTGAAGAAAGCAATCACTTGACCATCCAAGTTGCCCTGGATTCGAGCAAAAGTGACGAAGGCCAAGTTCGCGGCGTTAAGCATTAATTCGACACACATAAAAATCACGATGGAATTCCGACGGGTCAGAACGCCAAGGGCACCGATTGTGAACAGCAAGGCCGAAACGAATAAATAGTTGGCAGGATTCACTTTTGCTCCCCCTGGCTCTCTTTGTTGAGTTCAAAAGGGGCAGTAGGGAGCACATCACCGCGCGCTTTGATCACCCTCGATACTGAAGTTGGCGCGGGACTTCCATCTGGAAGAAGGGCCGGGATGTCAACGGCATTGTGGCGTGAAAATACACCGGGGCTTGGCAATGGAGCGCCTGGAAGCTCACTTCCTTCGCGGAATCGATCTTCAGACAGTTGCCGTTGAGTTCTTCGTGGTACGGGCCGTTCGCGATGTCCAAGCACCATCGCTCCGAGAGCGGCGGTAATCAAGAGTGCTGAAACGACTTCAAAGGCCCAGACATAACGACTGAATAGCAAGGTGGCAAGTCCTTGCACATTTCCACCACTATTCGCCTGATCAAGACCGACAGCTCCGCCCGCTATCCCGGCACCCAGCAAGGAGCGCCCTAGTGCACCGATAAGCAGTGCCCCAAGTGATAGTCCGGCCAGGAGGGCCACCACGCGTTGACCGCGAATCGTTTCGACCAAGGAATCGGCGCTATCCACACCGACCAGCATCAAAATGAAAAGGAAGAGCATCATTACCGCACCGGTATAAACAACGATCTGAACCACTCCGAGGAAGGGTGCATCTTGAGCGATATAAAAGATTGCCAGACTGATCATGATGTAGGCGAGAAGCAGCGCGCTATGAACAGCTTTCTTCACCAAAATCATCCCGATCGCTGCCAACACGATCAACGGCGCGAGGATCCAGAACAGAACCGCCTCGGGCGCACCCGTTAGACCCGCGCTTAACGCCAGCGTGTTCATGGCTTTTTTCCAGGTACTACAACACCGAATACTTCTCCTTGTGAGGGATCTGATCCGGTGACCTTGCCACGGTAATAGTCACTTTCATCGGTGCCCGGGAACATGGCATGTGGGGGCGCCACCATCTCCGGGCGAAAGGGAGCCAAGAGATCCTCCTTTTCGTAAATCAATTTTTCTCGCAAGTTGTCAGCGAGTTCAAACTCGTTTGTCATCGTCAACGCTCTCGTTGGGCATGCTTCGATGCAGAGCCCGCAAAAAATGCAACGTAGATAATTAATTTGGTAGACACTTCCATAACGCTCGCCTGGTGAGTAACGCGATTCTTCGGTGTTTTGCGCGCCCTCGACATAGATCGCATCGGCTGGACAGGCCCATGCACAAAGTTCGCACCCAATACACTTTTCCAGACCATCTGGGTGTCGGTTGAGTTGATGTCTCCCGTGAAATCTCGGAGCTGTCGGAACTTTCTCTTCCGGATATTGCTCAGTGTTTGGCTTTTTGAACATGGTCGCAAACGTGACCCCAAACCCGCGTGATTGTTTTGCCAGACTTGAGACGCCATCATTGGGCACCTCCACCGATTCGTCAGCAGCAATCTCGATTGATGGTTCTGAGTTTTTTTCGATTTCGCTACTCATCGGTTGCCTCCATCGAGCGGCTTGGCGCCGAGGGTACCCGGTGAGTGGAGATACTCATCGGAAGCTGAGGTACCGCGAAATGCGACGGCTTTGTTATGACACTGCTCAGTGCCTCTTGCTCTTTTCGTTTGGCTGCTTCAAAGAGGGATCCCACGACTAGAAGAATTAAAACAACCCCACCAGTGAATCCAACAATCACGGCAGTGGGCGCACCGCGCAAAGACAAGGCTCTGAGCGTTGAAACAATGAGTGTCCAAACTAACGAGATTGGGATCAGGACTTTCCAACCAAACTTCATGAACTGGTCATAGCGCAATCTTGGAAGGGTTCCGCGGAGCCAGATGAAGAAGAAGAGAAATGCGAGCAACTTGGCCAAGAACCAAACGAAGGTGAACCAGCCGCCAAGCCAGCGTTCGGTGAAGCCGAGCCCTGGAAGGGCACGGTATCCGCCGAGGAAGAGTGTGGTGGCAAGGGCGGAAACGGTAAGGATGTTCACATATTCGGCGAGGAAAAAGAGCGCAAATTTAAGCGACGAATATTCGGTATGGAAGCCACCAACCAATTCTCCTTCGGCCTCCGCCAAATCAAATGGCGCTCGATTGGTTTCGCCAACCATCGAGATCGTGTAGATGACGAAAGAGGGAAACAGAACAACTACATACCACCACTTGTCCTGGCTGGCGACGATGTCGGATGTGGACATTGATCCTGCATATAGGAATACCGCGACAAGTGAAAGCCCCATAGCAACTTCGTAGGAAATAACCTGAGCACTCGATCGCAGTGCGCCGAGGAGTGGGTAGGTGGACCCGGATGACCAGCCGGCTAGGACGATTCCATAGACACCAACTGAGGCGATGGAAAGGATGTACAACACTCCGACAGATAAGTCGGTTAATTGAAAGGCTGTCTTGCGGCCCAGAAGCGAAACTTGACCAGTCATTGGAATCACTGCGAAGGCCATGAAACACGTAGTGGCGGAGATTATCGGAGCAAGAATAAAGACGATGCGATCGGCTGCCTTAGGAACAATGTCTTCCTTAAGTGCAAGTTTGATGCCATCGGCCAGGCCTTGGAGTAAGCCAAAAGGTCCGACCCGATTCGGTCCTAGACGCATCTGCATTCGTGCCACTACGCGTCGTTCACCCCAGATCGAGAGGAGGACCATAATTACCAGGAAGACGAAGACGAGCAAGGTCTTTACGATGATCAGCCACCCCGGATCCTTACCCAACAGGTCAGCGGTCACTATCGCGGATTGATGAATCATGCCTCACTCCCGATTCGTACAAGCGCGCCGCTCGTTACTCTCAGCGAACGTCGAATCTGCGATCCGAACGAGTTTTCCGGAAGCCAAACGACGCGAACTGGCATTTCAGTTATTTCGAGTGGCAGCGCGATTGACCCGGCTTCTGTGCTAACGCGCACAAGGTCCCCATCTCTGACGCCAATTTCGCTGGCGGTCTCGGCTGCGAGTTTGACGTTTGCCTTACGCGCAGTGCCAGCCAAGTTTGCTTCGCCGTCTTGCATTGAACCGAGGTCCAGCAGCATCCGCCAAGTTATGAGGACTGCCTCACCGGCGGAAGGCGTCGGCGCAGCGACGATTGGTTCGCTAGGTGCCGGAGTGCGTTCGCCGTCCCACTCGCCTAGAGAATCGAATTCCGCCTTGGCAGAGACCGAGTCACGCAAGTTAAGTGGAGCCGCCAATGCCTCGGCGAGCATCGTCAAAACCCGTAGGTCACTAACTCGGGTTGTATCTTTAAGTACTTGTTCGAATCCGCGTTCGCGACCCTCCCAGTTGAGGAAGGTTCCTGATTTTTCAGTAACCGAGGCGACTGGAAACACGACATTGGCTCGCTTAGTCACTTCGCTTTCGCGCAATTCAAGTGAAACGACGAACGCACTGTCCAATGCGGCTAGTGCTATCGCAGGTTCTGCCAGATCAAAGGGATCTAGACCACCGATAAGCAGCGCACCGATCTGTCCTGTCGCAGCGCTCTTCAAGATTTCTAGTGTGTCAAGACCAGGGCCAGAAGGCAGCGAAGCGATCCCCCAAGCAGCAGCGATATCGACACGCGCAGTTGCGTTGGAGACTGGACGACCTAGGGGTAAAAGATTTCCAATTGCACCAGCTTCAATAGCGCCACGCTCGCCAGCTCGACGGGGGATCCACGCAATCTTTGCGCCACTCGAATTCGCAATTTCAATGACCTTGCTGAGCAATCCTGGAGTTTGCGCGGCGCGTTCACCGACCAAAATCAAACTTTTGTTGGTAAAAAATGATTCTATTTCTGTGATGGAGTGATAAAGCATCGCGTTAAGTTTTGACGCCCCTGGAGTAAGGAACGGAGCCACCGTCCCGACTTTTAGAGCGCGCTTCATTACTTGCTTACGAATCCGAAGGAAAATGATGGGCGATTCTTCTTCAGCTTCAAAACTAATTAGCAAGACGCTGTCAGCCGAATCTATATCGGCATTTGAAATCGTTGAGCCCACGACATGGGAGGCCAAAAATGCGCTTTCCTCGGCTGAAAATGGTCGGGCGCGAAAGTCAATGTCGTTGGTCCCTAGAACGACTCTGGCAAACTTTTGGTAGGTGTAAACCTCTTCGAGAGTGAGTCGTCCGCCAGGCAGAACGGCTGCGCGGGACTTGGACAAACCTGCCGCCGCGACTGCGATTGCCTCAGGCCAAGAAGCGGGGACCAACTCCCCACTCATTTCATTGCGAATCAAAGGAGTTGTGAGTCGATCAGGCGCAGTGGCGTAGGTGAAAGCCCAACGACCTTTATCGCAATTCCACTCTTCGTTAACCGCCGGGTCATCCCCAGCGAGTCTTCGCAAAACTTTAGAACGGCGGACGTCGGTGCGCATTGAGCAGCCCGCGGCGCAGTGCTCGCAAGCGGTTGCTGTGGATACCAGATCGAATGGCCGCGCACGGAATCGGTAAGAGGCTCCAGTGAGCGCTCCAACCGGACAAATCTGAATCGTGTTGCCAGAGAAATAGGACTCAAATGGGTCCTTCTCGTAAATTGCAACCTGCTGAAGTGCGCCTCGTTCACTCATAGAGATGAAGGGGTCGCCAGCGATTTGCTCAGAGAAGCGGGTACATCGAGCACAAAGAATGCACCGCTCGCGATCAAGCAGGACTTGCGATGAGATATTGATCGGTTTCGGAAAGGTGCGTTTCGTGCCTTCGAATCGCGTTTGCCCCTGACCAGTACTCATCGCCTGATTCTGTAATGGACACTCGCCGCCTTTATCGCATACCGGACAATCGAGTGGATGGTTTATCAAAAGAAATTCCATCACTCCGCGCTGAGCCTTTTCAGCGACCGGCGAAGATAGTTGCGTCTTTACAACCATGCCTGGCTCGATCGGCATAGTGCACGAGGCTTGCGGTTTTGGAAATGCCCGACCGTTGACTTCAACATCGACGAGACATTGTCGACAGGCGCCAACCGGAGCCAGCAACGGATGATCGCAAAAACGTGGAATTTGGATGCCAATCGTCTCAGCAGCACGAATGATCAGGGTTCCTTTTGGTACCGATACTTCGAACCCATCAATGGTCGCAGTGACCATTTCTGCCTGTGCCACGACATTCTCCGTGTTGTTTGTAATAGTCATCAGGCGTTTACCCCTGCAAAAAGAGTGGATGCAACCGGATCGAAAGGACATTGGCCAGCGGTGAGGTGAGCGATGTATTCCGAGCGGAAGTACTTTATCGAAGAAGTAATCGGACTAGTCGCACCATCCCCGAGCGCACAAAAAGCGCGACCCAGAATGTTGTCGCAGAGATCGAGCAACTTATCGAGATCCTCCTCTGTACCTTTACCGGCCTCAAGATCTTTCAGAATCTGAACTAACCAGTACGTCCCTTCGCGACAAGGCGTGCACTTGCCACACGATTCGTGCTGGTAAAATTCACTCCATCGAAGAACCGCGCGCACGATACAGGTGGTTTCGTCGAAAATCTGAAGCGCCTTGGTGCCAAGCATCGAACCTGCGCTTGCAACGCCTTCGTAATCAAGGGGTACGTCTAAATGTTCGGCGGTGAACAACGGCGTAGAAGATCCGCCCGGAGTCCAAAACTTCAACGTGTGTCCTTCACGGACGCCACCGGAAAGTTCCAATAATTCTCGGAGCGTAATACCGAGTGGCGCCTCGTACTGCCCTGGCTGCTTAACATGACCAGAGAGGGAGTAAAGAGTGAAGCCTTTACTCTTCTCGGTTCCCATCGAGGCGAACCAGGCAACTCCGCCATTAATGATCGCCGGGACCGAGGCGATTGACTCAACGTTATTGATCACCGTCGGACAGGCATAAAGACCAGCGATTGCTGGGAATGGAGGACGGAGGCGAGGCTGCCCTCTAAAACCTTCGAGCGAATCGAGTAGGGCAGTCTCCTCGCCGCAAATATAAGCACCTGCACCGGCATGAATCACTAGGTCAAGATCGTAACCTTTTCCATCTATATTTTTGCCAAGCAAACCGGCCGCGTAAGCATCGGCGACGGCTTGTTGAAGTCGTCGAACCACGTGAACCACTTCACCGCGAACATAGATAAACGCCTGATTGGAATTGATCGCGTAAGAGGCAATTATGACGCCTTCAATCAATACGTGCGGATTGGCAAGCAACAGCGGCATGTCTTTGCAAGTTCCTGGCTCCGACTCGTCGGCGTTAACAACTAAATAGTGGGGCTTTCCATCTCCCTGTGGGATAAATGACCACTTCAAGCCGGTGGGAAATCCTGCACCACCTCGGCCACGAAGTCCTGACTCTTTAATCAGCGAGATGATCGCTGCCGGCTCCATCGCCAGCGCCTTTTTCATCGCTGAATAACCACCATTGCGTCGATAGCCGTCAATCGTGAACAAATCCTTCTGATCCCAATTGGCTGAGAGAACTGGAGTGAGTTTCATCGCTGTTCGCCAATTTCGGGAATCTGACGATTTGCTATTTCAAGCCCTACAAGACTGGCGGGACCGGCTTGTACGCCTTCATTTGCATGGCCATCGTTTAGCCCCGCGAGTACTGCGGAATTTTCTTTCCAGGTGGGCAACCTATCGGGTCCCCGACTTGGCGCCGGCGGTTCACCATCACGAAGGGAATCAACCAGAGCCTTAGCGCTTTCCACGGTCTGATTATCGAAAAACTCCCAATTGACCATTATTAGAGGTGCATAGTCACATGCGGCGTTGCATTCAATGTGCTCAAGCGAAACTTTTCCATCGCTAGTACGTTCATCATTTCCGATGCCAAGATGTTCTTTGAGACCGGCGAATATTGCATCGCCGCCCATTACGGCACATAGGGTGTTAGTGCAAACTCCAACGTGATACTCCCCGACCGGCCGGCGCTTGTATTGAGTGTAGAAAGTGGCGACCCCAGAAACTTCCGCAGTGCTAAGGCCAAGTTTGGACGCTACGAGTTCGATCCCTTGGGGAGTAACAAATCCTTCGATCGATTGCACGAGATGGAGCAGGGGCATAATTGCAGATCTGCTCCGCGGGTATCGCGCGATGATCTCGTCCATCTGATCCGAAGTGGCCTCTTTAAGCAACATTACCTATCCACTCCACCCATGACGGGATCGATTGAGGCAACTGCTGCGATGACATCGGCGAGTTGACCGCCTTCGCACATCGCAGCAGTTGCTTGAAGGTTGTTAAAGGATGGATCGCGAAAGTGAACGCGATAGGGCTTGGTGCCGCCGTCAGATATGACGTGTGCGCCGAGTTCTCCGCGAGGACTTTCCACCGCAACGTAAACCTGTCCCGCCGGAACTCGGAAGCCCTCGGTGACAAGTTTGAAGTGATGGATGAGCGCCTCCATCGAGGTTCCCATGATCTCCTTGATGTGATCGAGGGAGTTTCCAAGTCCATCAGCACCAAGTGCGAGTTGCGCCGGCCAACCAATCTTTTTATCTTCGATCATCACCGGTCCTGAATTATTGGCGAGGCGCTCAACGCACTGATCTACGATGCGAAGTGATTGCTCCATCTCGTTCATTCGGATTAAGAAGCGACCATATGCGTCGCACGAAGTAGCCGTAACGACGTCGAAGTCATAGGTCTCGTAGCCACAGTACGGCTGGATTTTGCGAACATCTAATGGCAAACCGGTTGCCCGCATGATCGGCCCCGTGATCCCAAGTTGGGTGCAGCCCGCGATATCCAAATAGCCAATCCCATCTGTGCGTGCGAGCCAGATTGAATTTCCGATCAAGAGTTTTTCAGTGTCCTTGAGATTGTGGCGCAAGGTCTTTACGGCTTCGATGATCGTCGCGATTGCGCCTTCTGGTAGGTCTTGAGCGACACCTCCTGGACGCACGTAGGCGTGATTCATTCGGAGGCCACTGATTAATTCGAACAAGTCGAGAATTATTTCACGCTCACGGAAGCCGAAGATCATTGCGGTGAGCGCGCCCACTTCCAACCCACCGGTTGCGATCGCGACCAAGTGCGAGGAAATGCGATTGAGTTCCATCAGCATCACTCGCAACACGCTGGCCCGCTCTGGAATTTGATCGGTGATTCCAAGTAACTTTTCTACAGCTAAGCAATAAGCAGTCTCATTGAAGAAAGGACTCAGATAGTCCATCCGAGTAACAAATGTGACACCTTGAGTCCAGTTTCTGAATTCCAAGTTCTTTTCAATCCCGGTGTGCAGGTAGCCAACGCCGCACCGAGCCTCAGTGACGGTTTCTCCCTCAATCTCAAGGATCAATCGAAGGACGCCGTGGGTTGAGGGATGCTGAGGCCCCATATTGAGAACGACGCGTTCTTCTTGCGTTGCTCCAATTTCGGTGACTAGATCATCCCAGTCACCACCAGTCACTGAATAAACCGTTCCCTCAGTAGTTTCGCGCGACGAGGCATAAGGATCGAAGGTCGTGCTCATCAGCGGTACGCCCTCCGCTCATCGGCGGGTGGGACGGTGGCGCCTTTGTATTCCACAGGAACTCCGCCAAGCGGATAATCCTTGAGTTGTGGATGTCCGGGCCAATCATCTGGCATCAGAATTCGAGTCAGCCCTGGATGATCATCAAAGACGATCCCGAACATGTCGAATGCCTCGCGCTCATGCCAGTTGGTAGACGCCCATACCCCCGTTAAGGAAGGAAGGTGCGGAGCCGCTGCCGGAACGGAAATCTCTAAATTAAGCCGTTGATTTTTGGTGATCGAAAGCAGTTGATAGACCACGTGTAGTTCTCTTCCGGTATCGCTCGGGTAGTGAACCCCCGTGGCGCCTAGACACATTTCGAAAATTAATTCGTCGCGAAGAATCTTCGCAACCTCGACCAACTTTTTCGGCCGAATATGTAGGGTCAATTGATCGCGGTCGATGACGACTTTCTCGATTGCCTCGTTGAACTCAGGGAACGCGCGTTCCAGAGAATCGGCGACGTCATCGAAGTAACCACCGTATGGGCGCTCTGAAGAACCAGGAGAAACTTTGGTGCGGACGAGGCCACCATATCCTGAGGTGTCTCCACTGCCAGAGACGCCAAAAAGCCCACGCTGATCCGATGTTGTATTCACTTTGCGAGCAGCCCTTTCATGGAGATGGTGGGCAGCGAAGCGAGTGCCGCAGCTTCGACTTGGCGAATGACTTCTTGTCGATTGCTACCCAACTTCTCATTTGCAATTTGTTCGTGCAATTTCAAGATTGCATCCATCAGCATCTCCGGGCGCGGCGGACAACCTGGCAAATAGATATCCACGGGAACGACGTGATCGACACCCTGCACGATGGCATAGTTATTGAACATGCCACCTGAAGATGCACATGCTCCCATCGAAATGACCCACTTAGGTCCGGCCATCTGATCATAAATCTGTCGAAGCACGGGCGCCATTTTGTTGGAGACTCGCCCGGCGACGATCATCAAATCTGCCTGCCGGGGTGAAGCTCTAAAAACTTCCATACCGAAACGTGCCAAGTCGTAACGACCTGCGCCGGTGGCCATCATCTCGATTGCACAGCAAGCAAGGCCGAAGGTCGCAGGCCAGAGCGAACTTTTACGCATGTATCCGGCGAGCTTTTCAACACTCGTTAATAGGAAGCCACTCGGTAATTTCTCTTCAATGCCCATGTGTGATTCTTCCTAGTCCCACTCAAGTCCCCCGCGACGCCAGACATATGCGTACGCGACGAAAACAGTGGCGATGAAAATGACCATTTCGAAAAGTCCGAAGAGACCGAGATGGTCAAATGAAACAGCCCAGGGGTAAAGGAAAACGATTTCAATATCAAAAACGATGAACAGCATCGCCGTGAGAAAGTATTTAATTGGGATATGACCGCCGCCCACGGCTTGCGGCGTCGGTTCGATTCCGCACTCGTAAGCTTCCAGTCTGGCCCGGTTGTAACGCTTTGGGCCAGTGAGCGCAGCCGCTAATACCGAAAAGATTGCAAAGCCAAAACCGACGGCGCCAATCGCCAGGATCGGTATATAAAGATTCACAGATTCAACTCCAAAACTTTTCGCGAAGGCACCAATATCCTAGGCGAGCGCGAAGGTGGGGTCATGCCGCTGGAGCCAATCGAACCAGGGCATTTATCACACGGTCCATCACGTCCCCGCCATGTGCATCCGTGAGGTTGGCCAATAATTTGATCGTAAAACGCATCAAAGTCGGGTGCGGCAGGGCCTTTTTCGTAGCGATCTTCATAACGTGGTCGTGGCCAATTAACTTCACAAAGGCCCGGCCAAGAGTGTAATAACTGCCCCATTCGCTTCGTAGCCGGACTGGGTACTGTTCGAGACGGCTCTCTTTGGCCCGATCGGTGCGCTCTTGCCGTGACTCCAGGATTGTCTCCGCGGCGATCCTCCCGGATTCCATCGCATAAGCGATCCCTTCGCCATTAAAGGGGTTGACCATTCCGCCGGCGTCTCCCACCAGGAGTAAGCCCCGCGTGTAATGAGGGGTCCGGTTGAAGCCCATCGGTAGGGCGGCGCCTCGGATTGGTTCAGTCATGTTTTCTGGAACATAGCCGAGCTCTTTGGGCATGCTTCCAACCCAGCGGTGCAAAAGTGCCCGGTAATCGACGTGGGCGAAGGATGCCGAGGAGTTAAGAATCCCAAGGCCGATATTGCTGGTCCCGTCTCCGACTCCAAAAATCCACCCATAACCCGGCATCAGGCGATCTCTGTCCCATAGTTCAAGCCAGGATTCGAGCCAATTATCTTCATGGGCTGGTGAGCGAAAATAGGTCCGAACCGCTACCCCGAGCGGGCGGTCATCGCGTTTTTCAAGACCCATGGCGATTGACAGGCGGCTGGAGTTTCCATCGGCCGCCAGCACCACTGGAGCTCGGAATTCGACCTCGCCAGCAGCGGTCTTCGCGCTCACTCCAACAATTCTTTCTCGGTCAAAAATCGGCCCTTGAACATTAGTGGCTTCGTGCAGTTCAACTCCGGCTGCCACTGCCCGCTTAGCGAGTAGATCATCAAGATTCGTCCGAGTTCGCACCAGGCCATAACCCGGGAAGTCGGAAAGCTCTGGCCAGGGCAACTCGAGTCGGTGGCCACCCCCGATAATTCGAAGACCCCGATTTTGAATCCAGCCACCGAAATCCACGCCCAGGCCAATCAATTCTTTGACCGCACGCGGGGTGAGCCCGTCGCCGCATACCTTCTCGCGTGGGAAGTTGCTCTTTTCTAGGAGCAAAACCTTCGCACCGCCTCTTGCCAAATGGATCGCGGCAGCCGAACCGCCTGGACCTGCGCCAACGATGATTACGTCCGCGTCCACGGCAATTAACTCCCTTGCGCATTCAAAAATCGGAGAGGACAAATGTTTGGGAAACTTTTCACGAACATTCTAGGTCTTAACCTGCAAACCCTTCGACTCGAAA
>JANXYY010000012.1 GCA_025355805.1 Actinomycetes bacterium
CGTTCCAGTCGACGTTGCGCTCCACGGTTCGATGTATGTGACGGCGCACTTCCACTACACCTTGATGGGCGCGGGTCTAGTCGGTGCCATGGGTGCCGTCATGTACTGGTTCCCGAAGATGACGGGAAGAATGTTCGACGAGCGAATCGGTGGATGGGGCTTCTGGATTTCTCAGATTGGCTTCAACGTTACTTTCATGGGCATGTTTGCCGTGGGTCTGGCTGGACAACCTCGACGCGTCTCGGCCTACTCTTCGCTCTTCGCCAATGGCAACCTGATTTCGACCATGGGTGCCTACACAATCTTCACCGGAATGCTGATCTTCCTCGCCGCGATCATCCACTCATGGAGATCTGGCGAAGTTGCGCCGGCCAACCCATGGGGCGCAAAGACTCTCGAATGGCAGGTGCCGACTCCGGTGCCGCTGGAGAACTTTGAGGTACTTCCGATCATCACTTCAGATCCATATGGCTACGGGGTGCCTGAAAAAATTCAGGCACCCGAGCTCGAGCCAATCTACGTGGGAGAACACCGATGACCGCGACCTTGCCTGTCCACACTGATTCGCACGGACACTACGAAAGTCCCGCGACGACCGGACGTCGGGACAAGATGGGCGTCTCATTTTTGATTCTTGCCGACTTCGTGTTCTTGCTCAGTTTGATCTTCTCTTACTTCTACTTGCGCGCGCTCAACACCACAGGCCACTGGATTCCATCAGATAGTCATGTTGCTAAGAACTGGCAAGGCTGGGTCGTGACGTTGATTGCGATTCTCAGTCTCCTTGCTTACCGAAGTGGTCTCTCTGGGATTCGAAATGGCAGCCAGTCCAAGTTGGTCAGCGGCATGAGTCTCGCGCTGCTCTTGATCGTCGTTGATCTTGGGGCCCAGATCTGGCAGTGGTCGAATTTCCCATTCCTCACGACCACCGGTGGTTATGCCTCAGCAATGATCATGCTTGCTGGCGCTAACTGCTTCCACCTTGGCCTGACGATCTTTCTCGGCATTGGGATGTTCAATAGATCCAGAAAGGGCCGTTACACGAAGGATGACTTTTCGCAGGTCTCACTCGTAGGACTCTGGTGGGCTTGGATCGCGCTCTCATCCGTAATGGTTTCGGTCACCGCACTTTTCACAAACTGAGGTTCCTTAGTCGATTACGAGCCGGTAGCCCATGCCAAGCTCGGTGATTAGATACTTTGGGGTAGCTGGCTCTGGTTCAAGTTTTCTGCGTAATTGTGAAACGTGTACCCGAAGCGTTTGCGTGTCCTCTGCATAAGCGACACCCCATACATTTGTGAGGATCTGTTTTGCGGTAAAAAGTTTTCCGGGGCTACTTGCTAGAAACTCGATGATTCCCCATTCGATTCTGGTCAACTTGATGGACTGACCGTCATTGCCGGTTATGGACAACTTGTCGAAGTTGATTTCAAAATCTGCAGTCTGAATTGATTTTTGTGGAACCTCTTGTTGATCGTTGCGTCTCAGTATGACTCGCAGTCTGGCCAAGAGTTCATCGATGCCGAATGGTTTCGTCACGTAATCGTCTGCACCCGCATCGAGAGCGCGCACTTTTTCGATTTCTCGATCCCGCGCGGATAACACGATAATCGGGATTCGACTCGTCTGCCTGATCTGGAGAATGAGATCAACGCCATCGATGTCGGGAAGGCCCAGGTCTAAAATCAGTACGTCAGGTTCGGTGACAGCCAGACTTTTGAGGGCTTCCTCGCCGCTTCCCGCAGTGTTTACTTGATAATTTCGGGCTTCGAGATTGACGGTTAACGCACGCTTAAGTTGGAGATCATCTTCAACGATCAAGAGCGAGTGGCCAGTCATTGGGTCGCCTTTGGCAGCCAAATGGAGACAGTAAGCCCACCATTTCGGGTGGTCGCGGCCAATATGCGTCCGTTTAATGAAGTGACGAAACCGTTAACAATGGCAAGTCCGAGACCGCGTCGTCGAGGCTCGCCATCACTTGACGACAGCCGAGCGAATAAGCCCTGCATCTCCATCCCACTTAATCCTGGGCCGTGGTCGATTACATCGATTTTCACGTGATCGTTGGATTGTGAAGCAAAGATTTCCACCAAGGTGCCTCGCGGCGTATGAGTGTGCACATTTACCAGGAGATTGTGCAACGCGCGTTCAAGAAGCACCGCGTCAGTCATGATTAGCGGAAGTCGGGATGGGATATCCAAACGGAGGTTCAATTTCGGCGCCAATCGGATTGCGCTATTAAGCGGATCACTCAATTCGGTTGGCTCAAATTTAACGGCGACAACGCCAGCCTCGAGCCGGCTCATATCTAGCAGGTTCGATACCAATTCTTGAAGCCGATCTGTCCCTTCCTCGATTGCCGCGAGCGCTTCGGCCGTTTCGGCTTTACTCCAACTGACATCGCCTGCACGAAGGCCACTCACGGTTGCTTTAATTCCGGCAATTGGCGTGCGGAGATCATGGCCCACCGAAGCAAGGAGCGTAGTTCGCGTATCTTCGCTGTCCCGCATTCGTTGCTGCTCAGCCGTCGATCTGAGCAAGAGTTCGTTCTTACCTCGCATAAGCGAGAGCAACCAGCCTGAAGCGGACGCTACGACAACAAAGATCAAAGTTGCGATCAGGTTGTCATAACTAGAAATTGCCAGCGAATACAGCGGCGGCACAAAGAACCAATTTGTGACGAGTGCAGTGATCAAGGCAATGCCCGCACCCGCCAAGGGGCCCATCAAAGATGCCGATACCATCACGCCGACGAGTTGAATTAAGAAAACGCTACCAAGGTCAAGGTGCGTCCTTAAGGGAATCAAGAGCGCGGTGATAGCCGGATTGAGCGCGATTACGAACAGTCGCTGCCAATGGCGAGGTCGATCCAAATCTTCCTCCGACGTTTTAGCGTTGCTCTTCGGCGACCTTTCGAACTGCGTCCGCCACTGTCTTGGCGACATTTGGATCAAAAACACTTGGGACGATGAAACTTTCGTTAATCATCTCATCACGGACGCACGAAGCGATCGCGTGAGCAGCCGCCACCAGAACCTCGTCGGTGATTTTTTTGGTCCCCGCATCCAGCATCCCACGGAAAAGCCCAGGGAATGCGAGCACGTTATTGATTTGGTTTGGATAGTCGCTTCGTCCTGTGGCCACGATCGCCACGTACTTCTGCGCGATTAGGGGGTCGATTTCGGGGTCCGGATTTGCCAGCGCGAAGACGATTCCTTCAGGCGCCATGCTGGCCACTGCGGCTTCAGAGAGCACGTTTGGTGCGCTTACACCGATGAAGATGTCGGCGCCTTTCATCGCTTCGTCGAGGGTGCCGATGAAGCCTTCTTGGTTGGTGTTCGCCATGAACCAGTCCCGACTTGGATTGACACTCGGGCGACCCGGGTGAATCGCACCCTTGCGGTCGAAACCAATTATGTGTTCGGCGCCAGCCAGAACTAGCAGGCGCGTTATGGCGGTACCAGCCGCGCCAACTCCGTTGATCACAATGCGAACATCTTTAAGGGATTTCTTAACGCACTTCAGAGCATTAGTCAGGGCCGCAAGAACCACAATCGCGGTGCCATGTTGATCGTCGTGGAAGACGGGGATGTCAAGGAGGTCACGCAGTCGCGCTTCCACTTCGAAACAACGCGGTGCCGAAATGTCTTCGAGATTTATTCCGCCATATACCGGAGCAATCAGTTGAACCGTCCGAACAATCTCATCAACATCTTGGGTGTCAAGACAGACTGGCCAGGCATCAACATCGGCGAAACGCTTGAAGAGTGCGGCCTTTCCTTCCATCACGGGAAGAGCTGCTTCTGGTCCGATATTGCCAAGCCCAAGCACTGCCGAACCGTCAGTCACGACTGCGACTGTGTTTCGTTTGATCGTCAAGCGTCGAGCATCACTTTTATCGGCAGCGATCGCTAAACAGATTCGAGCGACTCCTGGGGTGTAGGCACGAGATAGGTCATCGCGAGTTTTCAGCGGAACCTTGGAAACGACTTCGAGTTTGCCACCGAGGTGGAGCAGGAACGTCCGGTCACTGACCTTGCGCACGTGCATATCAGGTAGCGCCGCGATGGCCTCTGTGACTATCACAGCATGATCGGCATCGATGGTGTCGCAGGTGACGTCGACGACTACCCGATCATTGTGAGATTCGACGACATCAAGCGCAGTGAGGTTTGCGCCGACGGCAGCGACGGCAGCAGTTATCCCTGAAGTTGGGTGGCCGTTGGCCGGTGCGTCGACCCGAATTGTGATCGCATATCCTGGGCTGGTGGAAGCCACGTTTTCCTCGTCTCGTCTTTAAGTATTGGCAGATTACTTAGACTTTATCGGGGTGGCAATCTCACTTGCACATCCACGGGCGAATGAGACGACCGTCACACCCGACGAATCGTCGGTCTAGGTGGTTGAATCATCGTCATGAGCCAACCAAAAGCAGATCCAGCCCGTGGCAAAGAGGTCTTTGACCTAGACCGAGCCAATATCTTCCACTCGTGGTCGGCTCAGGGCGCCCTTTCGCCACTACCGGTGGCCGGAGGTCTTGGCTCCTACTTCTGGGATTTTGATGGCAATCGCTTTCTTGATTTCACCTCGCAACTGGTTTTCACCAATATCGGATTCCAGCACCCGAAGGTGGTCGCGGCGATCCAAGCTCAAGCCGCAATTCTGACGGCGGTGGCACCGCAACATGCCGTCGAATCCAGGAGCCAGGCGGCGAAGCGGATCACAGATCGTGCAGGTGCCAAGTTGAATAAGGTTTTCTTTACCAACGGCGGAGCCGACGCGATGGAGAACGCGATTCGAATGGCACGCTTACACACCGGGCGGACCAAGGTGCTCTCCACCTATCGCTCGTACCACGGCAACACGGGCGCGGCGATTAATGCCACCGGCGATCCGAGACGTTGGCCCAATGAGTTCGCTCATGGTCACGCCCATTTCTTTGGGCCTTACCTATATCGATCGGCGTTCTGGGCTCAGTCAGAAGCCGAAGAATGCGCACGCGCCCTTGAACATCTCGAGCAAGTAATTATTTTTGAAGGACCGTCGACGATCGCTGCAATTATTCTCGAATCTGTCGTCGGGACTGCTGGCGTACTCGTGCCTCCGGCCGGATATCTAGAAGGCATTCGCGCGCTCTGTGACAAGTACGGAATTATTTGGATAGCCGACGAAGTGATGGCCGGATTTGGTCGCACTGGTTCGTGGTTTGCCTATGAACTTTCAAAAGTAGACCCAGACCTGATCGTCTTCGCCAAGGGCGTTAATTCCGGGTACGTACCGCTAGGCGGCGTAATCATTTCTGATGAGATCGCAACTACCTTTGATCAACGTGTATTCCCTGGAGGATTGACTTACTCAGGGCACCCGCTCGCCTGTGCCGCAGCGGTAGCCACACTTGATGTGATGGTGGAAGAGAAAATTGTTGAGAACGCTCGGGAAATTGGCGAAAATGTTTTGGGACCTGGCCTGGCGGAATTAGCGAAAAAACATAAGGTAATCGGTGAAGTTCGCGGCCTCGGCGTTTTTTGGGCACTCGAGCTGGTTAAGGATCGAGCCACCCGCGAGATGCTCGCGCCATATGGTGGTACGAGCCCGGCGATGAGCGAATTGGTTGCCGCATGTAAATCGCGTGGGCTCATGCCATTCACAAATTTCAATCGTCTTCATGTCGTGCCGCCTTGCAACATTTCAGTCGCTGAAGCTGAAGAAGGTCTGGCAATTCTGGACGAAGCCTTCGACGAGATAGATAAGCATTACGCAGGGATTTAATTTGCCGGTTAAGCCGGCTTAATTTGCTGACTGGGGGTGCGTAACCGAGTTGAGACAAATATTCCTAGCGCCCCAAGCACAACCATCGCGATCCCGAGCGTTTTGTAGTAAGCGAAGAACGCTCGAGTTGCCACGGGCACGATCATTGTCAGCGTGTCTGTTGCCGTTATTCCATAGGGTGCGGCGATGGTCACCATCACAAAGTATTCAGTGACAGCCAGTATCCCGACAACGAGAACTCGAATTCCGGTACCTTTCACGGCCTCCTTTGCGCTCGCGGCAAACCTAAAGAAGAAGAAAAGAGATAGAGCCAGAAGGAAAATCAGCGCCAAGTAGAAATACCGAGCGATGGAAATCCACTTGCCGATATTGGGCATCGAGGCGTTACGCGTAAGCGCTATTGGTTTGACGTCTTTGAGGAAATGCTGCACGAACGCGTAAAGCGGTTCAACTTCTCCCATGGCCGAGAGTAGAGGATCAATTAACGGCTGAATGTCAATCATTCTGGTCGGCTGGTTCGTGGCCACGAAGTCGTAGGCGATACCTACGTCTTTCTGTAACACCGCAACGGTGCTTGGGGACGCAAGCTGGGCTGATATCGCCCTCACAAATTCGCTGCGCTTGGTTTCGATCGCGGCAATAACTATTGGCCCAGCGCCATTCTCAACCTGATTCAAGATCCGGTATGCAAGAGCCCTTCGAACGCCCTCATCTTGTAAGACTTTTGGTACCAAGTTCTTCGCCGACGCGCTACTCCCGACGAACATCATGGGACCTGAGAATGAAACGACCAGGAACATGAGAATTGCGGTCAAAACCCCAAACGTTGCTCGGCGTTTGCGTCGATTTTGAAAGAACGTCAACGCGCGGCTCGTAGTAGGTGGTTCAAATGCTTTTCAAAAATTACGCTAACCTCACGAGCGCCGGCAGTGCGGACCGTTTGCACGGGTTTCCCAAAACCCTCTGCTTGTTGCAAAGCGATTCGCTCAGGAATCGAAGGTCGCATAACTTGGCGACCAAAAATTTCCCCAAGTTCCTTGATTCGGAAGTCATGTTCGTCGGCGATACTGCGCACACGATTTGGCAGAACGCCAACTAGTTTCAATTTTGGATTGTGGTGTTTTCGAATTTCTTCGATCTCTTTCGCAGCACGTTCGGCGCCCTGCAAACTGAAATAAGACGGCGTCGAAACAATCAGCGCGAGATCACTTGCAGCGAGAGCATCGCGCGTGAGTGCGCCGAGTGAGGGTGGACAGTCGATGAGTACGAGGTCGTAGCCTTCGAGTTTGCTTAACGCTTTTACCAGTCGTGGATGAAAAGCCGCATCGCTGCGGAAAGCGTCATAGCCAATTAAATCTGGCGACGATGGCACAACGTCAACCTCGCCCGGGGCAACTTCCCAGGCGCACGGAGTGAGGGCTTCGTGCAGGGTGGCAAGCGTGGGGTGACTGAGGACATCGGCGGCGGTCGCCGTGGGTTTGTGAGCCGCCAAGATCGAGGTGGCGTTCCCTTGTGGGTCAAGATCGATCACTAGGGTCGCAAGTCCTTTAACCGTGGCAGCACCGGCCAGACCGAGGACTACTGAGGTTTTACCGACTCCGCCTTTGAGGCTTAATACGCTGACTATTGGCATAAGGCGAGTTTGGACTAGGCAACCCCACGGTGGCTAGCGAAATTATCCGTGAGCGGCGAGTTGCCTCACCGTGAGCGGCGAGTTGCCTCACCGTGAGCGGCGAGTCCCCTCAGACCACGCCGTAGAGGCGGTCTCCCGCATCTCCGAGACCGGGCACGATGTAGCCGTGCTCATCTAGGCGTTCATCCATCGCGCCAGTCACCACGGTGATTGGGACCGTGCTGGTTTCGAATGCCTCTCGAAGCGCCGTGACTCCTTCGGGGGCAGCCAATAGGCAGATCGCGGTTATTTCGGTAGCTCCGCGTTCGATTAAGAAGCGGCAAGCCGCAATCAGGGTTCCGCCGGTGGCCAGCATCGGATCGAGGACGTAGCACTGTCGTCCAGAAAGGTCATCAGGTAGGCGCGTGGCATATGTCGAAGCTTGGAGCGTGGTCTCGTCGCGAATCATCCCGAGGAAGCCGACCTCCGCCGTGGGCATAAGCCGGGTCATCCCCTCAAGCATGCCAAGGCCGGCTCGCAGAATGGGAACCACAAGCGGGCGAGGCGCAGCCAGTTTGACGCCCAACGTAGGGCCGACGGGGGTGCGAATTTGGATCGGAGTGACCCTAACGTCGCGTGTCGCCTCGTAAGCCAGCAGCGTGACCAATTCGTCGGCTAAGCGTCGAAAAGTTGGTGAATCGGTTCGCTCGTCGCGTAAAGCGGTGAGTTTGTGGGAAATCAACGGATGATCTGCAACATGTATGCGCACGGGAACAGCCTAGATTGCCATGGGTCCTCTTTCACACCCCCGAGCACTCCCACTTTCCCGCGCCGTCTGCCACTATGAGTTTGTCCGACTCAATAGCCGGATGGTGCGGCCCAAAATTCATTTGGGCATTTTTGGGACAGGGGGAGCGACGTGTCTGAAACAACTACCTCGCCTGCCGATTTTGCGATCGCCGCCTGGCACGAAGAGGGGCGGTGGCAAGTCGCCGCGCTCCCACTTACGATCGCTAACGATCTGAACTCTCTAGTAAATGCTTTGCGATCTCAGCCGACCAACGGTGGCGCTACTGGTTTGCTCTCGGTCTCCGAAGATTTCTTCGTGATCGTGCGCGTACTCGGCCACGATATTCGATTTGTGTTAAGCGACGTGACCGCTGCGACGGAGTGGGCCCTGGCCCGACAAGTCCTCGAGCACTTGCGTCTGCCCATGCCCGATGAAGATGACGAACAACAGCCCGCCGGCGATCTCGGAATTTTTGCTGACCTGGGTCTCGAGCCGATGGAACTTGGTGCGATCTGCGATGACCTCGAGCTGTACCCGGATGAGCAACTCGAAGCGATTGCGCATCGACTTGGTTTCGGTAATGAGTTCTCTGAAGCAATGGATTCGGTGGCCGACTAGTTCGTGGATTTCGAAATCTATGATTCTGCAATGCAGCAGGCGCTTTCGCTCGCCGCTTTCGCTGCGAGCACGTCGGCTGATGTTCCTGTAGGGGCCGTGATCATCGACGAAAATGGCAACGTAATCGCGCAGGCTGCCAATATGCGCGAAGCACAACATGATCCGACGGCACACGCAGAAGTCTTGGCGATTCGATGGGCTGCCGAACGCTTGGGCAGTTGGAGACTTGATCAGGCGACACTCGTGGTCACACTCGAACCCTGTGTCATGTGTGCTGGTGCGATTGTTCTTTCGCGACTTTCACGGGTTGTTTTTGGGGCCTGGGATCCCAAAGCGGGCGCGGCCGGTTCGCTTTACGATCTGCTGCGCGATCGTCGCCTGAATCATCGTCCCGAAGTTATCTCGGGTGTTCGTGAGATCGAGTGCGGGCAAATCTTGCGCAATTTCTTCTCCGATCGTCGCTCGGATTGAGGCAACTCGCCGCTCAAGGCGAGGCAACTCGCCGTTCAAGGTGAGGCAACTCGCCGCTCGAGTATCGCCGTAGTTCAATGCTCGGGTATCTTTGCCGGCGGTGGCGTGTCCGAGCGGCCTAAGGAGCACGCCTCGAAAGCGTGTGTGGGGGGAACTCCACCGTGGGTTCAAATCCCACCGCCACCGCCATTAACTAGTGACACACCAGGTCTGCTCGTTGGGGTCAAGCCGCTCTCGAGTACGGAACTCCGACGCGCTGTATAGGTCGTACGTCGTCGGCGAATAAAGAATCAGGCGTGGTCGTGCCGGATAAATTCGTGGCAATCGCAACCAATCTGGGTGATCAAGCCCACAGCGATCCCCCCTACCGTCCCCCGAGACGCGGTCGTAGTCTGAGATACATCGGGGCTTAAGTCCCACGCTTGCGATCTATCAAATATTCGACCGCTTGGGACATGTTCCGGTGTCGCACATTCATGATCGACGAGCGAGACGAGCACTAGGTATGACGATCACAGCCTCCAAACCAGGAACTTCCCCCGCCATTCCCTCAAGAGGACCCGGCGTTTTGAATAAAGCAATCGCGGTGTTGGTCATGCTGGTCGGGGCCAGTTTGGTTGTGATCACACTCGTCAGCAACTTATTCGCCGTCGGACCTGCCTTTGAGAATCTGATCGTCGACTTCCGCCCGGCATTGACACAGAGTTCCATTGATACCGCTCGCGCCGATATCGCGGGCTTGTCTGCGGTGCAGCAAGAGTTCACCACGAAACTCGCTCCCGCGTTGAGCCAGCAGTTGCAGATGACCCCGACGCAGTTCAACGACTTCGTTGCCCAGAAGTTCCCGGCAGTGGCGGCAGGGATGGGCGCCTTGCCCGTCGCAGTTCCCACTTTCAACGGGCTGATCAACACGCTTGATAAGCAACGGCCACTGTTTGCATCGGCCGACGCAATCCCCACCAAGAACTTGCCAGCCACGACCGTTCCCTGGGCGCTGTTTGGCGCTGGATTCCTAGTTTTCCTCATCGGACTTCTGATGCTGCGCTCGCCGAAAGCGGCGGGAGCAGCAGCGATTGTGGTGGGCCTTCTGCTGTTGGTTGCCCCCGTCGCCTTGTCGCTGCCGGCCAAGGCTGCCGATGCTGACCAGTTGAACGCAAACCTCAAGCCGGTCTATACCCAAGCATTGGTAACCAATGCGACCGGGGCGCTCCAAACGATCGGGGCCATGGGCAATGAGATGCAAACCACAATGCTCCCTGCCTTGGCCACGCAGTTGAAGATGACGCCGCAGCAATTGCAGACCTTCCTCGCCAGCAATTTTCCGGCAACGGCTCAGGCCTTGCAGACAATGCCAGCGTCAATGCAGCGCTTTAACGGGCTCGTCAAAGTTTTCGACAAAAACCTCGCTAACTACAACACGCTGAAGCCAGTTGGGTTGGCCAGGCTCATTCTGGTCCTTATGGTTGCCGGTGGCTTGGTCGCAGGACTTGGCGCGCTGACAGTTTTGAAGGGCCGTCGGATTTAGCTCGTCTCGTCCGCGACACGACTCATAACTACGTCCGATAACGCGCTCGCCGGCCGGGGGTTCAGTTGCCTTCGCGTCGGCGAGCGCGTTATAAAGCCGGCTACCTGGTTCCATTTTTCCGTTCCGGCGGAGCCGCTCTAGGCTTTCAATATGACGACGATTCAGAGTGATCTTTTCATCGACGGAAAATGGCACAAGGGATCAGGCCGACTTCCCGTTTACGACCCCAGCGATGGCTCCGTAATTGCGGAGGTAGCCACCTCAAATAATGAGATTAATGATTTGGCGATCGATGCTGCCGAGCGCGCCGCGAAACCTTTTGCGGCTCTCGCGCCAAGGCAACGTGCAGAAATGTTGCGTCGCGCCTACGAATTGATGATTGCGGAGTTAGATTATCTTGCGCAATTGGTAACTCGCGAAAATGGGAAAGTGCTCGCGGATGCTCGCGCCGAAGTTGCCTACGCGGCCGAGTTCTTCCGCTGGTTCTCCGAAGAAACCGTTCGTATCCAAGGCGATTTTAGGATGGCACCAAGCGGCGATAAGCGAATCATTGTCACTCATCAACCCGTCGGAATTTCAATGCTAATTACGCCGTGGAACTTCCCGGCGGCCATGGCAACACGCAAAATTGGTCCTGCGTTGGCGGCGGGATGCACCGTAATTTTAAAACCTGCTGCGGAAACTCCGCTTACGGCGCTTGCGATTGCAGACATCCTTGATCGCGCTGGCGTCCCTGCGGGCGTCGTGAATGTAATTCTTCCCGATCACACTGGTCCTGGCATCAGTCATATTTTGCATGACCCGCGCGTGCGGAATCTTTCATTCACTGGATCGACTGAAGTTGGGCAGTTGCTCATTAAACAATCAGCTGACCAAGTTATTCGTACGTCAATGGAATTGGGTGGGAATGCTCCATTCCTTGTTCTTGCAGATGCCGACGTTGACGCGGCGGTGCAAGGTGCAATGGTCGCCAAGATGCGCAATGGCGGTGCGGCGTGTACTTCCGCAAATCGTTTTTACGTCGACAAAAATTTGGCCGAAGAGTTCGCCAGTAAGTTTGCGTTGGCGATGAAGGCGCTTCAGGTCGGGCCCGGATTAGATACCAATAATCAACTTGGACCAAGTGTCTCCATTAAAGAGCGCGACAAGATTGCAGCACTCGTCGATCAGGCGGTTGCTGATGGCGCGACAGTGATTACCGGCGGCGAAGTTCCGACGGGACCAGGCGCCTTCTATCCGGCGACAGTGATTAACGTTGCGGTCGGTAACCCAATTCTGGATTACGAAATCTTCGGGCCAGTTGCACCGATCGTCGCGGTCGAAAATGACGAAGAAGCTATTCGCCACGCAAATGCCAGCCCGTACGGATTGATCAGTTACGTTTTCTCGGGTGATTTGAAACGCGCCATTCGCACCGCGGAGGCGTTGGAATCTGGGATGGTGGCCATCAACCGCGGGGTCATCTCGGATCCGGCCGCCCCATTTGGCGGATTCAAGCAGAGTGGACTTGGCCGAGAAGGCGGATTCGCTGGGATCCATGAGTTTCTCGAAACCAAGTACATCGGTGTTGAAATCTAAACGTCGGCTTGATTAATGAGGCAACTCGCCGTTCGAGGTGAGGGGACTCGCCGCTCACCGAAAAAGGTGACCGAAAAAGGTGACCGAAAAAGGTGACCGAAAAAGAGATGGCGGAGGATGCGGGATTTGAACCCGCGATAGGTTTCCCTATACACGCTTTCCAAGCGTGCGCACTCGGCCACTATGCGAATCCTCCGTGGGGAATCATACGTTGCTCCCGCCTGCTCCCCGTCCGCCCTAAACCGTATGCTTACCGACGACCCCCCGTGCGGCGTCACCCAGCCAAACTCCCCCAGGGCCGGAAGGTAGCAAGGGTAGGCCGGCTCTGTCGGGTGTGCGGGGGGTCGCTAATCGTCGTAAATGTATAGGGATTGGGGGGAATAGTGTCGCTCGCGCTCTATCGCAAGTACCGACCATCGCGCTTTGCCGACGTAATCGGGCAAGACCATGTCACCGAACCACTATCCAATGCCCTCCGCTCTGGACGAATACATCATGCTTACCTATTTTCTGGCCCGCGCGGATGTGGGAAAACATCAAGTGCGCGAATCCTTGCGCGCAGCCTTAACTGCGTAAAAGGCCCAACACCAGAACCGTGCGGTGAGTGTCAATCATGTCGCGACCTCGTCGCCAATGGTCCTGGGTCAATCGATGTAATCGAACTCGATGCGGCCACGCATGGCTTGGTCGATGATGCACGCGATCTTCGCGAGAAGGCATTCTTTTCTCCGGTACAGAGTCAGTACAAGATTTACATCATTGACGAGGCGCATCAGCTCGGACCGGGCGCCGCAAATGCACTTTTGAAAGTCGTCGAAGAACCACCTCCGCATGTCATATTTATTTTTGCAACCACTGAGCCAGAGAAATTAATTTCGACGATCAGGTCGCGCACACACCACTATCCATTCCGATTGGTAGCACCAGGGGTCCTCAACGAAAACCTGGCGATGATCTGCAAAGCGGAAAAGGTGAAGGTAGCAAAGGGGGTTCTGCCCCTTGTCGTTCGTGCTGGCGGCGGGTCTGTTCGTGATGCACAATCTGTTTTGGGCCAACTACTTGCCGGTGCCGGCGACGAAGGTGTCACTTACGAAATTGCAATCGCACTTTTGGGCTACACGGATAGTGGACTGCTTGACGACACAATCGATGCCATGGCAGCCAATGATGCGGCAACTGTTTTTCAAGTCGTTGATCGCTTAGTCGAGGCAGGACATGAACCTAGGCGGTTCGCGCAAGATCTTCTGGAGCGCTTACGTGATCTGATCGTGCTTGGCGCAGCACCTGATGCCGCGCACTCGATTATGCGCGATCTGCCAGATGACCAGATTGAACGCATGCGCGGGCAATCTTCGCGATTTGGCTCGGCGTCGCTCTCTCGGGCCGCAGATATTGTGAGCGAAGGCCTCACTCAGATGCGTGGTGCTACCGCACCAAGGCTGCTACTCGAATTGATATGCGCTCGAGTTCTTCTTCCGGGGATTGATGATTCTCAGCGCGGCATGTTG